>JAPXTA010000071.1:12324-26009 GCA_033812735.1 Hyphomicrobiaceae bacterium | reverse complement strand
GGAAGCCGCACGACGGACCGACGATGTTCCGCTGGTTGTCGACGAAGCCGTTCATGGCATCGCCCTGAGCGGCAACCGTCGCAGATACGTCTCTTGCTCCAGCGCGGCGATGCGCGCCGCCGTGCTTGGATGCGTGGAGAACGGTTTGCCCCGGAACATGAACCGCGCGTGGCGCCGTTCCGTGGACGTGAGCGCCGGAGCCGTCTCGATCTTGCGCAAGGCGCCGATCATTGCCTGCTTGCCGGCGAGCGCCGCGCCGATGGCGTCGGCGTGGAATTCGCGATGCCGCGAGAACGCCAGGATGCCGAGTTCCGCCGCCCAACACAGAATCCATCGTGCGACCTGCTTCATCCCTTGCGCCAACGCGTACCAAACGGTGGCGTTCTGGAACGTGCGCATCAGCATCATGCGGCGCATGTCGCCGCTCACCACATGCCCCAGTTCGTGGCCGATGATGGCGTTCACCTCGGCCGGTGTCAGCCGCTCGATGAGCGGCTGGCCAATGGCGACGGTCGCGTGGTGGCGATCCACGCCCATGGCAAACGCATTGTTGGCGTCGATGACGCCGATCTTCGGCATCGGGATATCGAGAGCCTGCGCGTAACGCGCCGTAGTGCTGGCGATGGGATGCCCGTCCGTCACCGGACGGAACCCCATCTGTCGCAGCGTGCTGTTAGTAGCCTCGCCCATACCAACGAAACCCCAGAACGTCGCCCAGATCGGCACCACAATCATGCCCATGCCGAACGTCGCCATCATGGCCAGCCCCACGCCGAACGGCGCCGACAGCAGCGCGCCCCAGATGAGTGAGATCCAAGAGCAGACCACGAGGCCGATCCACGTCAGCAGCACCGAGCCGCCCATTGCGCGGCCGTCGAGGTGAAGGACAGGGCCATTGTCCATGCTTTGCGCTTCTCGGATGGCGGCGAAGGCCGCCTCCTGCTGGGCAGCCCGTCGCTGTTGCGACGCCTGGAACCCCTTGCGCGCAGCTGCTGTGCGTTTTTGAACCTCAGACGAGGTCTCTTGCATCCCGCGCAGCAAAACCAACGCAAACGCCGTCCCACGCCGCGTGGCGTGCATCAGTGCTGTCAACCCTCGCTTGACATGCGGGGCGGCGTCCGCCGCCAGCCGCTGCCACGACGCTGTTGCCGGAGTCGGGTTGATGGCTTGGACAACCTGTGTCGCCGGCACGCCGGCTTCCACCAGATGCCAGGCCGCCATCCACGCCAACGTCTCGCGCAGGATCGGCGCGACGGTCGTCACGCTGTCAGGATAGCGCCAGCGATCATGCCACAGGGCCAGCAGATCAACCTGCGTTCGAAAGCGATCGGCATAGTCTTGCCCACCTGGTCGCGTGCTGAGGCTCTCGGCGATGGTCTCGATCCACGCCTGCCTGCCGGCATCGTCGTCGGCAAGGCTCACAATCCGCAGGCCGACGGCAATCTCGATCTCGGGCCAGCGGGAGCTTTCGCCCCGCTGATCCAGAGCGGCGCTGCCGCCCTGACGCGCGATCTCTATCGACTGCTTTAGCAGCCGATAGATCTGCTCGTTCTCCGGCGTCGGCCTAGCGGCCGATCCAGGATCAGGAAACGGTTTGTGGGCATTTGACGATGTCGACATCCCTTAAGTCTCCGGTCGGAAGGGGAATGGCTGCTGGAAAAACTTTCGGATAGTGCGCGCGCCAATGCTGCCGCCGCGCGAGGATTGGGAACCCGCCCGCCTGCTTCGACAGGATGATCGCGCTCGTGGAATGGGACTGGCCGGGCATGCGCGCCGACAGCGCCATGCCGACCTCGGCTGGCGTGAGCAGCGGCTTGGGGGCGAGTTGGACGGGGGATTGAATGTTCACCGATTGGCCGACGGAGCGGCCGAGGTTGACGCCACCCACTTGGGTAGGGCTTTCGCTCACGCCATCGCTGGTGCCTATGGAGTGTTGCCAGGACACGCTGGCATCCCGGTACGCGAACGTGGTCACCCCAAGCGCAGTGGAAAGATATGTTTTGGTGCGCTGGTCCAGCGTCGCGCCGAAGTAAACCTGATGGTCGGTCTGGGAGAGGAACACGTTCGCCGCGTCGCCGTATTCGGCGTCGAGCTGCGCGAGGTCCTGCACCAGAAACCACAGCCAGGCGCCTGAGGATCGCATTTGTGCCACCGCGTCCTTCATGAACTCCATCCGCCGGAGCGCGGCGAACTCGTCGAGCACGAACAGCACCGACGCCTCAGTGGCCTCCCGTTGTTCTTCGAGCGCGGCGAACGCCAGCCCCACCATCGCCCGCAGGAACCGGAAGCTCGACGGCATCTCCTTGAACGGGATGGTCAGGTACACCGTAGCCGGCGCATGGGCGAGGTCGGCCAGTTTGAAGTCGCTTGCGGCCGTGGTGGCGGCAAACCCCGGATGCCCGCTGAAGAACGCCAGGTTGGCGTTGATCTCGGCGAGGAACCCGCCGAGCGTTTTGGGGTCGAGCCCCATGAACGCCATGCCCTGCTGGCGCACGAACGGGTTCGTGCTCGATTGCGCCATGAGCAGCAGCTGGTCCTCGATGTACTCGCGGATGGCCGGCTTCCTCGGCTGAGAGCCGAGGATTGGTAAGCTCGCAAGCCGCATCACTTCGGCCAGCGTCCGGGTATCCGGCCGCTGGGTTTTCGCTGCGAACTCGATGGTCGCCATGATCAGCGCGGTGAGCAGGTTGATCGCCTGGTTCTCCCAGAATGCGGCGCTGGCCGCGCCACGATCCCCTTCCCGCACGATCAGCATCTCGGCGAGGCGCCGTGCCCGAGCGCCCAGTTCTACCGGATGGTCGACTTCGTCGAGAGGGTTGTACCGGTCGGACGGCGGGTCGCCCGGACGGGCATAGGGAGCCAGCCGATAGACCGGCCCGAACGCGCGGCGCGCGTCGGCGGTGAGGTCAAACAGCTCGCCCTTGGGATCGAGGATGATCACCGAGCCGCCGTAGGTCATGAGGTTGCCGACCAGCTGGGTCGCGCTCTTGCCCTGGCCGGTGCCGGCCACGGTCAAGAGATGGCCCGGATAGCGCGCCACCAGGGGCAGGCCGGTGTCGTGGTCGCCCTCCACCAGCGTGCCGAACATCAGCTCGCGGCTCCCTTGGCCAGGCGGTGCCGGTGGGATCATCGCCGTGAGGTCGGCGGTGGTGGCCCACCGGGCAGACCCATGGATCGGCGGCGGTGTGTGCAGCTTGCTGCGGTCCGCTTCCGCGACCTCCTGGGCCTTGCGGCCGAGTGCGGTCTCGGGACTTGGCAGTCCTGTGGTGAGGGTGGTCTCAATCTCGTGCCGCGCCTCTGCGGCGCGCTGTTGCCGTCGCTTGCGGCCGCCAAACCACACTCCAATTGCCACAGCCATCAGCATCAACGCATAGAACGGCATCGGTGCCTCCGGGAGACTTCTCCGGTCGACGCAGCACGGAATGATGGACGCAATCCAACTGTCATATCGGCGGGGGAGGCATGGCCACCGACGTGGCTCCAGCCCTCCCCCGAACCCCCTCGGGACCTTGGCCGCTACGCCGGCCGGCGGTCCTGCCCCGCACCCCGCGTCACCCGTCGTCTACCGGTCACGGATTTCCCAACGACGCACCGAACCACCGCCCACGATGCGGCGGTGGTCGGACGTCGCGACACTCCGTCGTGTGACTTTCTGCTTGCGGCGGCGGGGCTCAGGGCGCACTTATGGGTTTGGGCGGAGCGGCCACAAACCCGTGCGCCGTCCCCCAACCGTCTGACCGCTGTCCGATGCCTAGAGGCAACGCCCATGTCCGGCTCCGACCGACCCCTGTTCCGGCTGGAAATCACCGAGGAAGCAGGAAGTGGTGTGACGATTCGTTTACACCATAACGGACGAATCCCCAACGTGCTGGCGGGGATACCCAAGGATGTTTTGCGACGCGCGACGCCGTGGGTGTGGAACAGCCATGAGCGGCAGATCTTGCGCAAGGCACGGTCGATGCCTTGGCAATCGTACCGGGCCGTACGTGATACGCTGCTGCTCGAACGCGCCAAGATGGTCATGGCCGATCGGCCACACCCGGAGAAGCCTTCCCGCCTCAACTGGATGGAGCGGCGGCGCATGTGGCAAGCCCACCGCGACAAGCTGCACGATGCAGCGCTCACCGAGCAGGTGAAGCGCGACATCCGGTTGTCCGAGGTAAGCCGCCAAGACGCGGAGCCGAAGGTCGTTCCGCTGGAAAACGAAGGCCCGTTCCCGCAGGAAACCCTCACTGAAACCATGCGGCGGATGTCCGGCACTGCGCTCTCGGTGCCGCGTGTTCCCGAACCGCGTGATCGCTCACGGTAGCGTCGGGGTGCTTTCCCATGGCCATCTACAGCCTGCGGCTCACCCCCATCGGCAAGACCACCCAGAAGGCGCCGTTCACTGCTGCCGCCCATATCCGCTACATCACCCGGTCCGGGGCGGCGAGCGTGGTCATGAGTGCGCGCATGCCCACAGATGCGCATGCCGCCATGCGGTGGATCAGAAGGGCCGAGCGCGAAGACCGCGCCAATGCCCGCGTTGCCGACAAGATGGTGATCGCCCTTCCGCGTGAACTATCGCTGTCGGAGAATGCGGCGTTGTTGTCGGGGTTCGCCGAGCGCCTGACGCAGGGGCGTGTGCCCTGGATCGGCGCCATACATGCCAAGGGGAAAGACCGCAACAATCCCCATGCCCACCTGCTGGTGCGGGACCGTGATCCCGACACCGGGCGGCGCGTGGTGCTGTTCTCAGCCGGACCGAAGGAAGCGCGGTTGCGTGCCGCCAAGGGACTGCCGGAGCCGACCACTATCTTCAAGCTGCGGGAACTATGGGAAGAGGTTGCGAACCACGCCTTGAAGCGTGCCGGGCGACCGGAACGGATCGATCGGCGCCGGCTGGTTGAGCAAGGACAGCACCGGCTTGCACAGGTTCACGAGGGACCGAACATCCGAGCCATGCATGCCCGTGGCGTGAAACCCACCTCCAAGGAAGCCGCCATGCGGAACCGTGCCCTCCGCAAGAAGGGCACGGCCGCCAGCCGGGTGGTCCGCTACCAGGACATCGACGGCGGCATGACCCGTGTCGAATACAACGCCTATGTCCGGGATGCGCCGGGACTATCGATGACCGAGGTGATGCGACGCCAGGAACGAGTTGCACGTTCGCGGCCATCCGATAGGCTTGACAGAGTGCCGGATCGCAGCCGGTGAAAAGTTGGAAGATGGCCATGGCAAATGACATGCCCACCGTTGCCGAAGCACAGGCGATCTATCGGGCCGCCCATGAGGCTATCGCAGACGCATTGCGAGATCGGTTCTCCGAACCAGAGACGCTGGCTGACATGCTGGTATCGGTCGCCGATGAGTACGGCGCCGAGCACGCGGTAGAAAGGTTGTTCGAGGCGGAAGGTCAGCAGGCCGTCCCCGCGCTCATCACCACGCTGACGACCCGCGTCGAAACCGCCTTGGAAGCGCGCGACGACCTGGATCGTGCGTCCTCCAGCGAACGCGCCACCAACGGACCGCAAATCATCCACATCCATGGCGCTCGGTACGAGGTCGACACCGACGCAATGGTGCTGCGCGGCCGTGACGGTGCGACAATTGCGCTAGATGTCCAGTATGAGCAGCAACCGACGCCGACCATGACGCAGCAGATGCGGGCGGTTGCGCAGGTGGATTTGGCGGAGTCGCGGACTCCAGAGACGAGGGAACGGAGTCGATGATGGTGCGTCGCGTCGACGACGCTTTATCCCCGACCTAGCTTGCTCCGCGCACCCGTCCACATCAATTCAATGAACCCGATCTTTTTCGGCTTGGTCGACACGCGCTTGATGTCGTCAGCAGTTGCGAGGCCGTAACTCGTCAGCAGCTTTTTAATGTCGGCTTCGCTGAAGGTCGAAAACATCTCCCGGAACGCAATCTGATCCATTCGCGCAGCGGCGATGACTGGGTCGACCGAACTGGCGGCCTCCTGCCCCTGAAACACGACATGCACACCCACCGCATCGAGCATTCGGCGGGCAAATGTCGGATTGCCTGCTGCTTCCTCGCGTATAACCGCAAAAATGCGGTCCAATGCCTCGGATGGGCTAATCTTGTTCTGCGTCACGCTTTGGCCCCTCTTTCATTCACAAAATTCTGCACTGCGCCACAAAGCCATTGAACATCGCCAATCAGCGTCGCGTACTTTTCGCGTGCGTTCCGGTACGAATCTGGTCGGATTCGCTCGACCGCACGACGAATACTCACGCTGTCAGGGATGGCACGCTCGAACGCGTTTACGGCAAAGGCACCGGATCTGAACGCATCCAAGGTCTGTCGTTGAACGGGATCACCAGTGCGATAGATCGTCGGCAAGATCTTGAGCGACACATGTCCCGCAGCATCGATACTTTGCTTCAGGATGATCTCGATGAAGTCACGAAGCGCTTTCATTGAGACAGCGTCGAGGACACTAGGGGCTATGATGAAATTTGATAACCTGATTGCCGCCAACGACAGGGGACCTGTTCCCGCCGCACAGTCGAACACGATTGCATCATAGCTGCGATCGATGCGGACAATTTCCGGCGCCAATGCGGAAGCGATTGCCACATCAAGCTTTTCACCAAACCGACGACGCAGTTTGGTCTCCAAGACATTGATGTCGGTGAGAAGAGCGCTATTCGATGCGATTAAATCTACTCGACGCTGGTCGATGGCGTCCCTCAGTTCAACAAGATCGCTTGCCCTGGACGTTATGACCCGACTAAGAGGCAGTGAACCACCGTCGGCGATGCTGGATAAGAGCTGTGACAAGGTTCTGAACTGAGCGCCTGCCGCCCGGGCGCCGGCATCCGACAGAAGCATTGTTGTGATGCTGCACTGAGGGTCCATGTCGATAACAAGGACTCGCAGTCCACCGAAGCACGCTAGGGCTTCAGCCACCATCAGGGTGGTGGTGGACTTGGCAACGCCGCCCTTGTGGTTCGCGATTGCGATCTTGAACGCCATTACCGAACTCGTTCCAGCCACTCTTGCAACTTCGCGCGCTCTTCGTCCGGAAACCGCGTTTCAATAAATTCGTCGACGGCCTCACCAGAAGGCTCGTGTCGGCCAGACGGGACTCGGACAACATAGCTATCGGCGTTTGCTGGGTCGCCGAAGGTGATAAGTCCCACGCGGAATCGGCGGCAGCGTTCCAAAATTGAACCGTGGGCTTGAACCGACTCCGACCAATTCGGGCAGTGCCATGTGAGATAACTGTAGTGCACGTGGCCGGTGTGACTAAGCGTTTCATGAACGGATTTGGCGTCGCACCCCGACTCTGTCTTCACCTCAAAACTGTGTAGATCCAGTGCCCACGAGAGGCCGTACTTGAACCGCCATAGCGCCGCCAATGCCAAATCCGGTCGAGACCATTGGCCGTCGCCACTCCCGCCATGCGCTTTGGATGTGTCGGCGGAAATCGACATGAACTCCCCATGCCTCGTCGCCAAGCGCTCACGAAAGCGCTGCTCAAGGTAATCATGGACGTAGGGGTACAGCTCTTCTTCCCGCATACACTTCGGCACTCACCACTGACTTCGCCTGAAAGTTGCATGCAGTTGAACAGCGCGCAAGCTGCCTCAGGATGACGTCTGTCTGCCGCAGCCCCTTGCCACCTATGTACCGGTGACGGCATTTCAAAAAAAGGCGCCCCTGCTTGCGCTCAGTGGGGCGCCATCACTTCCACGGCCATAGGGCTCTCCAGCCGTAACCGCACGATCATTCTAGCTGCTCCGCGCCGGCACACCATCGCAGTGCCGCTTCCAGCATCATCTTTCCCAACACCCGCTCTGGCTCCCACCAAAAGAAACACCGCCCCATGGCGGGCCTGTCTCCGCCGGCCGTCGCGGGGGCCGCGCCTTAGGGCGCCCCGGAGGGAAGGCCCCCGCGACGGCTCGGCTCCGAAAGAAACACCGCCCCGCCAACGCGGCCGTCAAGCCACACCCCCTCACGTCAATTTTCGATTGCTTGCCTACCAACACGGCACACCGCTTGCGCCAACGCGCCCGACCTTTCCAAGCTGGCGCATGATCATCACCCACACCACCAACGGCCAAGGCAAAGCGCGCGTCTACATCGGCGCCAAAGCGTCGCTGGAATGCTGGATCGAGCCGGCCACCGATGGCATCGCGTGGACGTTCCATCTCGGTGAAAGCTTCTGCGGCGCCCCCATCAACGAAACCGACAAGCGCACCTGGGCCGCCTATACCCTAATGCAACTGGCCCAAGCGTTGGACGTCGCCCCGAGCGAATTGGCGGCCGTCCCGTTTGAAAACATCACCGCCCTTCACATGGGCGATCCGTTTCTCCATTCTCGCATGCCGGCTTCCCGACGACCCGACAAAGACTTTGCGTTCATCGCGACCACGCCGAACATGACACGGCCAGCCGGAATGGATACGGCCAGCACCTACGCCCGCCACCGACGTTAGCCATCCAACTCCGAGTACTCGACTGCGGCTCCGTTGTGTCCGCTTATGATTATTGCGTTAGAAAAGCGAACGGGGACAAAGGGCCACTTGCGGTCGTAAAGCACCCGCCCGAAAGCGGACAATTTTCTGGACCCCCAATACCAGCGTTTTTGATGTGCTTGTCGACTAGTTCGCGCATGGCCGCCCCCGATTGGTGGCCGATGGGACACAGATGACAAGAAATGTCCGGCGTCTGACGGAATGCCGCAGCAACCGCCCTTGCAGCTTTCCAATCGTCATCTGTAGGTTGAGCACGATCTGGTTGCCAACTTTACGGGCAACGCTTCCTGAGGTTGCCCCTTCCGTATGCCCCGTTGGCTACAAGCTGTCTGTGCCGGTCTGATCCTGCTGGGCGCCGGCTACGTCTATATGAACCTGCCGTTCGTCACGAAGCGGATGCGGGTGACGTTGGAGTTCGTTGTCGATGGCAAGCCAGTTTCGGCTTCCGGCGTCGTTGAGGCGACCATCAACAAGCGTTGGGAATGGCTTTCTCTGTCAACCGCAGGTGCCGGTTGGAGAGGAGAGGCAATCCCAATTGAGCTAGCCGATCATGGTATCCTTTTCGCGGTCTTTGCTTACGCATTGCCTCTTGATCAACGGGGCAAGCAACGTGTTGGTGGCCATCCGGCGACAATGTTGGTTGCAGCCTTCAACCCCTTGAAACGCAGAACTAACAGAGGCTCACTTGGGGGCCTCACACAATCTCATATTAACAAGATTTGGTGGCTTGCCGGAACGGCAGAGGTTCCAAATGAAGAATGGCCAATTCTGATAAGGTTCGCCAATATTTCGGACCCCAATTCGGCTCACGGCATAGAACCGGACAATTTAGAGTCTGTACTAGGGCCGAATATTCGTCTCAATCGCGTGTATTTAACGATTGTGGCCGAACCGCTTACGAGCGGTATCATTAAACGCCTTCCATGGCTCGATCAGTTTCCAACTAGCAATCCACTCTTCACAGGCCGGCTCGGCGTACGAGCAGGCGATCTCGGGCTTGGCTCGATGCACTTCCGGAGGCCGTAATGACGCCGACGTTGATGAATGCCATCCTCGCAATGGATACATACAATAGAAACAGCCCTAGTGATCCGCTTGTCCGGCTCAAGGACCTAGGTGGCGTTGGCAGGCAAGTTGGCAGTGCTTCGATATTGGAGATTCGCTCTACCGATTCCGGTTTCGTCGGCGTTGCGTATTCCATGGCGGATGGTTCGACGACGATCTCCTATCGCGGAACCGATTTCGCCGGCGGACCGAACTCGCTTGATGTCTTCAATGGATGGGGATTGATGCTCGGTAGCCCGTTCGGGGCACAAGCGCGGGATGCTTTGAATTTCTACTTGGCAGTTACCCAGGGTGCCGACCCACGCGACGCCAACGTTACGTTGACGGCTCATTCGTTAGGCGGCGGCCTCGCCGGATTGGTCGCTTCTCTCTTCGGAAGATCGGCAGTCACTTTCGACAATATTGGCTTCCTGAGCGCAGCTCAGCAAGCTTACGGCGCTGCTTGGAGCGCATATCATAATGTGATTGACGAACAAGGGTTACCTCCGCCGCAAGCCGCCTACGACCTCTTGCAGTTGATCTACGGTGGCAACGAACCTTGGCCACTCGACGGTTCGAAGATTGGTAGTTTTCATATTGCAGGTGAGATTGCTGCGGCAACGCGATCAAATGCGTCTCAGGCACTCGATCTTGGCAATACGGTTCTTCTCGGTGACCGTGGATTGTCACCCGCCGACCGTCACAGCATATCGTTGTTGGCCATCCGCCTTTTTGCACAAGAGCAAGGTATTTCCAACGCTTGGCAACCAGCCGCGAAATTCGTCTTTCCGGTCTTGGAAAATGACACCATAGCAAGCGCTTCTGGTGCCGAAGCTTTTCGCGGTCAGGCGGGTGCCGGCCTTGTGATGAGCAACGCCATCGCCTACTCGGCGTTGGATGAAGGCACGCTAATCTTCGGCAATACTGCCATCCACTCGTTGTACAACGATGCGATCAATATCGGCCCTCTGTTCGACCGGGATTCCCTTTCAGGACTCCTCAACTCTGATGCAGCCAAGGCCGCCGTCGGCAAGATCATCGTCCAGTACGCCGCCGACCTTGCGTTCCAAAAATCCGAGGCGGATACAGCCTTGAACGGAACTCTTGCGACCATCGACGACAAGCTGCTCTACATCGACCTCGATCCATCGAAGTGGGCAAAAAGTACCGAAACAGCGCGGGAAAACGACAGTACGGCGGACGCCAACATTATCGGTCGTACTGAGTTGATTGATGAAGCGTTCAATTGGAGCCAAGCAGATCGATCCAATTGGACCGGCTCTCCCGGTGACATCACGCGGATGCTGATTGCGTATGATGATCAGGGAGCGGCTCTTCATGCGGGCCAAGTTCCTACCACCGGGCGCGACCGTGACAACTACGGTGGTATCGATGCCGGCGGGGCGTTCATTGTCGGCGGCGGCGGAAACGACGAAATCGTCGGCGGCGATGGTAATGATGTGCTTGTCGGTGGTGCCGGCAACGACCGCATCCACGCGCGGAATGGCAAGGACGTAGCCATCGGCGGTGACGGCGACGATATCCTTGTTGCCGAAGCCTTCGCAGATATCGAGCGCTCAGAGCAACTGCTGATCGGCGGCGGGGGCCAAGATACCTTCGTCATTGGTTCGATAACGCCCGACTTCGGCGGTGAGGTTACGCCGTTTTATGTGACCATCGCGGACGCGACCGCAGAGGATCGTCTCTTTGTTCCGCGCAACTTCTTCAACGACACAGCGGATATTGCGAACCCCTCGCTCGATGGCTCGGCCCTCTTCCCGCTGCTCGGTGCATTTGGCGACGAGAACTACGCTCAGCTGTCCAGTGCCCGGCTTTCCGGAGACTATCCGCTTCGTGGAGAAGACGGTCGCTGGTGGTGGGACTTTGATTTCACCGGTGGGCTAATGCAGTTTCTTGGCCGCATCGAGTATCAGCTCGTTGATTCGTCGATGTTCATCCGTATTGCGCGCGGCCACGCCGAGACGAATTCATTCGTGCCCGATCCCGGCGATCCTCCTCCCCCTGCGGCTCAATGGACGACTAACGAATGGGGATGGGACGGGCTGATCATCGAGATCAAAAACTGGTCCAACGGCGCATTGGGCATCCATTTTTCTGATCCTCAACCGTGGTCACCGACAGATCCAGGAGTGCGGACTGAATACGACTCGGAGTTGAGATCGTTCCTGCACAACGGAGACATGTACGATCCGCTCACATCGTTGAGCACGCCGCCTGAGCTAAGTTTGGACGAGCTTGCTCCTCCGCCAGATGGTACCGAGCCACCGCCAGCGCCGCCACCGACAACTCCTGAGATCACTACCGACCCTGAGTTGATCGAAGGGACGCCGGGCAACGACTCGCTTCTGTCGGAGAAGAACTCGACCGATGGTATCGATGAAATCCTGACCATTCTTGGGCTCTTGGGAGACGACTACCTCGAATCTGACATGGGTGCGGATTTCATCGATCTCGGTGCAGGAATAGATACCATCTCATTCAGGGCCCACGTGGGTGGCGTAATCGTTGACCTCGGTGCTGATGGACTACCTGGCTCATCGAGTGACGGCGACCAAATACTGGGCACAGAAAATCTGATCGGAAGCGTTTCTGCTGACATCATCAGCGGCAGCACGGCTGACAACCAGCTGTGGGGCCTCGCCGGCAATGACACGATCGACGGTCGCGGCGGGCGAGACCAACTCGACGGAGGCGATGGGAATGACCTGCTGACAGGTGGCGCCGGAAACGATGCCCTGTTCGGCGGCGCAGGAAGTGACGTTGCCGCTTATTCGGGGTCTTCGAGTTCGTACCGGATCACCCGTCAAAGCAATGGAGCAATCCTTGTCGAGGACTTACGTCCCGACCACGCCGACGGGACCGACCAATTGAATGGTATCGAGTTCTTGCAATTCTCTGATCGTACAGTCGACTTGTCGACTTTTGGCGGCTACGCGTCGCCACGTTTCCCACTTGGAACCGTGAATGCGGCCCCTCAAGCACCTACGACCAAATCTGTCTCGCTCGTCGAAGATACAGCCAGTTTGACGTTTGACATTGGTGCTTCGGATGCTGATGGAGATGCACTCATCTATGCTCTCAAGTCCGGATTCATGCCCGCACTCGGCACCGTTGCCTTGAACAGCGCAACAGGGACATTCAAATACACACCGAGCGCGAATGCGAATGGTACTGACGCGTTTACGATCGTGATATCCGACGGTAGGGGCGCGACCGTTGAGCAACGAGTGACGGTGCACATTACGGCCGTTAATGATGCGCCCGAGTTTGGTGCCGATGCCGCGCTTTCGAGTGCGCCGGCTACTCCGCTGACGATCCTTGCTGCTCAACTTCTGGCTAACGACAGTGACCCTGATGGAGACACGCTGGCCATCTCTTCAATTCAGTCTGTCAGCGGCGGGACCGCCGTGCTTAACGCACAGGGAAACATCATATTTACACCAGCGGCCGGTTTTTCTGGCGCCGCCTCGTTGTCATATTTAGTGACAGACGGTCAAGGCGGACTGACGACTGCATCTCTCACTATTAACGTCGGCCAGATTATCACCGGGACAGCGAACAGCGAAAGCCTTCTTGGCAGTGCTGGAAACGACGTCTTCAGGATCGTTGGTGACGCTGGAACGGACACCATCGACGGCGGTTTCGGCACCGATACGCTGCAGGGCTCGGTCTATAACGATGTGTTCCGCGTCAATGCGACGGGCACCAACTGGACGAGCGTCGAGGTGCTCGACGGCGGTGCCGGTACGGACAGCATCCGGGGCACGACCGGCAACGACGTGATCAACCTCACCGGCCTGACCGTGCTCTCGATCGAGAACATCGACGGCGCGGCGGGCGACGACATCATCACTGGTACGGCGGGGGCGGATACGATCACCGGTGGCACGGGCGCCGACCAGCTCTTCGGCCTTGACGGCAATGACGTGTTCTCGGTCGTCGGTGACGGCGATCTCGACACCATCGACGGCGGTTTCGGCACCGATACGCTGCAGGGCTCGGTCTACAACGATGTGTTCCGCGTCAATGCGACGGGCACCAACTGGACGAGCGTCGAGGTGCTCGACGGCGGTGCCGGTACGGACAGCATCCGGGGCACGACCGGCAACGACGTGATCAACCTCACCGGCCTGA
>JAPXTA010000071.1:0-12224 GCA_033812735.1 Hyphomicrobiaceae bacterium | reverse complement strand
CATCACTGGTACGGCGGGGGCGGATACGATCACCGGTGGCACGGGCGCCGACCAGCTCTTCGGCCTTGACGGCAATGACGTGTTCTCGGTCGTCGGTGACGGCGATCTCGACACCATCGACGGCGGTCTCGGCACCGATACGCTGCAGGGCTCGGTCTACAACGATGTGTTCCGCGTCAATGCGACGGGCACCAACTGGACGAGCGTCGAGGTGCTCGACGGCGCCGGTACGGACAGCATCCGGGGCACGACCGGCAACGACGTGATCAACCTCACCGGCCTGACCGTGCTCTCGATCGAGAACATCGACGGCGCGGCGGGTGACGACACCATCACTGGTACGGCGGGGGCGGACCGGTTCACCGGTGGTAGTGGAAACGATACCTTCGTATTCCAAGGTTCTTTTGGGAACGACGTGGTTGGCGATTTCGCCGCAGGCGCCGCTGCCGGAGATGTATTGCGCATTTCCCTTGGAGCATCTTTCGACACCTATGATGAGGTCATGGCTGCTGCGGTGCAGGTCGGAACGAGCACCATCATCACCATCGATGCGGCGTCGTCGATAGAGTTGCTGAACGTTCAGAAAGTGAGCTTGGTCGCCAACGACTTCACGTTTTTCTGACATACTTGCGGAACCAGAAACCGTCACTTCGCAATCGTATCTGGAGCCACCCGCATGTCCGCTATGGAGATGGCCAAACGGGGCTGATCACTTCTGCTTCGGGTCAACCTCGACCGTCGCGCCCCATCGTCGATAGTCAGCTATCGTACCAATCAGCTGCCGAACGGCAAGCGCCCGTAGGCATCTGATTACGCCCGTGCGTTACTTGCCACGAGATCGCGCGCGCAAACTGCATACACTTTGCCCCATCATTTCCTCCAAGTACTCCGGGGGTGCAGGGGGCAGAGCCCCCGCCTCTTAAACCGCGCCGCAGGCGCTCCTGACGTTTTTCAACGTTCCAACTCGCTCAATGTCAGGTGTGACGTCCGTGCACGTACATGCTCATGAGAGAGGCAAGCAACTTGTATTCAGGGGGTATGGAAGGAAGGGTAAGAAAAGAAGCGGGCGAGGTATGCGATTGACCACAAAATAGGATCAATCGCGCACCCTCGCGGGTGTGGCCCGCTCTCAACGCCGAAGGGCTAACGATTGACGACCACATGCCGCGCCGTGGCTACCGCAAAGGAGTTTCCGACGCCAAGGTGGCCCGCCCCTGCTATGCCCGCAGCCGAATTAGCACCGACCAGCTTGCCCGCCTCAACACCGAAGCCGACACCCGAGGCGTCACGATTTCCACGCTGATCGCACAGCTCATCGACGCCCACCAAAAGAGCGCGCCCGCCGAACTTCCCCACCGCCGTGTCCATAACGACCTGATCCGCGAACTCTGCCGCGAGGGCAACAACCTCAACCAGATCGCTCACCACGCCAACCTGTCACGCCTGCCCCAACTGGAAGCCGACGCACGCGCGCTGCTCGCCCGCATCAACGACCTGGTGACGCGCTTGGCCTGATGCTTGCCGCCGTGATGCCGCCGCACAACGATTTTCATGCGCTGGCGCGCTATCTCATCCTCGGCAAATCTGGCCAAGGCTCACCCGACCGCGTCGCCTGGACGTTTGCCCAGAAACTCCCGACCGACGATCCGCTACTTGCCGCCACCTACATGCAGGCCACGGCCGAGAAGTCGCGCCGCTGCACCAACGCCGCCTACCACACCATCATTTCGTGGCATGAGCACGAACGCCCGAGCGCCGAGGTGATGCAAGAGATCGCGCGCAAGACCCTCGCCTTAGCAGGCCTTGCCGAACACCAAGCCCTCGTCATGGGCCATGGCGACCGACCGCACCAACATCTGCACATGATGATTAACCGTGT
The DNA here is from genome assembly GCA_033812735.1 of Hyphomicrobiaceae bacterium. Taxonomy (GTDB): domain Bacteria; phylum Pseudomonadota; class Alphaproteobacteria; order Rhizobiales; family Hyphomicrobiaceae; genus JABFRJ01. Next base: position 10,345 of record JAPXTA010000071.1, on the reverse strand, counting down.
GCACTCCGAGACGGGCCGCGCCTGGTCAACGTCACACGACTTCCGACGCATGGACGCCATCATGCGGCAACTCTCCGAGCAGTACGGGTTTCAATACGTGCCAGCTCACACGTTCAACCCCAACCTTACCGAGGATCTGCCGAAGAAGCCGACCAAGCGCGCCACGTACGCCGCCAAACGCGGCGCCAAGACCAACCGCCTGCAATGGAGCCGTCGCAAAGCCCGCCAGCTGGCGGAACGCCTTTCCGAAAACCTCGACCAGGCCAGCACGTTCGACGATATCACTGCGATGCTCGCCACCTACGACCTCAAGGTGGAGAAGAAAGGCAAAGGCTACGTGGCGGGCAACCGCACGTCCTATGTGAAGCTTTCGGCGCTCGGTCTATCGCCAGCCTCCAAACGCACTGGAAAAGCCTTCACAGCGCGCCCCAGGGCGCCTGCCAAATGCAAAGCCCCTCCTCGCTCCATCTTCGCTATTGACGCCGTCGACATCGCGCGCGTGCTTGGATCACGCGCCGACCTGCGTGAGGCCATCAACGACGCGCAGGCACGTCGCCGCGCCCGCATCACACGTTTGCCGTTGATGGATCAGCTGCTCGCCGATCTCCGCGAACGTCTTAAGGCGTTTACGGCGCTCACGCCGCCCAAGTGCTCCAAACCAAAGCCTCGCAGGAGACACCCTCGATCTCAAAAACAAATGCCGCAGCGTTAGGCACTTCGCTTGCCCATGTATCCCCTGTGCACGCACCATGTATGCGCCAAGAGGAGACATGACCCATGAGCACCACCCAACCCAAACAACCCACTGGCAACTTCGCCGCCTTCTTTAATCGCAACAAGGCGCAGGGCGATAACCTGCCGATGTTCATCGATGGCAAGATTACGAAGCCTGGCGCCGATGACGAACGCGCCGTGACCCTCTGGGCGTTCGAATACCAAAACGCGGATGGCGTAACGCACACAGGCTACAACGGCACAATCGGCACGATGAACCGCAACGCCCCAGCCATTGATCAGGTGCAAGCGTTCATGAAGAGCCAGAAGTCTGGAACGGACTTAGACGCTGGCGGCAAACTTAAAGTGGCTCCCAACCAAATCGTCCTGTTCGCCAACAAGACCAAGGCAGATGCCCCCGACAAGGATCGCCCGACCAACTACGGCTTCGTCAATTTCGGTGACGGCACGCCGCTTGTGCGCGTCTCCGCATGGCTGGACAAGGATCGCTACCAGCGCCCTATCCTCACGGGCAGCACGCAGTTCCCAATGGCGAAGGACAAAGACGCAGCGGGTGGTGCGAAGAAGCCCGTGCCGCCCCCGCCGCCATTCAAACCTCTGTCACCGAAGTTGGATCGATCTGGCCGCTAGTGGCGCGCGGTCGCAGCCTTCCTGATGCTGACGCCCAACGCGCTGCCCGACACCTTGCGGCGACGCTTTTGGCGACGTCCATCGAAGTCGCCTCACTGCAGGCTGTCAAAGCCATTCAAGGCGACGACGACCGCGAACCCCTGCTCGCCACACTGGATCAAATGCGCGATCTTATCAGTGCGCTGCATCCTGATGCTGTGGCTTGCGGAACTGTCAGCGTGTCCACCTCAAGCCTTCGAGCCTGACGGTTTGTTGTCGGCGCGAGCGTCTATCAACACGACGTCCTTGCTGTTCGAGAGCTTCAGACGCGTAAGAATTCCAGCCACTTTCTCCTCTTCAGCAGCTGAGAAGAAGACGATCACCTTGATGGCCCGCTTGGCGTCGCTGGCCTTCTTGTAGATTTCAACCTGCTTTTCCAGATTGCGCTCAAGCTTAGAGTTCTTGGCAAGTTTCATTTCCACCAAGGTCTTGTCGGGCGCCCCGCGCGATATCTTGAAATCGACCGGCCCACGTCCGTCGTTGGCTTCGGCACCAACGTCGGACGGCGAGCCAAACCACACCAGCCGATAAAGGATCTGCAGGTCCTTCTCACGTTCGACAGGTTTGCCGTCGTTGTAGAAGATCTGATGCCCGCCCTTGTTCTCGATGACATCCTTCAGGTAGCCAAGCCGCGCGTGTGCTTCTTCGTATGTGTCAAAGCCAGCCTGATAAAACGGTGACTGTTCAACTAACACTTTCTGCAGCGACTTTAGCTGCTGGATGAAGAAGAACTTGGCCATCATCACTTTTTGCGAGCTTGCGCTCTCGGCCTCGTCGCCCGACTGCTCCTTCAGCCAAATGTAGTAGTCAATGAGGATCGGGTAGCGCAGCAAGGTGTCAGAAGCCGCGTCGGCAAGCTCTTTTTTACTCGGATGCCGATCCTTCTTCCGCACAATCGCGTTGTAGAAATAGTTCGACACCTCGGCGCGCAGCTGGCTGTCAGGGATGGCAGGCGGGATCTTCTCAAATCCTGCCACCAAGTCATCCTTGTTGATCCAGTTTTCGTCACGCGTCAGCATCGCCATGGGTGTCAGGATGATGTAGTCGTCGTTCCACCACGGCAGCTTATAGCGGCCTACCTCCCACGTTTCGGTGGTGTAGTTGAATTTCGCCCGCCGCACCGCCACTTCGCGGACTTGATCGGCCGTTAAGTGCTGCGCGGCAAAGCGTTCCGTAAAGCGGCACAAGTAGTCCAAGATCAGATTTGTCGTGAAGTCGCTGATGTTGTCTCTGCCGACGCCATTTGCGATCAAGCACACCTTCTCCAAGTGGCTCGCTTCCGTGATCGTCTCGGAGCCGAAGTTCTTGAAGATCTTATCAAGGTTATTGCAAAGCGCCCGAGCGAAATCCAAGCCCAGGCCGCTGCCGCTGTTGCCGCTGATGGAAAAGCCAAGCCAATTTTGCTTCACTTCCGAAAAGCAATACCAAGACCGAAGCAATCCCTCGTCCACCTTAGCCCTGCTGGCTCGGTCACGCAGGAAGACCAGATACGCGATGATCTGGTCATGCAAGTCGTTGAATTCTTTGTTCTCGCTATTGAACAGTAGGAACGGGTCAATGAACAATGGGAGGTCGTTGATCAACGATATGTTCAGCGCGCCAAAGTCTTCGATGGCCTCTTCATCGACGCCGAAATAATCGGAAAAGAAAGTCGCCACCTCCGCACCTCAGCTCTGCCGTCGATGTTGACGGTGAATCATATTTTAGCGCGATCCCGTGCATTCGGCTGCTGCATGCCCAATCGATGTGCACACAAATGAAGACTGCGCTTTCGCGGTCGAGCCTGACGGCCTGACTGCCCGACCGTCCTCACCTCCGATTCAACAGCAGCCCAAAGTTCAGCTCGCATTTCAGTTCGGTGGCCATGTTGCTGATCACGGCATCCCGATGGTTCTGGCTGGCATTGAACCACCAGAAGCCACTCGGGAGTCGCTCGATGGCGTTGTTCGTGCCGCTGCAGAAGTAGGTGCGCGCCAGAGCCTTGTTCGCCTCGAACTTGGCGTGCAGCTCGAAGATGTCCTTCGCCATGTCGCGTGTCACATCATCGGTCGCAACGCTGCATTCGCCTGACCCAACTGGCGCCTCGGCGCATTTTAGGATGCTTTGGAAGGTTTTGCTGGTCTTGGCATCGCTGGAGCCGTGATAGACGCGGAGACGTTGTGCTTGAGCCAGTGCCGCCGTCATGTCGCGGTAGATTTCGACGCGTCGGTTGACGAAGTCGGTTTGCAACCGATGCATCGCTTCATTCTGCCACTGAATACCTTGGTAGAAGTACGTAAGAGTGGCCCCAAGGCCGATACTCGCAAGAGTACCAAGGCCCTTCATTACCTTTGACGCTCTCATGACACCCCGCCACTCCACCTGTCCGCATACGCAAGCCGCCACCCGATTCGGTCAAGACAGTGACGTTTCTCGCGTCATCCCCTACGGCCGACACATCTCGATCGCGCCCGTCGTGGGGTTCACCCGAATGGTGTTGTAGCTCGATGGACCGCACGTCTCGTTGCCAACGCCCGAAATCTTCACCGTTCCGCTCACAATCGTGTTGCTGGTAATGGTCGCTGTACCGCTCACATGCAGCGTGGCGTTAGGCGATGTTGTGCCGATCCCGACGTTACCAGTGCTTCCAACCGTCAGCCGTTCTGCCATGCTTGTAACGTCGTAGAATGCGAAGCGACCAGCTGCCGTAAAAAAGTCGAAAGTGCGACTTCCATCACGCATCCGGATTCCCGGGTTAGAAGCACCATAGATGTCTAGGTTCTTCCCTGGGCTCGTCGTCCCAATCCCCACATTGCCGCTCCCATCAATCACCATCCGCTGGCTGCCCGCCGTGGTGAAGCTGATGGCACTGGTGGCGCTGTTCACAATGACGCTGGATGTGCCGCTCGTGATGCGGTCGGTGGACGTGGCAAGCCCCGTCAGTGCCGAACCGTCACCAATAAACTTCGCGGCCGACAAATTCCCCGTGACGCTCACGTCTCCCGCTGTCGTCACCGAAGGGCTGTAGGAAGGGCATCCAATATCGCTGCTGCGAACGCCGTCGCCCATTCAGAGCCGACTGCCGTTGGCGCCCATCGTGGAGGAGATGATGGCGTAAGTGCCCCACGAGGGATCTGCGTAGGCAGGGGAGATAGCCCCAACTGCAGCCACGAACACCAAAAGCCATTTTAAATGCATGCCTTATCGTACTGTCATTTCAAAACATTTACACTGCTTTGCCTTCAAAATGGTCGGGCAGGTGTGGCAACTTGGAAGACGATCAAGTGCCATGGACTACGCTGTGCGGTCCATTGCGCGCCAGAGCGTTGAGCGGTGGACACCCAGCTCTCGTGCAATCTCTGCTCGGTCCAGAAAGGGATCTGCGGCAAGGCGGGCTCTCACGCCTGCCAGTTCAATAGTAGACACCTTAGGCTTGCGACCACCTTTGCGGCCTCGGGCTTTCGCTGCAGCAAGGCCGGCCCGTGTCCGCTCTGAGATCAGTTCGCGTTCGAACTCTGCTAGTGCGGCGAAGATGCCGAACACCAGTTTGCCAGCGGCTGTTGTGGTGTCGATGTCGGCGCCGTGGCCTGTCAGGACGCGAAACCCTACGCCGCGCGTTGCTAACCCCTGAACCGTGGCGACAAGGTGCTGCAGGCTTCGGCCCAAGCGGTCGAGCTTCCACACGACGAGCGTGTCGCCGTCCCGCAGCGCGCGCAAACAGGCTTCAAGTCCGGGGCGCTCGTCTTTCCGGCCAGACATTTTGTCGGCGTAGATGTCGCGGTCTGCGACACCAGCCTTGATCAATGCATCGCGCTGCAAGTCCAAGTTCTGATCTGAGGTCGAGACGCGCATGTATCCTATCAACATGCGTCATTGGATCACGACCTAGCGCTCGGGGCCATCGATCTGCCCAGCAACGCGCCACCCACTGTTGCGAAACTGCTTCTAGGCACCGTTGGTGCAACTTGATTTTGCGACGAGATTACGCGACGCGGCTCAGCGCAGATATCGGAGATGGGTCAAGGCAGGCCGGTGACGTTGCACAAACGAAGGATTGCGCAACTCCACGAATTAACTCCTTAAAATAATCACGCATCGGGCTTGCAACTTTCTTTTCTCGACCCATACCGAAAGATGAAACGAAAGAGAGGTTAATGAAATCAATTTACGTGGCGACTGCGCTCGCAAGCTCTATCTTGATGCCTGGTTGCGCCACTCGAAACCCTGGCACGCCAAGCAATATTTGTGAAGTCCTTTACGATGAATACAATCGGTGCATCGGGCTGTCTTGGAGGCACACATACGACTCATACACCCGACATAAATCGGCAGTGCAATATCGTTGCGCTGATTCAGCAAGCGGTCGCAATGCTTGCGCCTTACAATACCAAGCGCATCCAGCGGCTCACTCCTGCCGCAATCGAGTCGTGTTTCCTAATTACTCGATCAAAACTAACACCTTCGAACGCAACCGCACTGAGATCGAAAAAATGGAGGAGAATGACTGCGCGCGTGCGCGAAGCGGAACCTAACTGGGAAGATCCAAGTCGCTTGCCTATTTTGGTGCGGCCCGCACTTCTTTGTACCAATAGGACATGATCTTGGTAATTTCTTCGCTAAAATTCGATAGTTTCTGCATCCAGGGAGCATCCTGGATTGCCCCTCTGCGCCACACTTGGACGTCATTAGATACTTCGGTTCGCCAAAAGCTCATGACTTGCGTGAACTGGCGTTCATTTCGATAGCTACTTAGATTGTAAACAAGCGCCTTATTATTCCCAGATTCGATAGCAGCTAGAACCGGGTCTGGTTGCTTTAGAGGCACGAGGCGTTGCTTTATTTGCCACGCACGCCGAAAGTCATAATTTCTGACCAGGCTCGGACAGTCTGCTGGAGAAGGTCTGTGGTTAGAATTTTTGAGCGACTTTGATCTTTCAGCTTGGCTCCTCGATCGTGCATCCAACCAATAAGTGGGCCGCGCGGACACATCAGCAGACGCTCCCAACCCGTTTGACTTTGTGGCCGAATTTGCAGCCGATCGGAACAACGTAGAAAAAAAGGCACGGCAAATCATTTCATTGCGGGCATCTTCAGGGGACAGCAGGATAAACCCGTAACCCTGAGCCAACCCCGCATTCTCCCGATCATCCGCGTAAGCCATGGCGCTCGTGGGCATATAATTACCGGGCGACAGACCTGCGTCGGGCGCCTTATCTTTCACTCCCAATTCTTCCTTCGAATGTAGAAACCCATCATTGTTTGGGCTCACAACCTGCTGACCCGTCGCCGAGCCAATTGTGGCGACAAATAGTAGAACAAGAACACCTGCTTTGCCGGTCACACGGATTGAAGTCATTCACTTTCTCCTTAACCGGTAAGCCGTCAGAGCTGCCACAACTGCAGCATACACAGCAACCCAAATGCCCACGCCCGCCGCACCTTCAATCGGATAGTTTAGAGCAACTGTCGCAGCGACAGCTCCGCCAATAAGGTGAGCAACAAGGTTCATAAGCAATTTCCACCTGTGGTCTTTGACCCTTCATGGCGCGTTGATTTGCAGTGGAGTGAAATAGAACTCCCGACTTATATTAACGACCGCCTCGGGTTCTTGCCGCGTATTATCAATGCCCACTCGACCGCCTACTCGCCCGAGAAGTATGCGGATTTCAAGACCAGGAGCAGGAATATATTCGAGCAAGCGCTTCGTAAAGACACTGTGATCTTGCCCTGCATAAATCGTAGACTTGACCCCTGCCGCAGACCCTAGTGCGATCACCGTCTCTGGAGTTGACCCCAAACGTTTCTCACCCTTAGCCGAGTCCATAGTGGCTTCGTCGATCTGCAGGTAACTTCTGCAAGCATCGAAAATTAGTATCGCTGCCGATGTGTTGTTGCTGATGTCTAGCGCAAGTTGGTTCAGGAGAATTGGGCGTCGTATCTTTTTGCTCCGCTCGTCCACGCCAACGATGAACTCATAGCCCTTCTCTTCTGATAAGGCTCCATGACCTGAGTAATACAATAGCCCGACCGGGCGCCCCATCTTGCTATTCGAGTTGGTCGCTTGAGAGCGGCTCTGCAACGTATTCTTAAAGAGCTGAAAAGTGGAATCGAGTGAATCTTTAGTTGTATTGAGAGCTTTGATAACCGCGAAACCCGCCTTCCGCAGTTTGATCGAGATGGCGTCAGCATCTGCGACCGCATGTTTTAGCTCTTCAAGTTCACCTGAATATGTCGCATTCCCTATTACAAGGGCAACTCGAGGTGGACCGCTGACGAGCTTGAGTGGCTCCTGTATATGTGCCGATTGCGCGTAGCATAGCGGGGGGAATGCCGCAATCAACACCGCAGCTATGTAATAGAGCCAGCTCAAATGCGTAATCTTCGTACTTGCTACCATCGAATAGAAGCGCCGAGTTCGGGTCCATGAACGAATGAGTTTCTGCCTTCTTGCCATTCGGCCGGACTCCCGACGGTGTAGACCCGGTATCGGGCCGACACGCTGACGGTTCCATTGTCAAGCGGCTGCTTGTCGAACCTGTAGCGGACCCCTAACGACGAATCGATGCCAATCGCGGCGTCGAGTTTATCGCGCGGCGTAACTCCTAACGGCCCTTCTTGCCGACCGTGTAGGTTCGCAACACCGGCCAGCGCAACGGCCGATGCGAAAAACTCCCAATTGTTCTTGTCTCCCCACGGCCTGGCAAGGCCAATGCCAGCTTCTGCAAAGAAGCTGTTCGTTGCAAAGGACGCAAAGCGTTTGCCTTGCATTGTGAGTTCGTATTCCGCCTTCACAGCGGTACGGTTGGCCCTCCCGCCGAAAAGGTAATAAGTGCCGATGTCATCTGGCCGCACGAGGTACGCTAGTTCCGCTTCGTACCGGCTCACTCTGTCGCGTTCTACGATGATGTCCGGATCTAATGCGGTTCCAGACATAGAGTCGGAACCGAAAGGACGATTGAGGAAGCTTCCGTTCAGATTCACAAGCAGGCTTCCCGAACCGATGTCGCGCACATACGTGACGACCACTGACGGAACCTGGAACCGCTGTGTCAGATACTTATTGCTGCTGTCCGAGATAAGGCCAGAATTCACGAAAAATGAGTGCCAATAGCGAACATCGAGTGATTGATTCACTTGGGCAGTCGCATGCGCCGTTAGAAAAATACTGACCGTCATGGCGGTAATCGCAATACGGCACCAAGTAACCACGGTCGCCCCCCGGACCAGACTTCAAGACTGGCAGCAATCACGTCGTCAAACGTCAAATTCTCTAACCTAGTGCATTCCAACTAACGCCGCACGCTAGGGGATGCTTGATGAAATTATGCATCCCTGGGTAACGGCGTCAACAGAACGGTTGTGTGCAGATTGTCAGTGGGGTCGATTTGATCTGCAGATGCGTGGATTCTGCTGCACCCAATTGCCACGATGTCCATCACGCGCAGCAATGAGCGACGCGCTACGCCGCCATCATGCTGAACCCGAACATCCTGGGCATCACCAAGCTCGTCTTTGAGCGATGCGTGATCATGGTCAGCCCGCGCGGCGACGGCACTATCTCGATGGTCAACTCGCCACGGTTGAGGTCGCCCATGGATTTGCAATCATTGGCAAGAAGCGGATTACTCACTGATTTTCTTGGTAAGACAGCCCGGGATCGAACCCGTAATCACGTGGTCAAATGGCAGCGACAGCGCCTTGATCACGCGCTTGTGAAGCCTGCCGCCGCGGTGTTCGCTAGGCGTTAGCTTTTGATTTCTGTCAGAATTCTGATCGTTTCGTAAGTCTTTGATTTTATTGGTGCCGCAAGAGGGATTCGAACCCCCGACCCCATCATTACGAATGATGTGCTCTACCAACTGAGCTATTGCGGCTGTCCCTAAGCGGGCAGTGGGCGGGACATACTCCAGGCGCGACGGGGGCGCAAGGGCACTTTCGGGCGGCTGTCCACATCGCGGCATGCTGTCGGTTGTGGACCGGCGGGTTTAGAGCGACATTGCCGAGGGTTGTCACAATCGCCAAGCATAGTGTGGCTGGTTGCGCCCTTATCCAAGGAGTGGACGATGCCCCCGGTCTCGCCGATGGTCGCTCATGCGCTAATCCTGGCGACCGCGCTACTGCTCTACCTGTTTGCCTGGAAGTCAGTCGGCAGCCTGCCTCGCGCCATTCGCGGCGTCGCACGGCTCGTATTGCTGCTGATCCTGATCGCGCCGATCGCCCTGTTCGTTCTGTTCGGGACGCAGATGGCGGAGCACCGCGACGTCACGATGAGCAAACCTCCCGTCGATATTGCAAGTGAGCCCAAGGGCGGGAGTGGTCCGTCAGGGGCTGGTGGCGGCATCGACAAGTCGCGTCCTGTCTTCAAGGCGGAAAGATCGATCGAGCCGCCTGCGCCGCCCTCAGTTCCACGCGGTGGCGAGGCGGTACCAGAAGCGAAGCCCGCGGAGCCGAAGATTGCCACGGCGCCGCCGCCACCTGCCCCAGCCGCCGTGCCACCGCCGGAGCCCGTGGTTGGAGCACCATCGCCGGTTGGCGCCACGCAGCCAGGCCCTGCAGCGGACACGGCCGCGTCGGCAGATTGGGCGGTCGTGCCGGTTTTCTATGGCACGGACCGGTCCCGCATCGAGGATCCGAAGCGGCTCAAGTATGCTGCCGGGCGGGCCGGCAAACTGGAACTAGGCCGGGCGCTGATCACGGTCCCGAAGACGCATCAGGTGCCGAACATCGAGCGTCCCTGGGCAATCAAAGTGCCGTTCTTCGACATCACGATCTACGAGCAGGCGGAGGATCCGAAGACGCATTTCACGATCAAGGAGATCGCCAGCTACTCGAAGGCGGATTTCCTGTCGCTCGTGCGTGCGCGGCTCGCGGCGTCCAAGCGCTATGAAAATCAGGCTGTCGTTTTCATTCACGGCTACAATACCGACTTCGACTTCGCGGTCTATCGCACCGCGCAGATGGC
>JAPXTA010000070.1:0-26020 GCA_033812735.1 Hyphomicrobiaceae bacterium | reverse complement strand
CGCGGTCGTATCACCATTCCCGAGCGCATTGATCCGTCTGATCGCCCAGCGGTCGAGACCAAGCTGGGCGGCGAGATCGTCCATCAAGCATTCGTTGGCGATGGCCGCTTGCGGAATACCGAAGCCGCGGAAAGCCCCCGACGGCGGCTCGTTCGTGAAAACAGCCCGCGTCCGGTTCCAGACGTTCGGCACTCTATAGGGGCCATGCGCATGGATCGGCACGCGATTGGCAACCGTCGGTCCCCAGGAAGCATAGGCCCCGGTATTGAAATCGCCGGTCATCTCATAGGCGACAAGCCGGCCCTCTGCATCAGCCGAAGCTTTGGCCTGGATCTTGGCCGGATGACGCTTCGTCGACGACGCCATGCTCTCGATGCGCGAATAGACGATCCGCACGGGACGGCCGACCTTCTTGAGTGCAACCGCCAAAATCGGCTGCACCGACACGTCGAGCTTGCCGCCAAATCCGCCGCCGCACGCGGTCGGCGTTATGCGTACGGCCGTTTCCGGAACGCCGAGCACGCGCGCGACGTCCTCCCGGTCCATGTAAGGCGCTTGCGTACATGCTGCGATCTGCACGCCGTCCTCGGTCAACACCGCAAAGCCCGCCTCCGGCTCGATATAGGCGTGCTCGACAAAGCTTGTCTCAAAAGCACCTTCCACCGTCACAGCCGCAGTGTCATGACCAGCGCCAACATCGCCACATCTCAGATTGCCACGCGTCAGAACATTGTCCGGGATGTGGGCATGTATCGCGGCCGCTCCATCTCCAAGGGCCGCATCGACCCCGATCAATGGAGTGAGCGGCATCCAGCTGACCGGAAACGCATCGGCATTGATCGAGTGGACGGCCTCCTCGGTCCCGACAATGGCTGCGACGGCTTCTCCGCGATACCGAACGTGCGCCTCGGCGAACACCGGCTGGTCCTTGGTGTTCGCAAAAATCCCGAAACTGTTGGCGCCCGGCACATCGGCCGCGGTGAGAACTGCATCGAGCCCGTGCTCACGCCGGAACGCTTCGAGATCACCGAACGTGAACCGTGCATGGGCATGCGGCGAGCGGATCACGCGAACGGAAAGCGCTCCGGCAGGCGCATCGTCGGCACCGAAGGTCGCGGCGCCGCAAGCCGCAAGCCTCGCCGTCGCATTCGCAGCGCGCTCGCCCACAAGGCCGCCGGCAGCGGGGATCGCAATGTCGGCACCCCGCGCGACCGATGCAACAGCGTCCAGGATCTTGCGGTAACCGGTGCAGCGGCAGAGCACGCCGCCGATCGCGATTTCGATATCTTCATCCGAAGGAGATTCGGTGCGCTTCAGAAGACCAAGCGCCGCACCGATCATTCCAGGCGTACAAATACCGCATTGGGCCGCCCCATGCGCCACGAAGGCATCGACAAGACGCGCGGCGAGAGGATCGCTGCTGCTCGCCTCGATGGTCTGCACGTCGGCCCCGCGCGACTGCGCCGCCGACACCAAACAGGCGTAAACCGGTTTGCCATCCATCAGAACGGTACATGCACCGCAATCGCCCGCCTCGCAGCCAATCTTGGTTCCGGTGAACCCGCACGCACGCACCATATCGGCAAGCGTATCGAATGGCCGAGCCGCAGCGTCGACCTCACGGCCGTTCAACTTGAACGTCACGTCATGAGCGGTACGAGTGACCGGCTGATCCACTACGCGGCCCTCCGGTGGGAGGATGCGGAACGCGCTACGAGATCGCGAACAAGTTGTAGCTCCGCAGCCTTGCGATAGCTGGCAGACGCACGAACATCGTCGAGTGGCGCCAGATGATCGAGGTGCAGCGGCATGACGAGAGACGGATCAGGACGTTGACCCGCAAGCGTCGTTTCAAGACGCTCCAGCCGCTGCGCGACGGCGGAGCATGAACCGACCGCAATCCTTGCCGTCAGCACGGTGCCGTCCTCAGCCAGGCGAAACAGCCCCGCCACCATCGCGATCGAGATGACGAGATAACGCCGGGCACCGAGCTTCAGGAAATCGCCTTGCGCGTCGCTGTGCGGAATCTCTAGTGCGGCGACCATCTCGCCAGGCCGCAGAACCGTGTGGCGATAACCATCGACGAACCGAGACAAGGGAACGGAACGCGTGCCGTTGAGCGAAGCGACTTCGACTTTTGCGTCAAGCGTCAGCAGGGGCGGAATGCCGTCGGCAGCCGGCGACGCATTACAGATATTGCCCGCGATCGTACCGCGATTTTGAACCTGGATCGAACCGACGTCTCGCGCCGCGGACTTCAACCCATCGAACGCGGCCGGCAACGCGGCAGCAGTGATCTCGCTCCAAGTCGTGAGGGCGCCGATCCGCCAGGCGTCGCCCCGCCGCTCGATACCGCGCAGCTCATTGAGCGCCCATATATCGAGCACGTCGGGATGGCTCATATCCCCCCAACCCGCCCGCGTCGCCTTCGCCGGGTAGATATCGGTGCCACCGGCAAGGATCTTGCGCGACGGTTCGCGCGCCAAAACATCCAGCGCATCCTGCAGCGACGTAGCCTTGTGATAGGCGATCATGCACCGCCTCCTCGCCAGTGGGGCCAAAGCTGGCGTGCCTGTTCGGCCGTGTAGTACCCGCGCGCTACATCGTGCGTGATGGCACTAAGCGGCCGCTTCGCCGGATCACCGTAACCACCACCGCCGGGCGTGAGGACCTCGACCCGGTCACCAACCACAATGGCGATATCCTGGTCCTTCGATAAGTGCTCCGGAATGATCGTGTTTCCATTGCGATGGATTTTCACGACGTTTGGCGCGCCGTCGCCCCCGCCGCGTACACCCGGCGGACCAAAGCGCCCATGATCCATCACGAACGACGCGCGTGCCTCGCCGCGCAACAATTCCATCTCGTAACTAACACCGAAGCCGCCACGGCGCTCTCCGGCACCTCCAGACGCCTCGTGCATCGCGAACCGCCGGAACAACACGGGGAACTTCTGTTCCATCACTTCAATAGGCGCGGTCTTCGATATGCCGATGGTCGAGCAACCGTTGGTCAACCCGTCATGGTCGGCGTTGCCGCCGTAGCCACCGCCGGTGATCTTGTACATCACGTAGCCGGCCTTCGTCGCGGGATCGAAGCCGCCGAGGCAGAAATTGCCGCTCGTTCCTGCTGGCGCGGCGGTCACCTTGTCTGGGATCGCCTCGGCCAACGCCAGGAATACCGCCTCAGCGATACGTTGCGAGACTTCCGCAGCACAGCCGGATACCGGGCGCGGATACTTGGCATCGAGGAACGTCCCGTCATACCCCTTGATCGTCAGCGGCTCGAACGCGCCCGCGTTGAGCGGCGTATCGGGGAAGATATGACGCACGGCGAGGTAGACCGCCGAGATCGTGGTGGCGAGCACGGAATTCATCGGCCCCCGGCATGGCGGCGACGAGCCCGTGAAGTCGAACACGAGATCGCCACCGGATTTGGTGACCGAGAGAGCGATGTCGAGCGGATGGTTCACCACGCCGTCGCTGTCGACATAGGCGTGACTGCGATATGTGCCGTCGGGAATAGAGCCGATATGCGCCCGCATCAATCGCGTAGCGCGCCCTTCGAGTTCTGCAATCGCCTGCCGCCAGACCGGCAATGTGTTGCGGTCGATCAACTCGGTGAGACGTACCTCGCCGACCTTGAGCGCCGCTGCCTGCGCCTTGATATCGCCGATGCGCTGGTCGGCGACGCGAATGTTGGATGCGATGATGGAATGGATTTCGTGGTCCATCTCGCCGCGCTTGAAGAGCTTCACCGGTGGCAGGCGCAGCCCTTCCTGCTCGACCTCCGTGGCTCTGGCCGAGAACCCGCCTGGCACCATCCCACCGACATCGGGCCAGTGGCCCGTATTCTGCAACCAGCAGACATGTTCGCCGCGGTAGTAGAACGGCAGCGCGAACCGCACGTCCATCAGATGCGTGCCACCGAGATAAGGGTCGTTGACGATGTAAATATCGCCGGGCTCAGGCTTGCCGACCCTTCCTTCCTTGATCAATCGAACGAGATGCGCCGTCGACGCCTGCATCGTGCCGACGAAGACCGGCAAGCCCAATTCGCCCTGCGAGATGAGCCGCCCCGTATCGCGGTCGTAGATACCATCTGCACGATCGTCCGCCTCGGCGATGACCGGCGAAAAAGCCGCGCGCGAGAATGCGATATCCATCTCGTTGCAGACCTGCCGAAGGCCCGCTTCAATGACGGCCAGCGTCAACGCGTCTATCGGGGCCGTCATGATGCGCCTCCGACGCGGATGCGTAGATTGCCAATACCATCGACTTGCGCCCCCGCGCCGCATTCGATGACGGTTGTCGCATCGACCTGTTCGACGATCGCCGGGCCGGTGATCTCGGCACCGAGCGGCAGCGCGTCACGCGCATAAATCGCGGCGTCGTGCCACGCGCCGTCAGCAAACACACGGCGGTGGCCTATCACCGCCTCGGCCAAACGGCCCGACCGCTTGGCATCATCGAGCAGCATGGCGACCGGAAAGGGTTTCCTGCGCCCAACGACACTGGTCGTCAGGTTGACGAGTTGCGCCTTGATCTCGGGAAGCTCTACCTTGAACCGTGCGAAATAGGCCGCCTCGAAAAGCCGTTGCAGATCTTCCCGAGTGACATCGGCCCTCGGGAGCGCGACGCGCAACAGGTGCGTCTGCCCGCGGAACTGCATGTCAGCTCCATAGGTTACATCGGTCGCAACGATCTCGTCCCCTTCTGCCGCGTTGACGGCGCGCCCCCGCTCAGCCTGCTCCGTCAGAATTGCCGAGACTGCGTCCATGTCGGCGGCTTCGAGCGGCTGGTTGAGAGTGCGAACGAAGTCCTGCCGCAAATCAGCGACGAGGCAACCGAGCGCATTCGTCATGCCGGGCCGTGCCGGGATCAACACCTCGGGCAATCCGAGGTCCCGCGCCAGCGCGCAGGCATGCAGTGGCCCCGCTCCACCGAATGCGAAAAGAACGAAGTTGCGTGGATCGTGACCGCGCGACAGCGAGACCATGCGGATCGCATTTGCCATCGTCACGTTGGCGAGACGGAGCACGGCTGCCGCCGCGTCGTCGATAGACATCCCAAGCGGATCGGCAAGCTCTCGCGCGAACACCGCACGAATTGCATCGATCGAAACCGGTTTGGTGACAGCCGTCAGCTTTTCCGGCGGCAACCGGCCAAGAATGAGGTTCGCGTCGGTGATCGTCGGTCGTGTACCGCCGCGGCCGAAGCAAATCGGACCGGGCATCGCCCCGGCGCTCTCTGGCCCGACCTTCAGCATACCCGCCGCATCGACATAGGCGATCGAACCACCGCCTGCCCCAACCGTGCGGACATCGACCATCGGCACGTGGATCGGCAGACCGTAGTCGATCGTCAGTTCAGCCGAGACTTCAGGAATGCCGCCATGAATGAGCGCAACGTCGGTCGACGTGCCGCCCATGTCGTAGGTGATGGCGTTGGTAAGCCCCGACGCGCCGAGGGTAGATGCTGCCGCCATCACACCAGACGCCGGCCCGCTCATAACGGTCTTCGCTGCCTCGGCGATCGCATGGCGCGCGGCGACTGTGCCGCCATTGCCGTTCATGATCAGAAGATCGTGCGCAAAGCCGCCAGCCGCAAGATCACGTTCCAGCCGCCTGACATAGCGATCGAGGATCGGCTGAACCGCAGCATTCACGCTCGCCGTCGTGCCACGTTCGTACTCCCGATACTCCGAAAGCAAAGACGCCCCGCATGTGATGTAGTCGTTCGGCCACATCTCGCGGGCGATTGCGGCGGCCCGCACCTCGTGCGCCGGGTTCGCATAGGCATGCAGAAAATGGATAACCAGCGCTTCGCAGCCCGCGTCGCGCAGGCGGGCAACGGCAGCACGCACCTCCGCTTCAGCAAGCGGCGCAAGCACCTCGCCTGCCGCATTCATCCGCTCGGTCACTTCGAGCCGGTGTTCGCGCGATATCAACGGCTCGAATGTACCGGTCATGCCATAGGGTCGCGGACGCGTCCGGCGGCCTAGTTCCAGTACGTCGCGAAACCCTCGCGTCGTAATGAGCCCGACCTTCGCAACCTTCCGCTCGAGCACGGCGTTGGTGGTCGCGGTGGTGCCGTGGATCAGAAGATCGATCTCGGCCGGCGAGACGCCCGTCGCCGCAATCGCCGCCAGAACGCCTTCGGCCTGATTGGCTATTGTCGTCGGGATCTTCGCAAGCTTGAGCCGCGAGCCCTCGGGCCGGTCTTCGTAGAGCAACAGATCGGTAAACGTGCCGCCGATATCGATACCGGCGATCCGCCTCAATGTTCGCAATGTGTTCCCGTCTTCCATTGAGCGCTACCGGGCCTCCCGAACAGCGGGAGGTCATTTGTAGGCAAACGATATCGGCATCCAACCAAAGTGTAAATCAGCGACACCCCTCGGCTGAGATCGATGGTTACGGCTTTACCAGACCGGCACCAGACCGGCGGCGATATTTTCGCCGAAACAACAACAGACATTCAACAAATAGAGGGATGCGTCATCGTTTGCTCGCAGTTCTCGTCAATTAACGATACTGACGGTCCGCCACGGGAGATGGCCTGTGCCCTGCCGCCTTGGAGCCACGTCGTGACAGCCTGTTCGCTCATGCCGATCCGCCCCTACCGTCGACCGACGGCGCGACGCACCGTTGCCGGCCTGACGGCCATTGCGACCTTGATTGGCCAGCTGCCGCTCGCAACCCTCCAGGCGACGAAAGCCTCGGCCCAGCTGGTGATGACGCGGGCCGACTACGAAGCGTGCCAGGCGCAGGATGAGACGGCCTTCCGCAAAGCGATCGACACGCTGACCACCAAGGGGCTGCAAGCCGGCCTCGCCAATGTCGACTATCGCGGCGTCACGGCCGACCAGTGGCGCAAGATCGGCATGGACGAAATCCTCGATAAGCAGATCGACACCGCCATAGAAGAAGTGAAACAGGAATCGAGCTGGGGCCGCCTGCTGCAATCGCTCGCGTCGAGCGAGGAGGCACAAAAGCTTGCGACTGCCGTCGCGGAACGCACCTTCAACGCTCAACCGGTGAAGACAGCGCTCGAGAACCTGGCGATAGGCATGGGTACGTCTTTGTCGAAGCGCATCGAACTCGCCATCGCCGACACGGCGGAACCCGCTCAGCAGTGCATGCAAACCTTTCTCGGGCCCCGTTACGGCAGCACCGTCGCCCGCGTCGTCGGGCGTGACGCCGCCAAGGAATACGCCATCGATCCGGCACGATCGGGCGCGCAAGTCTCGACCGGTAACGTTCTAGCCGAAGGCGCAGGCGGATTGACCGGCGCCGTCATCCTGCTCGTCCGACGCCAACTTGCCAATATGGCCCAGCGCGTCGGCGCCCGGATGGTCGGCGCAGTCCTCTCGCGCGTCGTCTCGGCGGTTGCTGGCGGTGTCGGCCTCGTGCTCATCGCCAAGGACATCTGGGACTTCCGTCACGGCGTGCTCCCCATCATCGCGACTGAGATGAAATCCCGCGATACCAAGGACAAAGTGCAAATCGAGCTCGCCAATACGATCAAGGAACAGATCGGCGAAAACATTCGCGAGATATCCGGCAAAACCGCCGATCGCGTCGTCGAAATTTGGCAAGAGTTCCGCCGCGCCCACGCCAAGGTGCTGGCCCTTGCCGAAGCCAATCCGAAGTTCAAAGACTTTATGGAGCTGATAAAGCCCGAAGCACTCGGCCGGTTGGACGAAGTCGTTGGCGTCGTTGCCGCATCGGATGGCGATCAAGGCGTTCTCAAGCGTCTCGACGATGGCACGCTCGACTTGGCCGTGAACAAGCTACCCTCGACCGCCATCGACATCGCCCGCGAAACCCGATCGCTCGACGCCGCCATCGCCTGGGCGGCGATAGCCGGAGACCAACTGGACAAGGTGGTCGAGAACGAACTGCATCGCCGCGCCAAGCCCGACGGCTTCACCAAAGTCAGCCTCGGACGATTGCTTTCTGTCGGCGACAAAGTTGCCGTCACACGCCTCGCCAGCCTGACGCCGGCACAGCGCGAAACGCTTTTCGAGTTGGAAGCCAAGGAACTGCGCAACCTCGGCCGCGCCCTCGACGAGAAGGAACTCGCAAGTCTGTCGGGCTATATGACGGGTTTGACGAAGTCTGCCGGAACGCGTCTGCTGCAGGCGGTCGCGCTGACGCCCGCGAAGATGCAGGTCCTCTCACGCAACTCGGTTCGCGAAGGGATCATCGCAAGCAAAGACCAGAGTGCAGCCGTCGGTATGATGCTCGCGTCGGACGTCGTGCCCGACCCTTGGATGGTTGCGGAACACACCCGTTACGTCATGGATGGAAGGGTCGCCCCCATCCTGCTCTGGGAGAAACACCCCGCTTTGATTGGCACAGCCATCGCCCTTCTGCTCATGATCCTGCTGATGATGAAGCGGCTGATATTCGGCCGGCGGCCTAAAATCGTGGTGCAGCGGGTCGAATCGGCCGCGCCGCCGATCAAATCGGCCGGCCCGCCAAAGAACTGACCCATAATCCACCCTTACGTGCGGGAAGTTGTCGCGCGACGCCATGCGAGATAGTCCCCCCGCGCAACGCTGCGGTACTCATTCCGCATGGAGAAACTACGCCTAACCCGAAACACGGTGCGCACGAGAGCGCATCACAATCGCCGCGAGATTTGGCTCGCGGTGGCACTGACGGCCTTTGCTCTCGCCGCTGCGGCCGGCATCGTAGCTTGGCCAAACACCTGATTTTCTAGAGAAAATTGTATGGATCGATGTCGACCGAGAGGCGAATATCGGTCGCGAGTTTCGGCAGTCTCGATAGCCATTCTCTGAGATATCCCTGGATATCCATCTCGCGCGGCGCCTTGACCAGCAGCCGCCAGCGGTAACGCCCCCGGATAAGCGCGATCGGCGCTTCCGCCGGCCCAAGCACGGTAATCCGCTCCGCCGGCGGTGCCCGATGCGCCACGTCTCGCGCCACGAGCTCAGCCGTCTCCTTGTCTCGCGCCGAAACGACGATAGCAGCAAGCCGGCCATAGGGCGGGAGCATGCCCATCTGACGCTGCTGGATCTCCCGCTCCAGGAACGCATCACGATCGCCGGTGATGATCGCCTGCATCACGGGATGGTCGGGCATGTGCGTCTGCACGAGACCACGCCCGCGCACACTCATACGGCCGGCACGCCCGGTCACCTGATGCAGCAGTTGAAAGGTTCGCTCGCCCGCGCGCGGATCGGCACCATGCGCAAGGCCGAGATCGCCATCGACGATGCCGACGAGCGTGAGCCCTGGAAAGTTGTGCCCCTTGGCAACGATCTGGGTGCCGATGATGATCTGCGCTTCGCCCCGCTCGATCCGCCCGATGACCTGGCGCATCTCGACGAGCCCGGGAATGAGATCCGAAGACAAAATTGCCTGTGTCGCCTCGGGGAAACGCTCGGTCACTTCCTCGGCAATCCGTTCGATCCCCGGGCCGCATGCAGCGAGACTATCGGGCTCCCGGCAATTCGGACACGTCTTCGGAAGCGGCACCGAAAAGCCGCAGTGATGGCAATTGAGTCGCCCACGAAAGCGGTGTTCGACGAGCCAAGCCGTGCACTGCGGGCACTCGAAGCGATGGCCGCATTTGCGGCAGAGCGTCAGCGGCGCATAGCCGCGGCGATTGAGGAACAGCAGCGACTGCTGGCCTTTCGCGAGCGTCTCCTTCATCGCCTCGACCAAAGGCGGCGACAACCACCGCCCTTTGTCTGGCTGCTCATGGCGCAAGTCGATCGGCTTCACATCTGGCATTTCGACGCCCGAGTACCGGCCCGGCAAATGCAGATGCTGATATCGCCCCGTGCGGGCGTTGACGTGGCTCTCGATCGACGGCGTGGCTGACGCCAGGACGACAGGAAATTTGCCGAGGTTCGCGCGCACCACCGCCATGTCGCGGCCCTGATAGTGCACCCGGTCTTCCTGCTTGAAACCTTGGTCGTGCTCTTCGTCGACGACGATGAAGCCGAGTTCTCTATAAGGCAAAAACAGCGCCGAACGCGCGCCGACGACACAGCGCGCTTCACCTGTCGCGGCCGCCCGCCAAACCCGCGCGCGCTCCGGCGGCGACAGCGCTGAATGCCATTCGGCGGGCATGCAGCCGAACCGCCGCTGGAACCGCTCCATGAACTGCGATGTAAGCGCAATTTCCGGCAACAGGATCAAGGCCTGCTTTCCCGCCGCAAGCGCCCGCGCTACGGCCTCGAAGTAGACTTCCGTCTTACCCGAGCCGGTCACGCCATCGAGCAAGGCCGCTGAAAACGCGTCACCGTCGACCGCCGCGCGCAACGACATCACCGCACGCGCCTGCTCCTCGCGAAAATCGATCTCGATCTCTCGGGGATCGGGACGCGGATAGACCTTCTCCGGAATAGCGACGTCGACCAGGCATCCAGCCGTCACGAGGCCGTCGATCACACCGGTCGAGCAACCTGCCGCTTCAGCGAGTGAACTCTTCACCCGGATCAAACCATCGGCTGCGATATCGAGCGCCTTCTGCCGCGCCGGCGTCATGCGTGGCGGCAATGGCGCGTCGCGCACGACCTGCACGCCGAAACGCGGCTTCACCGGCTCGAAGACCGCCGACGCCCCCATCATCATGCGCGCGACCATGCCGAGATCGGAAAGCGTATATTTGGCGATCCATTCCGCAAAACGCAGCGTGATTGCCGGTAGCGCCGGCACGTCGAGCACTTCGATCAGCGCCTTGAGCTTTTTCGGATCGACCTTCTTGTCCGGCTGGTTGACGGCACGATCCCACACGATCCCGATGCGATGCTGCGGCCCGAATGGCACAAGCACGAACTGTCCGGGCTCGACGGCCAGTTCCTCCGGCAGCATGTAGTCGTAAGTCTGATCCAACGCGACCGGCAGCAGAACGGGCACGAGGCGCACATCTCCCGCCGCCGCAAGCAGTCGCGGCGCAGCCTCGTCATCCGTTGTGCCGAACAGGTCGGACAAGCTCGCTCCGGCAGTAAAATGTACCCGTTTGGTTCGCCCGAGAAGTATGGCCGATCCGTGTCGATTTCCACAGCTATCGACAGGGAGGTGCTGCCGTCGTCCAAACCATCCACAAGGTCGGCTCCCTGAGACGCCGGTGAGACAGGTTGCAGAGGCGAATCGGACTAAACGGGACGGACCACGGACCCGTCGTCCGCTTTGAACCTTGATCCATGACCTCGCCCGACCACCGCCGCGCCTCTGATCTTCGTCGCGCCCCCGATCTTCGTCGCGCCCAAGAGACGCTCGAAAAGACGTTCGGCTACAAAGCCTTTCGCCTGCAGCAGCAGCCGATCATCGAGGCGCTGCTGGCCGGCGAGGACGCCTTGGCCCTGATGCCGACGGGCGGCGGCAAATCGCTGTGCTATCAGATCCCTGCCCTTGTGCGCCACGGCACCGGCATCGTCGTCTCCCCCCTCATCGCGCTGATGCAGGATCAGGTCGACACCCTGAAGGAGCTCGGCGTCAATGCCGCCTTCCTCAACTCGACTCTGTCTTGGGGTGAGGTGCGTGACATCGAGGCAAAGCTCCGCGCAGGCGCCCTCGACCTGCTCTACGTCGCGCCCGAACGCCTCCTGCAAGATCGGACCCTGTCGATGCTCGACGAGGTCGAGATTGCCCTCTTCGCAATCGACGAAGCCCATTGCGTGTCGCAATGGGGACACGACTTCCGCCCCGAATATCGCCAACTCCGTGCCCTCCCCGAGCGCTTCCCGAACGTGCCGCGGATCGCCTTGACAGCGACGGCGGATCAAAAAACCCGCGACGAGATCATCGCCGAGCTGAGCCTGGAAAACGCGCGCCGGTTCGTCTCGAGCTTCGACCGCTCCAACATCCGCTACACCATCGCCGAATCCGGTTCGATATCATCGCGCGAAAAGCTCTGGCGCTTCATCGAGGCCGAACACAAGGACGACGCCGGCATCGTCTATTGCCTCTCGCGCAAGGCCTGCGAGGAAACAGCGGCCTGGCTCAACAAGCAGGGCCGCCGCGCACTCGCCTACCACGCGGGACTTCCCGCGGATGTCCGCGCCTCGACCCAGTCGAAATTTCTCAAGGAAGACGGGCTCATCGTCGTCGCAACGATCGCGTTTGGCATGGGCATCGACAAGCCCGATGTCCGTTTCGTCGCGCACCTGAACCTGCCGAAATCGATCGAGAGCTACTACCAGGAAACCGGCCGCGCCGGCCGCGACGGCGATCCCGCCAACGCCTGGATGGCCTACTCCATCAACGACATCATGACCCAGCGCCAATGGATCGCCGCGAGCGAAGGCTCGGACGCCTTCAAGCAGGTGATGCGCCAGAAACTCGACGCGCTGGTGGGATTGTGCGAGATCCCCTCCTGCCGCCGTCAACGGCTCCTCGCCTACTTCGGCGAGGACATGCGCGAGCCGTGCGGCAACTGCGACAACTGCCTCAATCCACCGGACACGATGGACGGAACCGATGCGGCGCGAAAGGCGCTATCGGCCGTCTACCGCACCGGACAGCGGTTTGGTGTCACCTATGTCGTCGACGTTTTGATGGGAAAGCCCGACGAGCGCGTCATCCGCAATGGTCACGATCGCAGCACGGTCTTCGGCATCGGCAAGGATCTCCGCGCCGAGGACTGGAAAGGCTTGATCCGCCAGTTGATGGCGGCAGGCCACCTCGAGGGCGACGCCGAAGGACACGGCACGTTGCAGCTCACGGACTATGCGCGGCCCCTATTGCGCGGTGAAGAACGCTTTCTGATGCGCAAGGCCTCGCTCGGGGCAGCCCTCGTTGCCGGCACACGCACGCGCGAGCGCAAGGAAAAGAAATCCGGCACCAGCGCAGCCGTCGCCGGCACCGATCACGCTCTTTACGCCGCGCTCCGCACCCTCCGGCAAGAACTGGCCGCCGAGACGGGAGTTCCGCCCTACGTGATCTTCCACGACCGCACGCTGGCCGAGATCGCCTCCAAGCGGCCGAAGAGCGATGCCGACCTCCATGACATCACCGGCCTCGGCGACCGCAAGATCGCGCGCTACGGCGACAAGCTGCTCGAACTCGTCAAGGCGCACGTCAAGCACCCCCTGCTCGACAATCGATTGTCGGCCACCGTCAATCAAACGCTTGCCCTCCATCTCTCAGGCAAATCACCCGACGACATAGCGGCAGCGCGCGGCATCGCAGTGTCGACGGTCTTCGGCCACTTTGCAGAGGCCATCGAAGCAGGTCTTATCGAAGCGAAGGATGTGATCCCGCTCGATGCCCAGGAACTTGACGAGATCGAAGCGGCATTCGACCGCCTTGGCACCCGCGACAGTCTGAAACTCGGACCCGTCCACGCCGCGCTCGACGGCCGCTATGATTTCGGCATCCTGAAGTGTGTTTTGGCCGAAGCGGCGTGAACTACCGCGCCTTCTGCGCCCGCTGACCATAGCCGCGGAATTTCTCCACCACCCGCGCCATCTCGTCTGCGTCGAGAATGTGAAACGGCCCGCCGATCGCGAGCAACGAAACATACTGCGTCGCCAGCATCTCGACTGTTGCCGCCAATTCGAGCGCGTCTTCGGGTGTTTCCCCGATAGCCACCATGCCGTGATTACCCATCAGGCAAGCGTTCCGGTGCGCAAGCCCAGCCGCAACATGTCGCGATAGCTCATCCGTTCCGAAGGTCGCATACGGCACGCACGGGATATCCGAGCCACCCGCCGCCGCGACCATATAGTGAAAGGCTGGGATCGGCCGATGCGCCGAGGCGAGAACAGTCGCATTCATCGCATGGCAGTGCACGACTGCCTGTACGTCGGGACGCGCCGCGTAAATCGCGCGATGGAACGGCGTCTCGCTTGACGGCTTCAACTGCTTTGCGTCGACAGCGCCGTCGCCAGCCACGAAGACGATATCCTTTGGCCTCAACTCGTCGTATGCGACGCCTGACGGCGTTATCAGCAGTCCGTCATCAAACCGCTGGGACACATTGCCCGTCCGTCCTGGACTGAGGCCCAGCGCACTCATGCGTTGCGCTGTTGCGACGATCGCGGCCCGCACCGCTTTTTCGGACCTTTTCGCGCGCTTCATAGGACTCACACGCGACCCTGGCTCGGATCGCGCCGGGTGTGGCGCAGATAGCCGGCCGTGGCGATCACGGAAACGACGAACATAAACACGGCCAGCGCCGAGCCATAGCCGAAGTCGAGCGCATCGATCGTCGTCTTGTGAATGTACATGGCAAGCGTTTCGGTCGCGGTCCCAGGCCCACCGTTGGTCATGGCGTAGGGAATATCGAACGTCTGGATCGCTGTGATGGTGCGGAAGATGAGCGCCACGATAATCGCCGGTTTCAGCATCGGTAGCGTGATCTCGCGGAACTGCTGCAACGTCGAGGCGCCATCGACCTCGGCCGCTTCGTAGAGCGATTTCGGGATTGTCTGCAATCCGGCGAGCAGCACCAGCGCGACGAAACTAGACGACTTCCAGATGATCGAAAGGCAAATCGCGAAGAACGCCAGCGATGGCGACGACAGCCACCCGAGTGGTTTGCCGCCAAAAGCGATGATGGCGTTGTTGACGAGCCCGACATCGTACTCGAAGAACCAGCGGAAGATCAGTCCGGCAAATACCAGCGGCAACGCCCACGGCAGCAACAGGCCGAGGCGCACCGGCCATTGCACGCGGAACGGTTTGTTGGCGAGCAACGCCAATCCAAGACCCACAACGACGGCACCGGGAACCGTCACGACGATGTAGAGCACGGTGTGCCACGTCGCCTCCCAAAAGCGGTCGTCCCCCATCGCCCGCACGTAGTTGTCGAAGCCGACGAACGGCTGCCCCATCCACGGCTGAGCCAAATGATTGAAATAGAAAGAGCCAATGACGAGATTGACGATCGGGTAGAGCACGACAACGCCGAGCAGCAGAAACGCCGGCAGAAGCATCAGCAAGCCCATGCGGCGCTCGCCGCGCTCGAGCGGGGTGAGGCGATGGCGGATTTCAGTCGCAGCGGTCATGGCAACGCCATCGGTCAATGTCGTCGTTTGGTCAAGCAAGCACGTAAACCTGCCGCCTGCAATCACCGGCGTACACCGCCAAAGTCTTGCGCGGCCCGGCTTCCCAGGGCACGCATCCATATGCAAGATAGTGCCGGTCAACGTGCGCGCAATCGAACTGACGCGACGAGCCGAACTGGGAGAAGACTGCATGGCCGATAGTCGCGTCTATAACGCTGCCATCGATCTGATCGAGCGGAACATCGCGGCGGGACGGGGGGCGAAGGCCGCATTCGTCGATCCCGCCGAGGCGATCACTTATGGCACCCTGGCCGAGCGGTCGGCGCGAATGGCCAATCTCCTGAAGACCTACGGCGTTCCGCGCGAGGCACGCGTCGCCGTACTGATGCTCGACACGGTCGACTGGCCGGTTGTCTTCCTAGGTGCCATCCGCGCCGGCGTCGTCCCCGTAGCCTTGAATACGCTCCTCAACACCGACCAGTACGAATACATGCTGGCAGATAGCCGCGCCCAAGCGCTGTTCGTATCCGCGAGCCTGCTGCCATCAGTGCAGCCAATCCTCGGAAAGCTGCCCTTTCTGAAGCAGGTCTTCGTATCTGGCGGCGAAGCGCCACCATTTGCGCTTTCACTCAGAGCTGAGTTGCAACTCCAGTCCGCCGAGGCCGCGCCGGTCGACACCCACCCCGACGAGCCGGCATTCTGGCTCTACTCTTCGGGCTCGACCGGCAATCCGAAGGGCACGAAACACGTCCATTCATCGTTGATCGCGACCGCGGATACCTATGGCAAGCAAGTCCTCGGCATGACGGCCGACGACGTCGTCTTCTCCGCAGCAAAATTCTTCTTCGCCTACGGCTTGGGGAATTCGCTGACCTTCCCAATGGCCGCGGGCGCGACGTCGATCCTCCTGCCGGATCGTCCCACGCCAGATGCCGTTTTCACGATAATGCAGAAGCACCAACCGACGATCTTCTTCGGTGTGCCTACTCTCTATGCCGCCATGCTCGCCTCGCCAAAAGGCGGCAAGGACAACGCTTCTCAACGCCTGCGCCTCTGCGTCTCAGCCGGCGAACAACTGCCAGAGGAAGTGGGACGGGCCTGGATGGAGACGTACGGCGTCGAAGTGCTAGACGGCATTGGCTCCACCGAGATGCTGCACATCTTTCTCTCGAACCGCCCAGGCGACATCAAGCTTGGCACGACAGGCAAGGCTGTCCCAGGCTACACGCTCCGCGTCGTCGACGAGCGCAACAACGACGTTGCAGACGGCGAGGTCGGCGAACTGATCATCAAGGGGCCGAGCGCTGCGGAAGGCTACTGGAACCAGCGCGCGAAATCGCAGTCGACGTTCGAAGGCGGCTGGTGCCGCTCCGGCGACAAGTACGTGCGCGATGCAGGCGGCTACTATACTTGCCAGGGACGCACTGACGACATGTTCAAGGTCTCCGGCATCTGGTGCTCACCATTCGAAGTCGAGAACGCGCTACTATCGTTCCCAGGGATTCTGGAGGCCGCCGTCGTCGCCCACGACGAAGGGGATGGCCTGCAAAAGCCGAAAGCCTTCGTCGTGCTGAAGCCCGGCACAACGGCGGACAACAAACTCATCCCGGCACTCCAGGAGCACGTCAAATCGAAGGCCGGCCCTTGGAAGTATCCTCGCTGGGTGGAAATCATGGACACACTGCCAAAGACCGCGACCGGCAAGATCCAGCGGTTCAAGCTCAGAGGGAAGTGATGCGGGTTGTTGGCCGAAGCACGCGCTAGTAAGCTGCGAACACTAGCGCCGGAATGACGACCGGAATGACATCTGAGGCTCGCCATGCACGACGACCACGATCCGCACGATCACGATCATGACCACACGCATGGTCATGGCCACGGTCATGGCCATCACCACGACCACGATCATTCGGAACTATCGCCGATGGATGTGCGGGTCCGCGCCCTCGAAACGGTGTTGACCGAAAAGGGTTACGTCGACCCGAAGGCGCTGGATGTGCTCGTCGACCTATATGAAACGAAGATCGGCCCGCGCAACGGCGCGAAGGTCGTCGCGAAATCGTGGGTCGACCCGAAGTTCCGCGAGTGGCTCCTCAAAGATGCGACCGCCGCGATCTCGAGCCTCGGCTTCACCGGGCGCCAGGGCGAACACATGGTGGCCGTCGAAAATACCGCCAATGTGCACAATATGGTCGTGTGCACATTGTGCTCTTGTTATCCGCTCCCCGTCCTCGGTCTCCCGCCTGTCTGGTACAAATCGGCGCCATATCGCTCGCGCGCCGTCATCGATCCCCGCGGCGTGCTCGCCGAATTCGGTGTGACACTCCCAGCCGGCAAGGAAATCAAAGTTTGGGATTCGACAGCCGAAGTCCGTTACCTCGTCATTCCCGAGCGCCCCGCCGGCACTGAAGGCATGAGCGAGGAACAACTGGCGGCGCTCGTGACGCGCGATAGCATGATCGGCACGGGATTAGCCCAATCACCCGCCAAGGGAGCCTGACATGAACGGCGCACACGACATGGGTGGTGTGATGGGACACGGCCCCATCAACCGCGAAGCAAACGAACCCGTCTTTCACGGCAGGTGGGAAGAGCGCGTCATGGCGATGACCGTTGCCATGGGACCCGTGGGCGGATGGAACATCGACCAAAGCCGCTTCGCACGCGAGAACGTGCGCCCCGTCGATTACTTGAAGCGCAGCTACTACGAGATTTGGTTTGCCGGTCTCGCGCGCTTGCTCGCCGAGCGCAACATGGTATCGCCGGACGAACTCGCGGCTGGTCACGCTATGCATGCGATGCACGCACCAGCCAATCCGCCACTAACGCCTGAAAAAATTGCCCCGTTCATCGCGGCTGGCCGATCGGCAGAACGCGAGATGAAGACACCCGCACGTTTTAAGGCGGGCGACCGCGTCCGTTGCAAGAACATAAACCCCGTCGGCCATACTCGCCTGCCGCGATACGTGCGCGGCCATCTCGGCGTCGTCGAGCTGCTTCATGGTGGCCACGTATTCCCCGACACCAACGCGAAGGGCGTCGGCGAGAACCCGCAATGGCTCTACACCGTGCGCTTTACCGGCCGCGAACTCTGGGGCGATGACGCCGATCCGGCGCTAAGCGTCTCTGTCGACGCCTGGGAAAGCTATCTGGAGCCGGTGGCATGACAACGATGGCAAAGCCCGCTCTCGCGCCCCTCCCGGGCCAACCTCATGACAAGGACGGCCCGGTTTTCAATGCGGCGTGGGAAGCCCAAGCTTTCGCGATGACGGTCATGCTCCACGAGCGCGGCGTCTTCACTTGGACGGAATGGGCGGCAACTCTCGCTGAGGAAATCAAGGCGGCGCAGGCAGCCGGCGATCCCGACCTCGGCGATACCTATTATCAGCACTGGCTGAAAGCACTCGAACGTCTAGCCATCGCAAAAGGCGCGGCGTCCGCGGCAGCGCTGCACGATACGGCCCATGCCTGGGAAGCAGCGGCGCGGGCCACCCCGCACGGCCAGCCCATCATCCTCAAAAATCGCGCGCCGATCTGACTACCGTCTCGGCTCAAACGAGAACGGCGGCGGCATCACTGCCACCGCCGTCCACATAAGCTGAATAGTTCTCAGACCTGCTGGACGGCAGAGAGTTCCCAGGCATTCGAACCTGCGCCGCGGTCCCGGCGGAATGTCCAGACTTCCGTGACTTCCTGCGGTTCTGTGCGGCTGCCGGAAACGACCCGGCCAGTATTGTCGACCATCGCATCGGTCAGACTGTAGCGCATCGCGACGGTCGCATACTCGCCGCTCTGCTCGCGCCAAGCCTCCGAGAGATCACCCTGCAGCAGCTTCGGAGCACCGAGTTCATTCCGAAGCCCCTTGCGGCGATTTTCCTCGAACTCACCCGCATAATAGGACAGCATCTCAGGCGTCAGCAGTTTGCCGAGAGTGTCCATATCGCCGCGGCTGTACGACTGCTGAATGTCGCCGAGCAACCGTTCGAACGCGCTGTAGTCGTCACCGGTGATCTCGAGTGCCGGGCTGGCGGCTGCACCACCCATCGCAGCCGCTGCCTGGCGGTAATTGTTCGTCTGGGCAGCGTTACCCGACGGCGAGGCGTTGGCCGTCGCCATGGCGGGTGTGCCGCTCCGGCGGCGGAAGAACATAACCGCCAAATAAACGAGACCCGCGATCAGAGCACCCTGCAGCAAGAAGCCGAGGACGTTGGCAAGCGCGCCGGCACCGAAAAGCGTCGCCAAGCCTGCGCCGAGCAAGCCGCCCAGCAACAGGTTACGCATCATGCTGGGTCGAGCTGCCTGCGACGCTGCGGTTGCCGCAGTCGCGGCGCCCTGTGCCTGGCCTGGCTGACTGATCGATTTCTGTATCGGTTGAACCGCCTTTGGCGCGGTGGCTGTCGGAGGCGGCGCGGAAAACGTACGAGATCCGCGGCTGCCAGCATTACCACCCGGACGGGCCATGGCATCGGCAGCAACTAAGCCGACCAAAGCGGTCGCAATGACCGCCGCGCGGGTGAATTTCGAACCGAACGTCTTCAAAAGAGACATGGTTTCCTTATCGTCCCTCAACAGCGCCCCTTGCGGGGCCGACCTGCCGGCTATCCGGCGTCCGACTAGATATAGGTGCGATTGCACCAAGGTCCAGGAGCGAAGCCGCTTTGATTGAACAAATCGTTCTACCGCCTCGCCCATTTTGCAGCGCACAATCCCGTCAAACCCTGAAAAACAGGTAAGTGACGAGGATGAAGCACGGGATCAGGAACGCGCCTGACCAAAGCATGTAGCCGAAAAAGCTTGGCATTTTGACGCCGCGCTCCTCAGCGATCGCCTTCACCATGAAGTTGGGCGCATTGCCGATATAAGTGTTGGCACCCATGAAAACAGCGCCAGCCGAAATCGCTGCGAGCGTGGTCGCCAGCGGCCCCATGAGTTGCACGGGGTCGCCTCCTGCCATGTTGAAGAAAACAAGATAGGTCGGTGCGTTGTCCAGGAAGCTCGAAAGAGCTCCCGTCAGCCAGAAGTACATGGAGTTGATCGGCTGCCCGGAGCTGTCCGTGACCAGGTTGACCAACGGCGAGAGCGCCCCCGACTTGCCCGCCCGCAGAATAGCGATAGCGGGAATGATCGTTACGAAAATGCCGGCGAAGAGCTTGGCAACTTCGATGATCGGTCCCCACGAAAAGGCGTTCTCGGCGCGAATGTCCTTCGAGGTGAACGACCAGGATATCCAGGTGATGACCAGAAGCAGAACGTCGCGAGCGACGTTTTGAAGCTCGACCTCGATGCCCGCGATCTTGAATGAGACGCCCGGTTTCCATACGCCGCTCATCAACACCACAAGCAGAATGGCGAATAACAGCCCGATGTTGAGCGCACCGACCACGCGGATGCGGCTGTCAGGCGTCGGATCGGGCTTCGGCGGATAGTCCTCGTCGATATGAAACAGATACCAGTCGAGCACATAGAACACGGCGAGCAGGATGACCGTGCATACGAGCATCGGCAGGAAGACGTTCACAGTAGGCCAGAAGAAACTCACGCCCTTCAGGAACCCAAGGAACAGTGGCGGATCGCCGAGCGGGGTCAGTGCGCCGCCGATATTCGACACCAGGAAGATGAAGAACACGACGACGTGCGCGTTATGCAGCCGATTGTCGTTTGCGCGGATGATCGGCCGGATGAGCAGCATCGACGCCCCGGTCGTACCCGTGATGCTCGCGATACCAGTACCGATCGCTAGAATGGCCGTGTTGAGCCCTGGAGAGCCATGCAAGTTGCCGCGGACGACCACGCCGCCTGCGACGGTAAACAAAGCCAGCAGAAGGATAATGAACGGGATGTATTCGAGCAGTGCCGTGTGAAGGAGTTCCGTGCCAGCAAGAGCAGGCCCGAACATCAGTGCGGCCGGGATCAGAAAGCCCAATGCCCACGCACCAGAAATCTTTCCATAGTGGTGATGCCATAGCGACGGCGCCCACAACGGCAGCACGGCAATGGAGAGCAGCAGCCCAGCGAACGGCACGGCCCACCAAATGCTCAGGCCGCGTCCGTCGATCTGCAAGGCATCCGCAGCGGCAAATGCATCGCCGCCGCCACCGGCAATAGCCAGGGCTGCCAAGGCAAGCAGCCATGCGGGCTTGCCCTTGCCCCACCCCATCGAACCCGTCATGTTTCCCCCAGTCCAGCCATCCGCTTCGGACAGTCGAGTCTTTGTCTGACGCGGATTAGTGCGGACGAACGGCGGGGGCGTCAACTGCCGCCCACAAGATTTGGAGTTCCCCTTGGCCTCGACAGTCACTCGCGCGGACCTCGCCGAAGCCTGCGACCTCGCGTTGAAGGGCGACTGGGACGGCGCTCACGCCATCACGCAGAGGGATGAAGCGGACCGGATCTCCTGCTGGATCCATGCCGTGCTTCACAAAATCGAAGGCGATCACGCAAACAGCCGCTACTGGTACACCCGTGCCGGTCAGGACTTCACCGCATTCGCCAATCCCACGGAAGAGTTGCGCGCGATTAAGGCGGTGCTGACCTACTAGCGCTGGCGAGCAACCAAGCGGACGAACTTCGCGATGCCAACCATCCATGGCAGTCCGTGATAGGTGAAGTCGAAGATGTCGATCGGGCGAACGAGCTGCCCTGTCAGGAGCATTTTCAGCTTTTCCCAGATGTGCGGCTCCGGGAAGAATGGCGCGAGCCCCAGAGTGAGACACAAAGCGGCGATCATCCACCAGGGTATGCGGTCGAATACGGCCAAAACGTTCGGTTCCTGCACAACAGCGATCACGCAAGCCCTACAATGCGGCGCGATCAACGGCTAGCCGGCCATTCGACGCTGGCCCAAACGCGGGGCAACACGTCTGGAATATCCTCCGCGATAAGACCACGGCCGAAGAGATTGGCGCATTCTCCATGCAGCCAGACAGCAGCACAGGCCGCCTCAAAGGCCGCCATACCCTGCGCCAATAGCCCCGTGACAAAACCGGCAAGAACGTCGCCCGAGCCCGCCGTTGCCAACCAAGGCGGCGCATTCTCGTTGATCGCAGCGCGTCCATCGGGCGCGGCGATGACCGTATCCGGCCCCTTGAGCACGACGACCGATCCTGATCGAGCAGACGCCGCCACCGCTCTGGCGAGCTTCGATCCGGACAGATCTGGAAACAATCGCTTGAACTCCCCCTCGTGCGGCGTGAGGACCGTTGCGGCTGTGCGGGCGCGGATCGCAGCGAAGATCGCGGCCGCAGCGTCAGACGCGACGGTCAAGGCATCCGCATCGAGAACGACACTGGCACTGCTGCCGAGCGCGATCTCGGCCATCCGCCGCGTCTCAGGTGTAACGCTGGCGCCCGGTCCAAGAAGCACCGCGTTCTTTCGCGCATCAGCGAGAACACCCTTCAGCCCCTCCGGCACCTCGAACGGCGCCAGCATGATCGCCGTTAGATGCGCGGCATTGACCGGCATGGCGGCGCGCGGAGAGGCAACCGTGACGAGGCCCGCCCCCACCCGCAATGCGCCCCGTGCC
The DNA here is from genome assembly GCA_033812735.1 of Hyphomicrobiaceae bacterium. Taxonomy (GTDB): domain Bacteria; phylum Pseudomonadota; class Alphaproteobacteria; order Rhizobiales; family Hyphomicrobiaceae; genus JABFRJ01. The sequence goes on along the minus strand of JAPXTA010000070.1, from coordinate 3,507 downwards.
CCGAGCCGCGCAGCCCCTGTCGCCTGGGCAGGACCGGAAACGACGACAGCATGCCCGCGCGAGTACTTGTGTCCTGTCGGGTCCACTGATGGCAGTAAGTGCCGCCAAAGGTTCGGCCGGTTCGCATCGATTGCCGGCACCGTCGACGAAGCACGCAGATGCAGGAGATGGCCCGCTGGCATACCGATATCGGCAACGGAAATCTGCCCGCAGTAAGCGCGGCCCGGATAGAGAAGATGGCCAGGCTTCCGACGGAAGAAGGTAACCGTCCGCGCGGCTTTGACCGCGATCCCACGAACGGCACCTCTATCGCCGTCAATGCCAGATGGGACGTCGACGGCGAGCACGGGGACCGCCGATTGCGTGACACATTCGACAAGTTGGCGATACGCACCGTCAAGGTCGCGGCTTAGCCCCGCTCCGAACAAGGCATCGATGACGAGATCGAAATCTTTTAAGGGCAGCCCGGCCGCGCTGACGAGATCGCCATGCCAGCGCGAAAGCATAACCGCCGCGTCGCCAGTCCAGGTGCCTCTGTCTGCCAGGGCCGCGACGGTCACCCGATAGCCCAAAGCCTTCAAGATACGCGCCGCGACAAAACCATCGCCACCATTGTTGCCGGGACCACAAAGAACCGCGATCCGCGCCCCGGCCGGCACCATTTGACCAGCGGCATCCGCGACAGCACCACCTGCCGCCTCCATCAGCGCAAGAGACGGCACGCCCCCAGCCTCAGCAAGCCGGTCAGCGCGCATCATCTCCGCGACAGACAACAGCGCGCAATCAGCCTCCCCGCGTCCATCGGTGCAAAACCGTGGGCTCTGCCTTGTCATGTCCAACTCCGGCTGTGTCCCAATTCTTACCTGCCACTAAACCGTGCGATTTTTTGCCTATTATTTAGTCTGCATGGCGTTTTTTTATCCTTTCGCCGGGCGCGGCTTCTGCCTAAGAGAGAAGCAGTAGCAGAGGCCTACGCTCCTTCGAGCGCGCGGCCGCGTGGCGAGAATCGCATTCGAGGACCGCATGAAGAAGATTGAGGCCATCATCAAGCCCTTCAAGCTCGATGAAGTCAAAGAGGCGCTCCAGGAAATCGGGCTCCAAGGCATCACCGTGATCGAAGCGAAGGGCTTCGGGCGGCAGAAGGGCCATACCGAGCTCTACCGAGGCGCCGAATACGTCGTCGACTTCCTCCCGAAGGTAAAGATCGAAGTCGTGCTGTCCGATGACATGTTGCCGAAGGCTATCGAAGCCATTCAGCGCGCTGCCAAGACAGGCCGCATCGGCGATGGCAAGATTTTCATTTCCAACGTCGAGGACGCCATCCGCATTCGCACCGGTGAAACCGGCGGCGACGCGATTTAAGGGACCACGACGACCGCTACGATTTGTCCAATCCCACCCAGCATCACGCCGCGCCATCACACGCGCGGCATTTTGCCGGGTGGTTCCAACCGAACCAGTTCAACGCAAACCGGCACGACAGGGGAGCATCCGCACCATGGCCGATAAACTGAAGACATCCGCCGACGTCCTGAAATTCATGAAGGACAAGGACGTAAAGTTCGTGGACCTTCGCTTCACCGACACCAAGGGCAAGATGCAGCACGTGACGGCTGACGCCTCGTGCTTTGACGACGCCGTGTTCGCTGACGGTTACGCTTTCGACGGCTCCTCCATCGCCGGCTGGAAGGGTATCGAAGCCTCCGACATGACGCTCATGCCGGACGCAAAGACGGCGCACCTTGACCCGTTCTTCGCCCAAACCACGATGGCGATCTTCTGTGACGTCCTCGAACCCTCGACCGGCGAACCCTACGAGCGCGACCCCCGCTCGATCGCCAAGCGCGCCGAGGCCTACATGAAGTCGCTCGGCATCGGCGACACCGTGTACGTCGGCCCGGAAGCTGAATTCTTCATCTTCGACGACGTCAAGTTCTCGTCGGATCCTTACAACACCGGCTTCAAGCTCGACTCGACCGAACTGCCCTCCAACATGGGCACCGACTACGAGATGGGCAACCTCGGCCACCGTCCGCGCGTCAAGGGCGGCTACTTCCCAGTGCCGCCGATCGACAGCTGCCAGGACATCCGCTCGGAAATGCTCTCGGTGATGGCCGAAATGGGCGTTGTCGTCGAGAAGCACCACCACGAGGTCGCTGCAGCCCAGCACGAACTCGGCATCAAGTTCGGTGAACTGATCACACTCGCAGACCACATGCAGGTCTACAAGTACGTGATCCATCAGGTCGCCCAGGCATACGGCAAGACCGCGACGTTCATGCCGAAGCCGATTTTCGGCGACAATGGCTCGGGCATGCACGTCCACATGTCGATCTGGAAGAACGGCCAGCCGATGTTCGCCGGCAACAAATATGCCGACCTCTCGGATATGTGCCTGCACTTCATCGCCGGCATCCTGAAGCACGCCAAAGCTATCAACGCTTTCACGAACCCGTCGACAAACTCCTACAAGCGTCTCGTCCCCGGTTACGAGGCCCCCGTGCTGCTCGCCTACTCTGCGCGCAACCGCTCGGCCTCCTGCCGCATCCCGCACGTGACGAGCCCGAAGGCGAAGCGCGTTGAGATCCGCTTCCCGGATCCCGCCGCCAACCCTTACCTCGGCTACACCGCGTTGCTGATGGCCGGCCTCGACGGCATCGCCAACAAGTTGAACCCCGGCGATCCCATGGACAAGAACTTGTACGATCTGCCGCCGGCCGAACTCGCCAAGATCCCGACCGTCTGCGGCTCGCTCCGTGAAGCGCTCGAGTCCGTCGACAAGGATCGTGAGTTCCTCAAGAAGGGCGGCGTCTTCACCGACGACATGATCGACGCCTACATCGAACTGAAGATGGAAGAAGTGGCGCGCACCGATATGACGCCGCACCCCGTCGAGTTCGACATGTACTACTCGGTCTAAGCATTAGACCTGCAGATGAAGCGGCCCCGGAGAGCGATCTCCGGGGCCGTTTTATTTTTGGCCTAAGCAGGACGACGACCAAATTATCCGCGGCTGACTGTCTTTTCCCGTGCCGTACAGCTATCATTTCAACTCGGGGCCAAAGAACCGGGGGACGGCGTCAACCAGAGGCATGACGAGGTCCGGCATGTTTCCACCCCTTCGCACACTTCTCGAGCGCATAATCAAAGACGGCAATTTGGAAGTCGTGGCGGCCGACGGTGCAAGACACCGGTTCGGATCCGGTCCCGGCAGTACCGTCTCGATCCGCATCGCCGACCGCGCTACCGAACGCCGCCTCGCCTTCGATCCCGAACTCGCCGCCGGCGAGGCCTACATGAGCGGCCAACTCGTCATGCTAGAGGGCTCGTTCTACGACCTGGTCGCACTCGTCATGCGCAACACCGGAAGGGCGACGATGCCCGGTGTAGCGCGCGGACTGGAGCGCTTGAGAGCCGCAGTCCGGCGCTGGTCGCAGTACAATCCGACCGAACGCGCCCGCCGCAATGTCGCCCATCACTACGATATAGACCCGCGCATCTATGCCC
>JAPXTA010000069.1:0-26301 GCA_033812735.1 Hyphomicrobiaceae bacterium | reverse complement strand
CGGGGCGGGGCTCGAGGGTATCGTTTCGCACATGCTGGATGTGGCGGGTGCACGGGCGCCGGCCGATCTCTATGAGCACTCGGCACGGGCGTTTCGCGAAGGTGGCGCCTCCGGCGCCGTTCTGATTGATGGCATACGTGAGGCCATGGAAGACTTGGTCGAACTCGGGCTGGTTCTCGGGATTGCCACCAATGACACCGCCGATGGGCTTGCTGCTTCTCTTGGACGGTACGGTGTCATCGATCTTTGCGCGTTCACGTGTGGATGCGACAGCGGACACGGCGTAAAGCCGTCGCCCGGTATGGTCGATGCGTTCTGCCGCGCCGTCGATATGCCCGCGTCCGCCGTCGCGGTCGTCGGTGACAGCATTCACGATCTCGAAATGGCGCATCGTGCCGGGGCCGGCCGGATCGCGGTATTGTCTGGCACGAGCGGACACGACGACCTCGCGCCGCATGCTGACCTCGTGCTCGACAGTGTGCGGGATCTGCCCGCGCTGTTCTCTCATCGCCGCAGTTGAAACGCCGGAAGGCAGAGGACCACATGGACGTTCGCATCGATGGCAAGCGCGTACTTGCCGACCTGACGGCTCTGAGAGCGATCGGCGCCTACAAGACCGGCGTTCACAAGCCGACGTTCAGCGAGCCGCATATCAAGTCGCTCCATTGGCTGGAGAGCAAGCTGCCGGAGGCAGGGCTTACAGGTGCGATCGACGGGATCGGCAATATCGTTGGGACATCACCGCGAAAGGGCCCGAAGCTGCTCGCGGGGTCGCATCTCGAAAGCCAGAACTACGCGGGGTGGCTCGATGGTCCGCTCGGGGTCGTCTATGCGCTCGAAGCGGCGCGGGTGATCAACAATCATCCAGCGGCGGGTGATTGCGCTGTCGAAGTGGCGTCCTGGTGCGACGAGGAGGGGCATTTCGGCTTCTTCCTGGGATCGCGGTCGTTCGTCGGCGGTGTCGGCGAAGCGGACATCGATGCGGCGGTGGACCGCACGACTGGCGAGACGATGCGCGACGCGTTGAAACGTGCCGGCTTCGCTGGCCGTCCGCGTGTCATGGTCGAGAAGGGGCGCTATCGCGGATTTATCGAGGCGCACATCGAGCAAGGCGAGTGGCTGGAGTCGCAAAAGCTTGCGATCGGTGTGGTGACGTCAATTGTCGGCATCTGGCAATTCAAGGTCACGTTCACGGGCGTTCAGAACCACGCGGGGACGACACGGATGGCGATCCGCAAGGACGCGGGTCTTGCAGCGGTCAAATACCTGATGGCCGTTGACGAGACGTTTCCTGGGGTTTGTGGACCGCGCACGGTTTGGACGACGGGGCGCATCACCCTCGATCCCGGCGCGCCAAGCATCATCCCGGGACGAGCCGAGGTTCTGTTCCAGATCCGCGACGACAATCCGGAAACATTATCGCGTCTCGAGGGGACGCTGCGAGAGCTTGCTGCCGCGGCCAACGCTGCTGGGCCGTGTCGGGTTGAGGTGGAGGCGCTGCGCAAGAGTACGCCTGCGATCATGGACGCTGGTTTTCAGTCGACGCTGGAAGCTGCCGCCGCTGCTCATGCCGGCGGCAAGTGCACGCGCATGCCATCGGGCGCCGGCCACGATGCGCAGACCCTATCCACCGTCATGCCGGCCGGCATGCTGTTCGTGCCCTCGATCGGCGGCATCTCGCATCATTGGACAGAAAACACGGCCGACGAAGACATTGTGCGTGGCGCGCAGGTGTTCGCTGACTGGGCTGCGCGCCTATTGACGTAATGGCTTGACGCCTCGCTGCCGCGGCTCGCTAGCGGTCCTGCGGAACCGTTTCCTGGTTCATGGCCAGCCCTCGCAACTGAGCCGTTTGCTCCTGCAACTCGGCGACCCGCTCCTTGAGCACGTCGCGAATGCTGACCATGCCGACGAAGCGGCCGTTGTCGGAGACCGGGATATGGCGAACGCTTCGCGAGAGCATCGTTGAGGCGACGCGGCCCGGCTCGTCACCGGGCGCGCACGTAATCACCTCTTTCGTCATCAGGTTGGAAATGGGCATGCTCGCGAGGGCAGCGCCATGCGTCGCGAGGGCGAAAGCGATGTCGCGCTCGGTAATGATGCCGTCGATGGAGATGCCGTCCTTGCTGACGACGGCCGCGCCGACTCGCCGCTCTTTCAGGAGAGCGCAAAGAGCCTGAACGCTGCGGTCTGGCGGGATTGAAAAGGCGACTGCGCTTTTGGCGGCGAGAACGTCGGAAACCTTCATAAGGGCACCCCCGGGCGTATTGAACCGAGTGGTCGCGCGGCAATACGCGCTTGAACCATTATGTGGCGGGTTGACGAATACGCCAACCGAAATCGGCCGTCAGGGGCTTAGTTGCGTAGTTATACGAGAACCTGGGTGCCCACCTCGACCACCCGGTCATGGGGGATGCGGAAGTATTCGGTCGCGTCAGCGGCGGCGCCGGCCAAGTGGATGAACAGCCGTTCCTGCCACCATGGCATCTCCGAGCGGTCGGTGGGCCGCAGCGAACGCCGCGAGAGGAAGAAGGACGTGTTGCCGATATCGATCTTCAAGTCCTTGCGTTTGCAGGTTTCGATGATCTTCGGCACGCTCGGCGTCTCCATGAAGCCGTACCGGGCAATAATGCGATAGAAGCCGTGTCCGAGTTCTTCGATCACGATGCGCTCGTGCCGTGGCACGCGCGGTGTATCCAACGTCTTGATATTGAGAATGATATTGCGCTCGTGCAGCACCTTGTTGTGCTTGAGATTGTGCATCAGGGAGGTTGGAGCGGCCTCAGGGTCGCCGGTCAGGAATATCGCGGTTCCCGGGACCTTGTGGGGCGGCTTGGCAACCAGTTTGCGGACCAGCCACTCCAGCTCCGCTTCGGCACGCCTTGTCGCTTTGCTCAGCGCGCGCGACCCCTTCTGCCACGTCAGGATCATCAGGATCAGCGTAAAGGCGATCGAGAGGGGAAGCCAACCGCCCTGCAATACCTTGAGGAAGTTTGCCGTGAAGAAGGCTTGCTCGATCAGCAGGAGTGGGAGCATCAGCCCGGCGGCTTTCCAGAGCGGCCATTTCCAGTAGCGCCAGATGACGAAGAACGCCATGACGCTGTCGATCACCATCGTTGCGGTTACGGAGATGCCGTAGGCGGCGGCGAGCCGGGATGACGATCCGAACAACAGCGTTACCAGCAGCACGCCGCCAAACAGCATCCAGTTGACCCGCGGCATATAGATTTGGCCGGCGAAGTCAGCCGAGGTATGGCGGATTTCGAGACGCGGTAAGAGGCCGAGAGCAATGGCTTGGCGGGTGATCGAGAACGCGCCCGTGATGACAGCTTGGCTCGCGATGACGGTCGCCAGAAGTGACAAGACGACCATCGGGATCTGGGCCCAGCGAGGGTACAACCTCAGCAGTGGGTTATCGATGGCCGAGGGATCCGACAGCAGCAGTGCACCCTGGCCGAAGTAGTTGAGCAGGAGGCACGGCAATACGAGGGTCATCCAGGCCATCTGGATCGGCTTGCGGCCGAAATGGCCGAGGTCGGCATAGAGCGCTTCGGCGCCAGTGACGGCCAGGAATACAAGCCCCATGACCGTGAAGCCGAGCAATCCTTGGGTCGCTATGAATTTGACGCCGTAGTAGGGATTGAAGGCGAGCAGGACGTGCCAGTCGTCGAAGATGTGCAGTGCGCCGCCGAGGCCGAGCGCCAGGAACCAGACGAGTGTGATCGGACCGAAGTACTTGGCAACCCTCTCGGTGCCCGACGATTGGACCGCGAACAAGCCGAGGAGAATGATCAAGGCGAGCGGCAAGACGAATGGCTTGGCATGCGGTGTGATCGTCTCCAAGCCTTCGGCGGCAGAGAGAACGGACATGGCGGGTGTGATCACCGCATCGCCGTAGAATAATGCGGCACCTGTTATGCCGAGCATCATCAGCAGCCAGGTGCTCCGCTTGGCCACCGATTGGCCGAGGGCCATCAGGGCGAAGGTGCCGCCTTCACCCTTGTTGTCGGCCTTGAGGAGGATCAGGACGTATTTGAGCGTGACGATGAGGAACAGCGTCCACACGATCAGTGAGAGGATGCCGAGAATCGCATCCTGGCCTGCCACGCCGTGCTCCTTGGCCGCGTGGGTCGCTTCCTTGAAAGCGTAGAGAGGGCTGGTGCCGATGTCGCCATACACGACGCCGATGCACCCCACGAACAGGGCCCAGAACTTGCCGTGGGCCTGATGGGTATCGGACTCGTTGGGATTGATTGGTTGGGTGGCGGATTGTGCCATGCGCGGCACTGAGCTCCTGAGGAAGCGGACAGCCGGCCAACCGGCAGCGGAGGCGGCTTATACTCCCGGCATGAGACCCGCGATAGCCCCCGTCAGAGCCTTTAACGTCAATGCTTTAGGCGGGTTCCGGCTGCCAATTCCGAGGCCTCGTTTTCGGCAAGATCTTGAATTGGCAGGTGAATAAGCGTTCATGTTGGCGCTTGTCACGGCAATGCAGTTGTTGCGCGTCGCCCATGCAACTGAGGCGGCTGTGCCACTTTCATTGCGTCGGCCACCGTTTAGTCGAGTCGCGCCAAGGCCGCGACGCCACGCGCCAGATGTTTGCCGTAGGTGGTTCCATCGATGTTTGCGCCGCACACGATGAGGGCGGTTTTCTTGCCAGCCAATCGTTGGCGATAGGGCCCGAGGAGGGCGGCGGCGGCGGCGCCAGCAGCGGGCTCGACAGCGAGTTTGGCTTCGGCCTGGAGGACCGCGATGCCCGCAGCGATGAGATCGTCGTCGATCGTGACGATGTCGTCGATGGCCTGGCGGCACAAGCCATAGCCGTAAGGTAGCGCCATGGGCGGGGCTAAACTGTCAGCGATTGTGTCTACCTTGTCGAGCTTCACCGGCTGGCCGGCTTTGAACGAACGGCTCATGGCGTCGGCGCCCTGTGGTTCAACGCCGAGGACGAGGCACTTGGGATTGATCAGCTTGACAGCATGGGCGAGGCCGCCGGCCAAGCCGCCACCGCCGATGGAGACAACGATGGCGTCGAGACTGCCCGCTTGCCGCAGAACTTCTGCGCCCAATGTGCCGGTGCCGCAGGCCGTGGTGTGACCGTCGAAGGGGTGTACGAAGTCGTAGCCTTCGTCACGGCGAATGCGTTCGGCCTCCGCGAAAGCGGCGACGGCGTCATCCGCCTTGATCACGATACCGCCCTCGGCTTCGGCGAGGGCGACCCGCATCGGGTTCGCCGTTTTGACCATGACGACTTTCGAGGGAACGCCGATCCGGCGCGCGGCCCATGCCGTTGCGACGGCGTGATTGCCGGCACTGGCGGCGGTCAACCCTTTCGGTTTGCCGAGCGCGGCGAACGTCAGTGCATTGTTGATCGCGCCGCGCGCCTTGAACGTGCCGGTGTATTGCAGGGTCTCGAGTTTCAGCAAGACGGTTGCGGCGCTTCCCAATCGGCGTCCGACGCCAGGGGCAACCCACGGCACGAGCGGTGTCTCGAGCACATATGGCTTGATCCGCTCTGCGGTGCCGCGGATGTCGTCTAGGGACGGCGTTGCATCGGTCATTGTCGCATCTTTCAACAAGCACCAAGTTCAACAAGCAGCAAGTTCAACAAGGACTAGGGCCGCAGCACGATCTTCGCATAAGGCGTGCCGCCGGTGTCGATATCGTGGAAGGCTGATGCGCCTTCTGAAAGCGAACGCTCTTCAAACCAGGAGAGGTCGCCGAAAGCTCCGGACGCGAGCGCCGCTACCGTCTCGCGGAAGTCGAGCATCGTATAGCAGTAGGTGCCGACGAAGGTCACTTCTTGCAACGTCAGCCGGCGCACATCGACACCATCATTGCCGAGAAGGAGCCCGATGTGGACGATGACGCCACCTGGGCGGATGAGCCGGAAGGCGGCCTCACGTGTCGCCGCCGCGCCGACGGCATCAAGAACGACATCGGCTGTGCCGGGACGTGGTGCGTCAGTGGATGCGGGATCATAGGCTTTGAATGGTCCGGCTTTTGCGGCTGTCGCGCGCCGTCCGGCGTTCGGCTCGGCGATGTGGATGTCGCGAGCGCCGCGAAGGGCAAGGCAAAGCGCTGTGGTGACGCCAATGGCGCCGCCGCCGAGCACGACGCAGCGTGCCGCCGAGAGTGGCCGCGCCAAGCCGCGCAGTGCGACATCGACCGCGTGATAGCCGACGGCAATAGGTTCGGCGAGGGCAGCTTTGACGAGATCCAGGCTTGGTGGAACGGTGATGCAGTTCTTCTCCGGAGCGCGGACAAGTTCCGCCATGGCGCCAGGGCGGGCCGGCATGGAGATGATCACGCGATCAGGGCAAAGATGTTCGCGGCCGGAGATGCATGCGTCACAAGTGCCGCAGGTTACCAGCGGGTTGATGGTGACGCGCTCGCCTTTGCGCGGACCGGTCATGATGTGGCCGGAGGCTTCGTGTCCGAGGATCAGAGGTGGGGGACGGCGATCATCGTGGCCGTGGTAGCCGTGCATGTCGGATCCGCAAATGCCGCACGCGGTTACCTTGACCAGGACCTCGTCGTTGCCGGGCACGGGGTCTGGCGCTTCGCGGAAGGCGATTTGGTGGGGGCCTGTATAAACGAGCGCTTTCATGGACAGCCAGTCTGAATTGGAGACGGCCGACCTTAACCGAGCCGAGGGGGATGGCAACTGCCGCTGATACGCATGGCAGGGTTCGGAAACCAAGGGGACACGTAGCTGCTTCAATCCATGCTGCCGCGCGACTACAGTCATTGCCGTTGCAGCTTGCGATTCCGCTTTGGGTATACTGGAGACTGGCCATGACGAGATTGCGCCTGATCCCATTTATCATTGGTCTTGGGCTGGTAGCCTGCTCCGGCGGATGGTCCGGGGTGCACGCGCAAACACCGCCGCTCACCGAAAAAATCAATGCTGCCGTGGGCTGTCTCAACCGGCTCTCCGAGCGCTCCTATCAATCCCGCGAGCGCTATTTCAGTTGGGCGGCGAAGACCGGGCCGACCGGGAAAGAGCGGATCATCTACGGCACCTACACGATCTACGACACGGCTGACTGCAAGAAGGCGGTCGACAAGGCCAATGCCATCGAGCCGCGTGAACCGGAACTCGAGGCGGCTTCAGCGGCCTATGTCGAAGCGGTCGTGGCGCTCGAGCCGCTCTTGAAAGAAGCGGACGACTACTACGACCAGCAGAACTACAAAGACGACAAGATGACGAAGGGCAAGGCGCTGCATCCGCGCCTGGTGGCAGCATGGACAGCTTTTGCGTCGGCCGATCAGCGATTGCGCGCCGCGATCGACTTTTTCGAGGACAAGCTCGCCGTCGCACGTCTCGCCGAAGTCGAGATGTCGGAGGGCAAGAACGCGCGGTTCCAGGTGATGTCGCTGATGCTGAATGCCAAGCGGCTCGTTCGCCTTCAAAAGGAGGCAGCCCCCGATCTTGCAAAGGTCACTGCCGCGTTGGCGGCCTTTGAAGCCTCAGTCAAGGCAACCGAAGACGTCGCTGCCGCCAGCAAGGACCGGAAGATCGGCTCGATGTTCATCAGCAATGCGAAGTCGTTTCTGACGACGTCGAAGCAGCTGATGCGGCGCGTGCGGGACAAGGTTCCCTACAGCAGCGGGGATAAGATGATGTTGAATTCCGGCGGCGGCGGTTGGATGGTCGAAGGGTCGCCGCCGCGGCTCATCCGCGACTACAACCAGTTGATCGATGCGTTCAACCGCGGCGCCAATATCTGAGCGCCGGAATATCCTTATGACGTATCAGCCGCGGCAAGCCGATGGCCGCGGTGTCATGGTGCTACAGAGAGACCGACGACTTTGTGCCTCGCGATGAGGTCCGCGACGAAGCCGCTTTTCTTCACTTCGTCGACGAACGACTGAAGGAACGCGGCTGCCGCCGGATTCTTTCGCGATGTGCCGATCGCCTGCTGCACCGAGGAGAATTGGCCGTCGAGGATCGTCGCGCCCGGCATCTTCTTCACTTCCGACAGAAGTTTGGGTTTCAGCCCGGCGAGCGCATCGAGCTTGTCGGCGGTGAATTTGTCGAAGGAGTTGTCGAGCGTGTCGGTCCACACCAGCGTCGCATGCTTGATGTTGTTTTCGAGCCAGAGGCCATACGCCGTGCGCGCAGTGCAGGCGATCTTGTTGCCTGGCTTATCGACGTCGGCGATCGACTTGAGCGGCGATCCCGGCGGGACAAGGTAAGTCGATTGGATCTCGCAATAGGCCGTCGTGAAGGCGATTTTGGCAGCGCGCTGGGGCTCTGCACCGATGAGGCCCAAATCCCAGGTGTCAGTATCGACCTTATCGGCAAGGGGCCCCGGCTGAGCGAAGGGTACGTAACTGATGCCGACGCCGAGGCGGCGGGCAATCTCGGCGGCCATGTCGGGAGCAACGCCGACGGGGTCGCCGGTCTCGGTCTTGCCGGTCACGAGCAGGAAGTTCGACAGGTTGATGCCCGCGCGCAGTACACCGTTGGGTGCGAGTTCCTTGACGACTTGCGGGTCCATCGGATGGTCCTTGCCCTGCTGTTGCCATGTGTTTTGTGCTCCTTAGCACACGGGGGCGGTGCCGCCAGAGGGGCAAGGGGGACCAGCTATGCGAGAGAATAGGGCTGGCGCCGGTCATAGTGCTGCGAGCCGATGGGCGCCACTCGCGCGCTTCATCGAGCGGGAGCAGGCGATTGGTATCTGGGCCGAAGCGCGCGGCCCGGCTTGGCACTTTGCCTACGAGTTCGTCAGGTTCGGGATCAAGCAGGCGTGGGCCTGTTTATTCGCCGCAATCATGCTGTCGCTGATCATCGCGACCCATCTTTGGTACCCGAAGACGGCTGCGCTCGCACGGTACGACTTCCTGACGCTTGCTGCGATCGCCATACAAGCCGCGATGCTCGTGACGAAGATGGAGACTTGGGAGGAGGCGCGCGTTATCGCCGTCTTTCACGTCGTCGGGACTGTGATGGAGATCTTCAAGACGTCCATGGGCTCTTGGGTCTATCCCGAACCGAGCCTTCTGCGGATCGGTGGGGTGCCGTTGTTCACCGGCTTCATGTACGCCTGTGTCGGTTCGTTCATCGCGCGCTGTTGGCGGCTGTTCGACTTTCGCTTCACGCGCCATCCGCCGCTCTGGGCGCTGGGCTTGCTGTCCCTGGCGATCTACGTCAATTTTTTCACCCATCACTACGTTGCGGACATTCGCTACCTGCTGTTTGCGATGGCGGCAGTGCTGCTTGGTCCGGCGACCATCCACTACAAGGTCTGGAAGGTGCACCGCTCTATGCCGCTCCTGGTCGCGGCGCTTCTGGCGGCGGGGTTCATCTGGATCGCTGAGAACATCGGTACCTTCACGGCGGCCTGGATCTACCCGACGCAAAGGAACGGCTGGCATTTGGTTTCTGTCGCCAAGTTCGGCAGCTGGTTCCTGCTGATGATCATCAGTTATACGCTCGTTGCCGCGCTCAACCGATCTGGGACCGCGGAACAACTGCCGCGCTAGCGCGCGACTGGACGCGGTCGCCCGATTGCGCGATTCTGTTCGCACTGATTCAAGCCCCCGGAGGGAAGCTCATGAATACGCAGCAAATGATCATCATGGCCGTGATGGGCATCGTCGCCGGTTGGCTTGCGAGCATTGTAGTCGGCGGCGTCAAGGGCGGCCTTATCGGCATGCTGATCGCGGGCCTCGTGGGCTCGGTGGTCGGCGGTTTTCTGCTGAACGCCGTCGGGCTCAAGATCGGCGTCGGTAATGCGATCGTCGACAACATCATTCAATCAGCGATCGGTGCTGTCGTCGTCATTCTGCTCGCGCGGCTGTTCCTCTAATCAGCGGCGGGCGAGACGGGCGAGACGCGGCAGCAAACGCAGTCGTGACTGATCCCACGGCTTCGCCCTGATGTTCGCGATAATGCGCCTTGCGAGTTCGCGACGCGGCGGAACGCCGTCCATCCCGGCAAAGCGGGGCTTGGCAAACGTCGTCAAGAGTAGGGTCTCCACCGGATAGACCGGCGCCAGCAGCTCTGTATAGAGTGCAATCGGGCGTGCGTAATCACCGCCGGGCTCAATGGCCGCCAAGGCCGCTGTTTCGTCGAGCCGGAAGTGGTTCGCGATGGCCGAGAGGTCGCATAGAAGCGCGCCGAATGCCTGGGTGCGTTGCTGCGTGACGCCGAGACTGCCGCTGTGGTCGCGATGGGCGACGAGGACTTCGGGCACATGAGCGGTGCGGCCTGCGGCGGCAAGGCGCCATGAGATGTCGCGATCCTCCGCCGCACGGAACTGCGGGCGGTAGCCGCCGATGGCACGCATGGCAGAAGCTCGCGCCATCAACGTCGGCCCCATCAGGAAGACGAGTGTGGGCGGCATGGTTGCCGGGTTCGTTCGGCTCGCTGCCGTCTTGGTCCGGGCGTCGCCGTGGTAGGCGCCATGTTCGTCGATGCGCTGTGTCGCGGAGCCGATGGCAACGACATCGGGGTTGGCGTCCATGTAGGCGACTTGGCGGGCGATCCGTTCCGGCAGGCAGTCGTCGTCATGGTCGAGGCGGGCCAGAAACTCGCCGCGGCACTGCTCGATGGCGTGGTTGAGCGTGCCGATCTGGCCGCGATGCGCGCTTTCAATGAGACGCAGGCGCGGGTCTCCGGCCGCGAGGCGGCGCAGGATGTCGAGGGTCGGCTGCCTGCTGCCGTCATCGACGACAACGAGTTCGAGGTCGCGATAGTTTTGGTTCAGAACGGAGCGTACCGACGACTCGACATAGCGCTCGCCGTTGTAGGAGGCGATGAAGACACTGACACGAGGCTTCGCGAGGGCGGCGGGAGTCATGCGCGGTAGCGGCGCTGGACCAGGATGTTGGCGGTGGCTGTCAGCACGAGCGTCGCGGTCATCAGAATGAAGGCGATCGCCGCACCGAACGGCCAGTTGTTCAGCTGGAACTGGCCGAACACGAGCGGACCCATCATTTTGAACTTCGGGCCGCCGAGGAGCACGGGCGTGGCGTAGGCGTTCATGCCGAGGATGAAGCAGAAGATCGTACCGGCGAGGATGCCAGGCGTCGCGAGCGGCAGGAGCACGCGCCGGATCATCGTTACGGGGCCGGCGCCGAGGCTGAACGCTGCCTCCTCGACGTTGCGGTTGATGCCTTCGATCACGCTTTGCAGAGTGAGAACCATGTACGGCAGGTTCACGGCGATGATGCCGGCGATGACGGCGCCTTCGGTGAACATGATCTGCAATGGTTCGGTGATGATGCCAAGGTCTTGCAGCGTTACATTGAGGAAGCCCTTGCTGCCGAACAGTGTCATCCAGCCGGCCGCGCGCACCGCATTGCCGACGAAGAGCGGCAGCACGACTAGCATGATCAGGATATTCTTGAAGCGCGATTGGGTCCGGGCGAGGACGTAAGCGAGCGGAAGACCCATGATCAGGCAGATGACCGTGCAGATCGCTGAGACGCGCAACGTCGTCATGAGGATGTTGGTGTAGAAGGGGTCGGTGAAGAACTTGACGTAGTTCTCGATCGAGAAGGCGTCGACCATCATCCGCCGCGGCTCGAACCGGTTGAGGCTGTAGCGAAACAGGATCGCGAGCGGAATGAGCAGGCCGACGGCGACGAAGATCGTCGCCGGCGCGATTAGGGTCGAGGCGGACAGAAAGCTGATCCGGCCGTCCGCGCTTTGGGCGCCCTTCAAGGTTGTTCGCGAACTCATCGGCGGGGTCTCTGGTGGGTAAGCAGTTCGCGAACGTTAGCGCAGGTCCCGCGGTAGGGGAACCTGCGCTGAGGCGTGGCAGATGGTCTGTTTACTCGGCCGGCGGCTCGGCGCCGACCCGCGAGGTGATGAGGCCGTAGTGCTCAATGCGGCGGTGACGCTTGAAGTCGAAGATCGTTTCCTTGCCGAATTTCGTTGCGTCGAGGTCGCAAGGGTGGACGAGCAACTCGTCGTCCTCGGACTTGGTCTCGGCGACGACTTCGCCATCCGGATTGACGATGACGGAGCAGCCGAACATCGGGTTGCCGTCCTCGACGCCGGCTTTGGCGACGGCGACGACCCAGGTCGAGTTTTGGTAAGCGCCCGCCTGTAGTGACAGCTTGTGATGGAACATGCGCTGCGCAGGACCCTCGGCAGGTTTCTGGGAATTGTAAGACGGGGTGTTGAAGCCGAGAGTGACGACTTCGACGCCTTGCAGTCCCATGACGCGGTAGGCTTCGGGCCAGCGGCGGTCATTGCAGATGATCATGCCGAAGATGCCACCCATGGTGCGCCATACGGGGAAGCCGAGATCGCCCGGCTCGAAGTAGCGCTTTTCGAGATGCTGGTGCGTCCGTTCGGGGTCGAACTCGGCGTGGCCGGGAAGATGGATCTTGCGGTATTTGCCGACGATCTGGCCCGACTTGTCGACAAGGATCGACGTGTTGAAATGACGGCCTTCCGGCGTGAGTTCAGCATAGCCGAACGTCATGCCCATGCCATGCTGCTTGACGCGGTCGAACAGCGGCTGGACGTCCTGGTTCGGCATCGAGCGTTCGAACCAGACGTCGGCCTCGGCCCGGGTCTCGTAGTACCAGCGCGGAAAAAACGTCGTCAGCGCCAGCTCGGGATAGACGATGAAGTCAGCGCCTTTCGCTTTCGCCTGATCAGCGAGCGCGATCATACGATCGACCACCACTTTGCGGCTGTCTGCCTTCTGGATGGCGCCAAGTTGCGCGGCGGCGATATTCAAGATGCGGGGCATACGAGGTCTCCGGGACTTAAGACGCGATCCGGCGTTCGAGCCGGCTCACGAGCCGCACGAGCGGCCATAGAATGACAAGATACATGAGCGCCGCCAGGACGACGGGGCTCGAATTGAAGGTCAGTGAGCGCGCCATTTCAGCTGAGTATAGCAACTCCGGAAACGATACCACGCTTGCGATCGACGTCAGCTTTACGACTTCGATGGTGTTCGACACGAGGTCGGGGAGGACATTGCGGACCGCCTGCGGGAGGACGATGTAGCCAAGCGTTTGCGTCCACGTGAGGCCGGTAGAGCGAGCGGCTTCCCATTGACCGCGCCCGACGCTCTCGATGCCGGCGCGGTAGATTTCGCCATAGTAGCTCGACGTGTTGAGCAGGAAGCCGATGGCGACTGCCTGGATCGGCGTCAGCTGGATGCCGGCAAAGGGCAAGCCCGAGTAGAGCAGGACCAGCAACACCAGGGGAGGGATCGCACGGAAGAAATCGACCAGCGCGATCGATGGCCAGCGCAGCCAAGCGCGGGATGATGTCGTCGCCAGCGCCGCCAGGAGCCCGCCAATCAGGCCGAGCGGGATGACGATGACGCAAAGCCAGAGGGTTGTGCCGAGGCCGCGCAGCAGCAGCGGCCAGACCTTCTGCATGATCTCGACGTTGAGGAATTGGTGGAGGACGACATCCATCGCTCAGGCCCTCCGCCAGGCGAAGCGCGTCTCGATCCAGCGGCCGAGAATGACGATGGGTACAAAAAGGATGACGTAGGCGATCGCACCCATCATCAGCGGTGTCGCGTTGCCGGTGAAGGATTGCGCTGTCGTCGCCTGGTTGAGGATTTCGGGGACACCGATGACGGTGCCCAGAGCGGTGTTCTTGGTGATGGCGATGGTGCGGTTGGTCAGCGGCGCGACGCCGAGACGAATGGCCTGGGGTAGGATCACAAAGGCGAGCGTCTGAGAGAACGTGAGGCCAGTCGAGCGCGCCGCTTCCCACTGGCCCGTGGGCGTCGCTGTAATGCCCGCCCAGAAGATCTCTTCGGCGAAGGCAGCGAGCACGAAGCTCAACACCAGCCAAAGGACCGCGAAGCTCGGCAGGTTCAGGCCGACGTTCGGAAGGCCGAAATAGACCAGAAGGATGACGACCAGTGGCGGTAGGGCGCGGAAGATGTCGACGAAGATGACGATCAGCGCATTGACAGTTCGGATGCCGTAGGCGCGAAGGCAGGCGAGGGCGAGGCCGAGAGCAAAGCCGGTCGCAACGACGGCGACGGCAAGTTCAAGCGTGACAACTACGCCTTTCAAGATGTCCGGCCAGTATTTGGCGAGCATCTCGGCCTTGAAGAACGTCTCGAGGAATCGCTCCCAGTTGGTCATCGGCTGAGCTCGCCGACGAACGCACGCGTGCGGGCCTCCTGCGGATTGCCGAAGATCTGGTCCGGTGGTCCCTGTTCGACGATGCGACCGCCTTCCATGAAAACGACGCGGTCGGCGGCGTCGCGAGCGAACCGCATCTCGTGACTGACGACCATCATCGTCATGCCGCGGGATTTGAGATCGCGCATGACCGCTAGAACCGAGCCGACGAGTTCAGGATCGAGCGCAGATGTCGGCTCGTCGAAGAGGACGATCTTCGGGTCCAGGGCAAGGGCGCGGGCGATGGCGACCCGTTGCTGTTGGCCGCCGGACAATGCGCTCGGATAGCTGCCGGCCTTCTCCGCGAGCCCGACATCGGCCAATGCCCTCTCGCCAATGGCATTGGCCTCGTCGCGCGATTTGCCGAGCACTTTGCGCAGCGCCAGCGTGACGTTGCCGAGCGCCGTCATGTGGGGATAGAGGTTGAACGCCTGGAACACCATGCCCATGGAGCGGCGCAAGGTGTTCAGGTTTGTGGACTTCGCCGTGACGTCAACGCCATCGAAGACGATCGTACCGCCATTGGGCTCCTCGAGGCGATTGACGCAACGCAGGAGCGTCGATTTGCCGGACCCGGACGGCCCGATGATGAAGACCAGTTCGCGCTCAGCCTGCGCGAGATCGATCCCGCGCAGGACTTGAGTGGCACCAAAGGACTTCGTAAGGCCGGTGATTTCGAGTAGCGACCGTGTCATTCCTGGCGTCAGCACTTGGGCTCGCGCGGGGTGGCGTCATAGCCCGGCATGCCGGGAACGCCGGTGCCGGGGAAGATCGTCACGGCGGCGGAGCCAGCGGCCGGTTTGATGCCGAACCATTTTTCGTGCATCGACGCCATGGTGCCATCCTTCTTCATGCACTCGATGGCGTTCTCGATCTGGCCGAGCAGTTCCTTCGAGTCCTTGCGGAGCGGTGCGCCCCAGACGAGCCCGGTCGAGTGCAAGAAGGAAAGGGCCAACTGCGGATTCTGTTTCACTGCCCAGGCGACGACGGTATTGCCGGCGACGTTTGCATAGGCGCGGCCAGCCATGACGGCCTGTACGGCGTCGGTCTGGGTGCCGAAGCTTTCGACGGTCCAGCCGATCTCCTTTTCGAGGCCTCGTGCCCAGCTGTCGTAGGCCGAGCCCTTATTGACGGAGATAACTTTGCCGGCGAAATCCTTAAGCGATTTCGCTTCCGGCGCGCCCTTCTTGGTCAGGAACTGGAAGTCGGTGTTGAGATAGCCTTCGGTGAAGAGATAGTTGTCGGCGCGCTCCTTGGTGACCGTCGTCGGGGCGGCGACGAAGTCGATGGTTCCCGCTTGAAGCGCGGGCAAAATCCCTGAGAATTGCGTCGAGATGACTTCGACAGGGCGCTTGAGGCGCTTGCCGATCTCGGTTGCGAGGTCGACGTTGAAGCCTTCGATCCCGCCGGAGAGTTTGGGCATCGCGTGCGGCGCGAACGTGCCGTCAACCATGGTCTTGAGGGGCTGTTGCGCGGATGCGAGGCTTGTGCCCGCAAAAAGGAGTGCCGCTGCCAGTGCTATGCGCATATCGAGTTCCAATCCCGCTCTGACCAATGATGCAAGGAACTATACAAACAGAATTCGGGACGAAACAATACTAGGCAAATACCCAGTCTGCCGCCGAATGAGGCAGCGATTGCCGCTGATATGACCGACAACCAGGAGACGACATGCTGACCGAGACCGCTGCCGGCGTTTACGTGATCGCGGCGACGCCTTTTCACGAGGATGGCCGGATCGACGACGCATCGACCGACCGCATGGTCGAATTCTACAGGGAATGCGGCGTTACTGGCATGACCATCCTCGGGATGATGGGCGAGGCGCCGAAGCTCGACACGTCTGAGGCGATCGAGTTTTCGCGCCGGGTGGTGAAGCGCGCGGGAAAGCTTCCGGTTGTCGTCGGCGTTTCTGCACCCGGCTTTGCGGCGATGCGGTCGCTGTCGCGGGCGGTGATGGATGCGGGAGCGGCGGGCGTGATGATCGCGCCGCCGGCAACCGTGCGGACGGACGACCAAGTTGCCGGGTATTACGACCAGTGCGTCGCAGCGATCGGTTCGGACGTGCCGTTCGTCATCCAGGATTACCCGTTGGCGAGCAGTGTGGTGATGGCGCCCGCCGTGATCCGCCGCATCGTGATGGCGCACCCGAGCTGCAAGATGCTCAAGCACGAGGACTGGCCGGGTCTCGAGAAGATTACGACCATCAGGGGTTATCAGAAGGACGGCTCTATGCGGCCGATCTCGATCCTGACTGGTAACGGTGGACTATTCATTGACTTCGAGATGGAGCGCGGCGCCGACGGGGCTATGACAGGCTATGCTTTCCCCGACATGCTGACGGATGTCGTGCGCCTGCAAAACGAGGGCAAGCGGGACGCTGCGCATGACCTCTTCGACGCGCATTTGCCGTTGCTGCGCTACGAGCAACAGCCGGGCGCGGGGTTGGCGGTTCGCAAGTACATCCTGAAAAAGCGCGGCGCGATTGCGTCCGATGCGCAGCGTGCGCCGGCCTCGAAGATGTCTGCGACCGCGAAGGCGGAGGTCGATTTCCTGCTCCGCCGTCTGGCGCAGCGTGACAAGCGGGCCGCCGGTTTGGCGGACTGAGCGCTCAGACGATCTTGGCGCCGAGGATCGCCGCGAGGCGGTCGTCGGCGCTGATGCGGCCGCTTGGTTTTGCAGCGTCGCCGCCATCGCGTGGGAGGAACTTGCCGGACCCTGGCTTGGCTTTGAGCGTGCCGTCCGAGACGACGACTTCGCCGCGGCGGACGACGGTCGTCGGCCAGCCTTTGACGCGGCGGCCGGCGAAGGGCGTGTAGCCGGTTCGATCGTGCATCATCGCGTCGGTCAACGTCATCTCGCGCTCGGGGTCCCAAAGGACGATGTCGGCGTCGGCGCCGATCGCGATAGAGCCCTTGCGTGGGTGCAGATTGTAAATCTTGGCGGGTGCTGTCGCGGTCAGTTCGACAAACTTGTGCAAGCCGAGCCGCCCCTTCGAGACCATGGCATCGAACAACAGCGGCATGCGGACTTCGAGGCCAGGCAAGCCGTTCGCCACCTGCTTGAAGGTTGGGTTTGGTCCGGCCATCAGCTTGCCGGTCTGATCGTAAGCGTAGGGCGCATGATCCGACGAGATCGTCTGCAGATCGCCGAGCGCGAGCGCGTGCCAGATCGCCTCCTGATCCGATGTCTCGCGCGGCGGCGGGGAGCACATCCATTTGGCGCCTTCAGCACCGGGCTTGTCCATGTCTGCGGCGGTCATGAAGAGGTACTGCGGGCATGTCTCGGCGAAAACCTTGACGCCGCGATCGCGTGCGGCACGAATTGTCGCGGCGCCCTCGGCGGTCGAGACGTGGAACACCATGATCGGCTGGTCCAGCAACTCGGCGGCGACGATCAGGCGGTTGATGGCCTCCGCTTCCGAGCCACGAGGATGGCTCAGTGCATGGAACTTCGGCGCGGTATGACCCGCCTCGATCAGGCGGCGGCCCATCCAGGCGATCATGCCGTGGTTCTCGGCGTGGACACAGACGAGAGCGCCTGATTTCCGCGCCGCCAGCAGGATATCGAGCAGCTTCTCGTCCTCGATCTTCAGCCGGTCGTAGGTCATGAAGATCTTGATGGTGCCGTGCCCCTCTTTGACGAGCGCAGGAATGTCTTCGTTCAATGTGGCGTCGGTCGGGTCCGAGATGATCATGTGGAAGGTGTAGTCGATGATCGCGCCCTCTTTGGCGAGTGCCGCGTAGTCGTCGACGACCTTGCGGAGGCGCATACCGACATGCTGGGCGGCGAAGGAGATGACGGTCGTCGTCCCGCCGAACGCGGCCGAGGTTGTGGCGCTTTCGAAGGTGTCCGCATTCATGATGCCGGCGGCGGAGAGCTGCTCGATATGGGTGTGGCTATCGATGCCGCCGGGCAGAACGAGCATCCCCTTGGCGTCGATTTCGGCGGCACCCCTCGCCAAGCCTTCGCCGATTGCGACGATGCGGCCGTCGCGGATGGCGACATCGGCGGTGAAGTCGTCGCTTACCGTTGCGACCCGTCCGCCACGGATCACGCAATCATAGCTGGCCGTCATGTCGTCGCCTCGTCTTGCAAGCTGGTCTGTTGCGGCGGATGATAGGGGTAGGAGACCCAATCGGAAAGCATGGTTCACGCATGACGACCCGCCGCAAAAAGATCCTCGTCATCAATCCGAACTCGAATGAGGCGGTGACCAAGGGGCTGGACGACGCGTTGGCAGCTATTCGCTTCGCCGGCGGACCGGAGATCGCGTGCCATACCCTGAAGGAGGGGCCGCTCGGGGTCGAGACGCAGGAGCACGTCGAGAGTGTAGCGCTGCCGTTGGCGCGGCTCGTTAAGTCGTCGAACGATGTCGATGCGTTCGTGATTGCCTGTTATTCGGACCCTGGCTTGCACGTATGCCGCGAGGCGACCAACCGGCCGGTGTTCGGCATCAACGAGTGTGGCGTCCTCACGGCGCTGGCGCGCGGCGAGCGGTTCGGAGTGATCGCCATCAAGCAGCGGTCGATCCGCCGGCATGTGCGGTACATGCGGCAGATGGGTTTGCTCGATCGGCTTGCAGGCGAGCGGCCACTCGACATGTCCGTCGCGGAGACGGCGACGGGCGAGAAGACGCTCGCCAAGATGATCGAGATCGGCCGCGCGTTGCGCGACAAGGACGGCTCGGAAGTGATCGTCATGGGCTGCGCCGGCATGGCGCGCCACCGCGCGCCGCTCGAGGCGGAGCTCGGCGTGCCTGTGATCGACCCGACGCAAGCGGCGGTTGCTATGGCAATGGGGGCTGTGGTGTTTTCGGCTGCGACTTGATCGCGGCCGAGGGGTATTCGGTTTACTTCGCGACCTTGTCCTGGGTCTTGGTATCGAAATCGCTGGCGTCGTGGCGTTCGTGCAATTGGCTCGCGGGATCGCCGCTGGTGCGGTTGACCATGCGGCCGCGCTTGACGGCGGGACGTGCCGCGATTTCGTCGGTCCAGCGCTGCACATGTTTGTACTCGTGCACCGATAGGAACTCGCCGGCATTGTAGACGAGACCTTTAACGAGGGCGCCGTACCAAGGCCAGATCGCCATGTCCGCGATCGAGTACTCGTTACCGGCCATGTACGCGCTGCCGGCGAGGTGGCGGTCGAGGACGTCGAGCTGGCGCTTGGTTTCCATCGCGAAGCGGTTGATGGCGTATTCGATCTTGAAGGGTGCATAGGCGTAGAAATGGCCGAACCCGCCGCCGAGGTAGGGGGCACTGCCCATCTGCCAGAAAAGCCAGTTGAGGGCCTCGGTCCGCTTGTCTGGGTCCTTCGGCAAGAAGGCGCCGAACTTCTCGGCGAGATAGAGCAGGATTGCGCCGGATTCGAAAACGCGCCGTGGCTTCGGGCCGCTGCGGTCCATGAGCGCCGGGATCTTGGAATTCGGGTTGGCTTCGACGAAGCCCGATCCGAATTGCATGCCCTCGCCGATCTTGATCAGCCAGGCGTCATATTCCGCGCCCTTGTGGCCGGCGGCCAGCAGTTCCTCCAGCATGACCGTGACTTTGACGCCGTTTGGTGTCGCGAGCGAATAAAGCTGCAACGGGTGTTTGCCGACAGGGAGGTCTTTGTCGTGGGTCGGCCCGGCAATCGGCCTGTTGATGTTGGCGAATTGTCCGCCGTTGGCCTTGTCCCAGACCCAGACCTTGGGCGGTGTATACTCGGTGCTCATGGTTGTCCTCATGGCGGTGTTATTTCCCGCACGTTGTCACAATCCCCGGTATTCAGGCAAATGGCGTTGATTTGATAACCGCTATGCAGGCCAGAGCTGGCCGCCGCCGTCAACACGGATGACTTGGCCTGACACGAAGGCGCCCATGGGGCCTGCGAAGAACTCGACGACGCGGGCGACCTCGTCGACGGTCGCGATGCGGTCGAGCGTGCCCGCTTCCGCGAGGCGGTTGGGATCGACGGCGCGCGTGGCGAGGAACCTTTCGGTCCGCGTATCGCCGGGGGCAATGGTATTGACGGTGATGTCGTACGGGCGAAGCTGATCCGCCAGACACCGCGTGAAGTGATTGGCGCCGGCTTTTGCCGTCGCATAAACAGCAGAATGTGCGCGCCCCTTGAATGCTGCAACAGAGCCGATGGTGACGATGCGGCCGCGGCGTCGTTCCATCATGTCGCGGGCGATGCGCTGGCAGACGAAGATCGTGCTGAGAAGATTGCGGTCGATGACCGCGCGGACGTCTTCAGGCTTGATCATGACGACGTCGTTGGGATCGGGCTTGCCGCCGGCCGCTGCGATATCGCCGCCGGCATTGTGGACGAGGATGTCGACGGCGCCAAGCTTGGTTGCGGTTTCGGTGGCGATGCGGTCGATGTCGTCGACCCGCGTGAGGTCGCCGAGCAATTTGATGGTGCCGACATTGTGTGTCTTGCCGATGGTACGGGCCACGTCCGTTAGTGTTTCGCTGCCGCCATATTCCGAAGGACCATGCTCGCGCATCCCGTGAACGGCGATGTTGCAGCCGAGCGAGGCGAGACATTCGGCAAAGGCGCGGCCCAAGCCGCGACCGGCTCCTGTGACGAGCGCAACTTGTCCTTCGAGCAGGCGTGTGGACATGGTGGGGTTCCGAATGTGTCAGGAGCGAATGTGATCAGCCGATGCCGTCGAGCGCCTTGGCCACGGCGTCGCGTTGGTCTGAGGAGAGCGGCGATTGTGGCGGGATGGGATCGCCGACGTCGTAGCCCTGCAGTTGGAGACCGGCCTTGATGCAGGCGGCGAGGTTGTATTTTGCGAACGCTTCGTTGACGCGCCACATACGGCGTTGGAGCGGCATGGCCTCGGCCCAGTTGCCTGATTTGCAGAGATCGTAGAGGCGAACGCTGTCGCGCGGCGCGACATTGGCGGGACCTGCCATCCAGCCGACACCGCCGATCAGCATGACGGCGGTGGGGATGTGGGCGGACGCGGAGAATACTTTGATCCGCCCTTCGCATGCGTTCATGATCGAGAGAAGCCGGCCGGTGTTGGTGGAGGCGTCCTTGATGTAGCCGATGCGGGGATGATCGGCGAGGCGTGCGATGGTCGGAAGCGACAGGTCGGCCCGCTGGAACTGAGGGTTGGTATAAAGGACGACCGGAACGTCGACAGCGTCGGCAATGGCACGGAAATACGCCTCGATTTGCTGATCGGACAATGGGAAGTAGGCTTCCAGGATCGCAAGGATCCCGGTCGCGCCGAGGGCCTGCCAGCGCTTCGCTTGGGCGACGGCGTCGGCCGTCGAGGTCGAGGCCACTCCGGCGACGACTGGAACGCGGCTGGCCGTTGCCTCGATCGTCGTGCGCACGACCGTCTCACGTTGCGACGGCGTCAGGTAGGCGAACTCGCCCGTCGAACCTAGTGGCGTCACGCCATGGACCCCTCTCGCAATGAGGTCGTCAACGAGGCGCGCGAGGACCGCGGTCTTGATATTTCCGGCGGCGTCGACGGGCGACACGAGATATGGAAAAACGCCGTGAAACGACGACATGGTTGAGCTCCGAGGGTGGCGGCTTCGGCCTAGTATCGTGCCGAGCTTAGCCGTTGGGGCGGCATTCAAACAATAAGACCTGCCTATGGTTTTGCCGGTCTGGGTTGAGGTCCACGCGCAGCCGGTCTCTGGACGATCCAGCGCAAACCGGGCAAGTCTCAGCAACAAGGCCGCAGGAGGAAGCAATGAAACTGATGATGTTTTCCAAGGGTTCGGGCGCGCCCCGGCTTGGCGTGGTGACAGGGGCCGAGGTTGTTGACGTTGGTGCTGCCGATGCATCGGCTCCGGCGTCCATTCTCGACGTCATCGCTGGCGGGCCGGCGGCTATGAGTGCGGTTAGGGCTGCCGCAGCGAAAGCTCCGGCAACGGCGAAACATGCGCTTTCGAGCGTCAAGGCTTCTCTTCCGGTCGCGCATCCGCCGAAGTTCATCTGCGTCGGCCTCAACTATCTCGAGCACGCGAAAGAGGGCGGGCACCCGCCGCCGACTTATCCGTCGTTCTTTGCGCGGTACGACCGTTCGCTCGTCGCCCATGGCGACCCGGTGATCCGCCCGAAGTCATCGATACAACTTGATTACGAGTGCGAACTCACCATCGTGATCGGCAAGGGCGGGCGGCATATTCCCGAGAGCAGGGCACTGGACCACGTGTTCGGCTACACGATCTTCAACGACGTTTCCGTCCGCGATTTTCAGCGCAAGACTTCACAATGGCTTGCGGGGAAGAACTTCGACGGCACCGGACCGCTTGGTCCCTATGTCGTGACGGCTGACGATTTGCCGCCGGGGGCGACGCCGCTGCGCATTCAGACGCGCGTCAACGGTGCGACGATGCAAGATTCCAACACCTCCGACATGATCTTCTCCGTGGCGCGGACGATTGCGCTACTGTCTGAGATCATGACGCTCGAGCCCGGAGATCTCATCGCGACCGGCACGCCGCAAGGCGTGGCTCACGCCCGCAAGCCGCCCGCTTGGATGAAGGCAGGTGACACCGTCGAGATCGAGGTCGAGGGGATCGGCGTGCTCTCGAACCCAGTGCGGGATGAAGAATGACCCGTGATGGGGGGGGCGGGGCGGCCCCCCCTGCTTTCGCATCAATAGCTAAGAGACAGCGGGACATGACGCTTCGCCGGGTGAATTACGCCGACGTGCGCGGCCGGTTGCTAGCGCGCGAGGAGATAGCCCTTCTCGACGTTCGCGAGGAGGCCCCGCATGCCGAGGGACATCCGTTGTTTGCGGCAAATATGCCGCTGTCGCGACTTGAAGTCCTTGCCTACGCGAAGTTGCCGCGGCGTGACGTGCCTGTCGTCACGATCGATTCCGGCGAAGGGCTGGCGGAGGCTGCCGCGCGGCGCTTCGAGGAGCTGGGCTATACCAACGTCGGCGTGTTCGATGGCGGTATTGCCGGCTGGACGGCGGCGGGCGGCGAACTCTTCATCGACGTCAACGTGCCAAGCAAGGCGTTCGGCGAGTTGGTCGAAGCCGTCTGCCACACGCCGTCGCTTCCAGCAGAGGAGGTGAAGGACCTGATCGCGTCCGGTGAGAACGTGCTCCTGGTCGACGCGCGGCGGTTCGACGAGTATCAGACGATGACTGTGCCAGGTAGTATCAGCGTGCCGGGAGCGGAACTCGCGTTGCGCGTGCCCGCTATGGCGATTGACACTGATACCACCGTCATCGTGCACTGCGCCGGACGCACCCGCAGTCTGATCGGCACGCAATCGTTGATCAACTTCGGGCTACCGAACAAGGTCCGGGCGCTTCGCAACGGAACGATCGGTTGGACGCTGGCGCGGCAACCTCTGCAACTCGGGCAGTCGCGCCGCTACGGCGAGGGGATCGGGCTCGGCGACGAAAAATCGGTCGAGAAGGCGCGGGCGTCGGCGGATCGTGCCGGTGTCAAGCGCGCCACGCGAGCGGATGTCGTTGCGTGGGCGTCGCAGGCGCTGAGAACCACGTACTTTTTCGATGTGCGCAGTCCAGACGAGTACATCCGAGGTCACGTGCCAGGGTTTCTCCATGTCGCTGGTGGACAACTCGTTCAGGAACTGGAGATGTACGCGCCGGTTCGCGGCGCGCGGATCGTCCTCATCGATACCGACGGTGTGCGCGCCAACATGACGGCGTCGTGGCTGGCGCAGATGGCTTGGGACGTGTTCGTCGCCGATGGATATGCGGCCGCGGATTTCAGTGCAGCCGGGGCGGAAATGATCGATCTGCCGCCGATTGCTCCCTCCGCGTCGGTCGCGCCGCGCGCCTTGCGTGATTGGCTGCAAGGGGAGGCGCCGCCAGTCGTCATCGATCTGTCGCGCTATGCGATCTATCAGAAAGGTCATGTGCCGGGCGCCTGGTATTTCCTGAGGTCTGTGTCGGCCGCCTCGGCAAAAAATCTGCCCAGGACCTCGCGCTATGTTGTCACTTGTCCGGATGGCGCTCTGGCGCGTTACGCAGCGCCGGAGCTCGCAACACTGCTGACAGGGACCATTCACGTCCTCGACGGCGGCAATGCCGCCTGGAAAGCCGCCGGCTTCGGTGTCGAAGCGGGAGAGGGGCGGCTCGCCTCGCCGCCGATCGATCGCTATCGGCGCCCCTACGAGGGAACCGATGTTCCCGACAGCGCGATGCAGGCCTATCTCGATTGGGAGTTCGGCTTGGTCGAACAGCTTCGCCGCGACGGTACGCATCACTTCATTCCGCTGAGGCCGTCGTGATCGACCGTACGTCAGATAGCGACCGGATTTGCTTTGGGTGATTGGAGCGGGCGATCGGGATTGAACCGACGACATTCAGCTTGGGAAGCTGACGTTCTACCACTGAACTACGCCCGCACTCGGGGAGGGAATAACACGCTCCGCAGTGGGAATCCAAGAGGCCGGGCGGCGGGAAGTTACCAGACGACGGGGTGGGTCTCGCCGGTCCTTACGTTCACCAAGCCATCGGGGGCGGTTTCGCTCGGGGCAACGAGTACCCATGCCCATGGGGCGCAGGTGAGGGTCGCGAACATCAGTCGGTGCGGGAAGCCCGGGGTCCAGCGTGGATGGAAGGTCGGTTCGTACATCCAATCGATGCTGGCACCTGCTGCGTGCAGAGCGTCAAGGTCCGCGGCGACGGCGTCGGCGGATCTGCAACTCATGAGGCCGCCGATTTCGAAGCGGACCGTCGCGGTGACCTTGTCGTGATGGACAAGCGCCCAACCGCCTTGCTGCGCTACGAGTTGATTGACGGCTGTGGCCATCGCCTCGTCGGAAGAGCCGCAGACCCAGATGTTATGTTTGTCATGGCCGACGGAACAGGCGAGGGCGGTGTCGCTGTCGCGGGGGCCGCAGCCGCGCCAGAACATTTTGGACACCCTGCCGTCACCAGAAAAGCGGTCGACGATCGCGAACTTGGTGACGTTGAGCGCCGCAGCGCGCTGCACGGCTCCATCTTCGACGGGGAGGTCCAAGGTGTCGAAGTTCGGTGCCCAGTGGAATGGCCGTAGCACTGCAGCACGCATCGTCGTGCGGCCCGGAGCGGCTGATATTGCGAAATCGGCGGCAATGAGCGTGCGACGGATATTGACGGTACGGCGCGCCCAATCGGGCCAGTCAATCTTGGGGACGGGGCCGACATAGCCGCCGTTCTCAGCCGCAAGCCTGCCATCCGCGTAGACTTTGGCGATGTTCAATTCGGCCACGTCGTCGAGCAGAACGATATCGGCGAAGCGCCCCGGGGCGAGACTGCCAACGTAAGGCGTCAGGCGCATATGGCGTGCGGGATTGATGGTCACGCACTGGATGGCGATCTCGGGTGGCAAACCTGCTGCGATCGCGGTGCGCACGTTGTGGTCGGTGGCGCCGATGCGCAGTGTGTCGGCGCAGCTGCGGTCGTCGGTCGCGAACGCAATTTGGGACCAGTCGGTGAGGCCCTTGGCGAGAAGGCCGCGGATGATCCCGGACATATTGTGGATGCGGATCTCGGCGAAGAGGCCACGCGTGAGCTTCTCCCATGTTTCGTCTGCCGACTGCATCTCGTGATCGGAGGCGAGGCCAGCACCGGCGAAGGCGTTGATCGTCGCCATGTCGGTTAGGCCGGCGCCGTGGCCTTCCACCACGCCGCGAGCAGCGAGCGTTGCTTCGATCATGCCCCACAGCCGATCGTGCGAGAGGTTGGATGCATCGGCTATGGCGGGCCAGTCCATCACCTCGTCGAGCCCCGCGACCATCAGGCTTTCCGACATGAAGCGGCTTTGATCGTCGCGGCCGTAGTAGCCGCCGCCCCATTCGTGCGCGGTCGGTGGCACGGCGGACCCTGGTAAAGGGAAGATCTTGAGGGGCGAGCCGCATCGACGTGCTTCAAGCCAGAACGCCAGGTTGTGCGGCCCATCGACGTTGGAGAACTCGTGGCTTGCTTCGCATGTCCAGGTGTTGCCGCGCGGGATCACCAGGGCCGCTTCCCATTCCGGCGTGAGATGGGAGCTTTCGATGTGTTTGTGGACTTCGCCGAAGCCCGGCACCGCTGAGAGGTCCGGCTCGTGCACGCGCTTGGCGACGGTGCCGGTGTAGTGACCTGCGGGGCCGACGGACGCGATGCGGTCTCCGGCGATGATGATCTCCCAGTCGTCATGCCAGGTTCGGGTGTGGACATCGAGCAGGCGGCCGACGCGGAGAGAG
>JAPXTA010000068.1:0-26540 GCA_033812735.1 Hyphomicrobiaceae bacterium | reverse complement strand
ATAGGATCGGCTTTCGGCTTGTCGTGGGTCCCGGCCTCATTGGCTTGCTTGCTAGGCAAGACGCCGGGATGACGATTTCAAACGGCCTGCTTCAATGCGGGCTCGGAGGGCGATGCGCGCAGGCCAAGAAGGTGGCAGATGGCGAAGACGAGATCGGCGCGGTTCAACGTGTAGAAGTGGAACTGGCGAATGCCTTCATCGACGAGGTCGGCGCACTGCTCGGCGGCGACGGCGGCGGCGACGAGATGCGACGTTTTCTCGTCGTGCTCGAGGCCATCGAACTTGCGGGCGAGCCAAGCGGGAACGGACGCGCCGGTCTTTCCTGCAAAGCTCGCGACCTGCTTGAAGTTGTGGATCGGCACGATGCCAGGAAGGATCGGGCACCAGATGCCGGCCGCGCGGCAGCGCTCGACGAAGCGGAGATAGTGCGCGTTGTCGAAGAAGAATTGCGTGATGATGCGGTCGGCGCCGGCATCGACTTTGCGCTTCAAGTTGTCGATGTCGGTCTGCAGCGATGCGCTCTCGGGGTGCATCTCAGGATAGCCGCCGACAGAGACTTGGAAGCCAGCGATCTTCTTGATGCCCGCGACGAGTTCAGCGGAGGTCGCGTAACCGCCGGGATGCGGTTCATAGCGCGTGCCGATACCGCCCTGCGGATCACCGCGCAGGGCGACGATGTGGCGGACGCCTGCCGACCAATAGCCGCGTACGACTTCGTCGACTTCCTCACGCGTCGCTGCAACGCACGTCAAATGCGCGGCCGGCTTCAATGCCGTCTCTTTGACAATCCGCGCGACGGTGTTGTGCGTCCGCTCACGCGTCGAACCGCCTGCACCATAGGTGACGGACACGAAGTCGGGCTCGAGCGGCTCAAGGCGGCGGATCGCCTGCCACAGGGCTTCTTCCATCTTCTCCGTCTTGGGCGGGAAGAATTCGCAGGAGACAGTAATCTCGCCCGAACCGAGAAGGCGGCTCTTGCGCGGCGTAGTGCTATTCATGAGGTGCGCTCCAACTCAGAGGCGGCAGGGGCGAGAACGGATCGCGCCGGCTTCGTTGCGGTCCAAAGTGAAACTGTCAATTTTTCAGGTCCCTCACCTGCCGCAGGCTGCAAGTGGCGCGCGCCGACAGCGCGAAGGCCGCTCGCCTCGAGCCACTGACGCATCTGTGCTTCGGAGAACCCAAGACGCTGGTGGGCATGCGCCTCGCGCAGGAACTCGAGATCGTGCGGCGCGAAATCGACGACCAGCAGCGTGCCACCGGGCGCCAAAATACGGGCGGCTTCCTGAACGGCGCGCAACGGATCGGCGAGAAAGTGAAGGATCTGATGGAGCACGACGGCACCAGCGCTCGCGTCGGCGAGCGGGACGTCGAAAATGTCGCCCTGGCGGACTTGGGCGTGTGTGATGGCGGCCGCGTCGAGCTTGCTTCTGGCGTATGCGAGCATGGCGTGGCTCAGGTCAAAGCCGATGCCGCGCGCATAGCGATCAGCGAAGAGTTCGAGCATGCGGCCCGTGCCGGTTCCGAGGTCGACCAGGAGGTCGATCGGGCGGGCGGGGAGCGCTGAGAGGATCGCCGCTTCGACCTCGCTTTCGGCAACATGCAGCGCGCGGATCTTGTCCCAATTACCGGCTTGAGCGTCGAAGTACTTCTGTGCGTCGGCTTGGCGATCGCGCTTCACCGTCTCGGCCCGGTGCCGGTCACGGGTCAGCACCGCGTCGGCTTGGTCAAGGCGGGACAGGAGATCGCGGGTCAGGGCCGAGGCTTGATCGGCGAGGTGGAAATAGACCCAGCTGCCTTCCGGCGCGCGGTCTACGAGACCGGCCTCGGTCAGGAGCTTGAGATGGCGAGACAGACGCGGCTGGCTCTGGCCAAGGATGCGCGTCAGATCCTTCACGCTGAGCGCACTGCCCGCCAGCAGCGCCAGGATGCGCAGACGAGTCGGCTCCGCTGCCGCCTTGAGGGCGGTGACCATTGCTGCCGAGCTGATCTGGCCTGACGCAGGCATCTTTTGCTCCAATCCGATGACGGGAGCATATAAAGATATCTTTATGTGTCAAGAAAAAGGCGTGCAAAACGACTGCCACAGCCGGTCCCGGGATACGGACAAGCTGATATTTTCATTCTATTTCAGTAGCTTAGTCTCTCTTTGCACCGAGGGGCACGGCGGAAATAATCACAAAGGCTTGGGCCATCGGGTACTCGTCGGTGATCGTCAGATCGATCTTGGCCTCAAAACCAGCGGGCGTCAGCGACAGCAAGCGTCTCATGGCGCCGCCGGTCAACGCCATCGTCGGCTTACCGGACGATAGGTTTACAACCCCCATGTCGCGCCAATAGACGCCCCGGCTCAACCCGGTACCAAGGGCCTTGGCGCAGGCTTCCTTGGCTGCGAAGCGCTTGGCGTAAGAGGCGGCGCGGCCGAGCTTACCGTCCGAGCGCGCGCGTTCTGCGTCGGTGTATAGGCGATTGGTGAAGCGGTCGCCGTAGCGGCTGATCGCCTGCTCGATGCGGCGAATATCGCAGATGTCATTGCCGATGCCGATGATCATAAGCGTATCAGATGGTCGACAGCAGTGCAGCGGTCAAGACGGCCGGCCGGACGGGAGGCTTGCGACCGGCAGCACGGCTAATTCCGAGCGGGAATGGCGGTAGGCCGTCGCGAGTTGGAATGCCAACCAATAGCCGACCACAGCCAACGCAGCGCCGATGAGCACGGATCCGATCAACAGCGGCTTCAGCAACGGCCAAACCATCTGGCTTGCCTTGGATACGTCGTAGGTGCGGAACCAGAGGCCGACATCACGGAATTGGCTAACGATTTCGGCAGGGGACAACGGGTCGGCCGTGCCGAGCGCCACTTGACCGGCGGCATAGGCAGCAACCCAGAGCAACGGTGTGACGATCGGGTTGGCGAGGAAGGTCGCGAGCAGTGCCGCTGCGATGCTGGCGCGGCACATCCACGCTAGCGCCGCGGCCGCCAGCATCTGGATACCGAAGATCGGCAGCGCCGCGACGAACGTGCCGATCGCCACGCCGAGCGCGAGGGCGTGGGGATTGCCTTTCAAGCGCAAGATGCGAAGGCCGACATAGCGGGTAGAACGCGCGAAGCTGCGGCGCGGCCAGAGCATGAGCCGCACGCGTTCTGCGCCAGACGGCGCGCATCGAGATGAGAACAGCATGGGCGATCCGCAATCGTATCGGAGTCGAGCGGTAACTGATTTGCTGGATGCGGCGATAGTCTTGCATTCGCCCGAATCACGCCAAGCGCAATGGCATGGGGCATGTGGGACACAGGCGGGCCGCTGCCGCGCTCACGTGCCGATCGCGAGCCCGAGGCCCGCTAAATTATTCAAACACACGTTCAACGCGGCTGACGGCGGGCTTGGATTTCAGACCAGCGACGATGTCGTTCAAGTGCGCGAGGTCCCAGACCTCGAGCTCGATCAACATCTCGGTAAAATCGTGAGCGCGGCGGGTCATGCGCAGGTTGTCGATGTTGCCGTCCGCCTCGCCGATGACCTGGGCGATCTGCGCCAAAGTGCCCGGCTCGTTGAGCACCGTTACGGCGATGCGCGCCGGAAACCGTTCGGGATGCTCCGGATCGATGTTCCAGGTGACGTCGATCCAGCGCTCGTGCTCGTATTCCTGCAAGCGCGGCGAATGGATCTGGAAGATGCGCACGCCATCCTTTGGCGTGAGAACCCCGACGAGCCGATCGCCGGGCACTGCGCCACCTTCCTCGACCGTGACCGGAACGTCGTTGCGCAGGCCGCGCAAGGCCAGAACTGGCGCGCCGCCCAAATGCTCATCGCCGTCTGCCTCAGCAGCATGCTCACTCGCAATGTCCGGCATGGTGCTGCCCGGCCAGCGGAACTTGAAGCGGCGCACCTTGGACAGGTTGAACCACCCCTCATCGTTCGTGCTGGCTGCCGGTGCGTCGACGCTGACTTGGCGCGGCGGCACCTTTTCGCGCTCGAAAACGGTGTCAGGAAATATCTGCTTCAGGACTTCGACGGAGCCGATATCGGCGCGACCGATCGCGGCCAATAACTCATCCATCGCCTTGTAACCGAGACGCGGCAGCGCCTTTTTTGCCTTGTCGTCAGAGTAGTCGACTTTCCAATGTGCCGCCGCGGCAGCGAGCAGGCGCCGCCCAAGCTCGGCATATTGACGCTTGATCGCATCGCGTGTGGCGCGCCGGATCGCCGCGCGGGCGCGGCCCGTCACGGCGATGCTCTCCCAAGCGGCGGGCGGGACTTGGCCCTTGCTCGTCAAGATGACGACTTCATCGCCATTGCGCAGCTGCGACGACAATGGCCACTGGCGGCCATTCACCAGGGCGCCGACGCAGTTGTTGCCGATGTCGGTGTGGACCGCATAGGCGAAGTCGATGGGCGTTGCGCCACGCGGCAGCGCGATGATGCTGCCTTTCGGCGTGAAGCAGAACACTTGGTCGTGGAACAGTTCGAGCTTGGTGTGCTCGAGGAAATCTTCCGAGTTGGAGCCGTCGAGGAGAGTCGAGACGAGATGGCGCAGCCAAAGGTAGGGATGATCCTTTGGCAGGGCACCCGCAGTGGATACGGCGCGCCGCGCCAATCCGGGACCGGAGGCCGGCGCCTCAGAGCCGATGCGATCCTTGTATAGTGCATGCGCCGCGATGCCGAGTTCGGCGACCTTGTGCATGTCGCGCGTGCGGATTTGCAGTTCGACTCGCTGCGTGCGCGGTCCAACGATCGTGGTGTGGATCGATTGGTAGTTATTCTGCTTCGGCGTCGAGATGTAATCCTTGAAACGGCCGGGTACTGCCCTCCACGTCGCATGGACGAAGCCTAGCGCGCGGTAACAGCCGTCGATCGAATCGACGATGACACGGAAGCCGTAAATGTCCGACAGTTGCTCCAACGAGATCTGCTTGTTCTCCATCTTGCGCCAGATGGAGTAGGGCTTCTTGGCGCGGCCGTAGATCTCGGCTTTGATTCCAGCCTCGCTCATCCGCTTTTCGAGCGCGCTCTTGATTTCGTCGACAAGACCTTCATTGCGGCGATGGAGCTCCTCGAGCTTGCGCGTCACCATTGCGAAGGGGTCGGGATAGAGCCACTTGAATGCCAGCTCTTCGAGTTCTTCACGCAGACCCTGCATACCCATGCGGCCGGCCAGCGGCGCATAGATCTCGAGGGTCTCTTCGGAATTGCGCCGCCGGCTCTCGGGCTTGTTGTGCTCGAGGGTGCGCATGTTGTGGAGACGGTCCGCGAGCTTCACCAGCAGCACGCGAACATCGCTCGATATCGCGACGAGGAGCTTGCGGAAGTTCTCGGCTTGCTCGGCCTTCTTTGACACGAGGTCGAGCTTTTTGATCTTGGTGAGACCGTCGACCAGGGTGCCGATTTCGGGGCCGAAATACTGATCGATGTCCGCCTTGGTGACGGGGGTATCCTCGACGACATCGTGAAGGAGGGCGGTCGCGATGGTCGCGTCATCGAGCCGCAAATCGGTCAGGATCGCGGCTACTTCCAGGGGATGCGAAAAATACGGATCGCCCGACGCGCGCTTCTGGTTGGTGTGCGCCTTCATGGCATAGACGTACGCGCGGTTGAGCAGCAGCTCATCCGCCTTCGGATTGTACTTCAGCACGCGCTCCACGAGCTCGTACTGGCGCATCATGACTGCAACCTCACCATTGTTCCCGCCAAGCTAACGGTGCCAACCGACGTCTCCGTCGACTGCGACGCAAAAAACCGGCCGTCCGGTGCACCCGAACTGCCGGCTTCGTAGACTATGGGATCGCACCCGCAACCCGTCAATGAGGCAGGTCGAGCAAGACCTTAGCGGCCACGCGGGGGTGGTGTCGGCGCGTTACCGCTAGCGCCGCTTGCCGACGGCTCGGTCGGCGTCAGGCTTTCCATACCGCGGAGCAGCTGCTCTTCGGTCATCATGTCGACGGCGTTGTCGGCGGACTGATCGTCACGGCCGAGCATCGGACGGCGATCCTGGGCGATCATCGGGGCGGCAGCCGCTTCGGGCTCGTCGACCTCGACGTTCTTCTGAATCGAATGAATCAGACCTTCGCGCAAGTCGTCGGCGGGGATCGTCGGCTCGGCAATCTCGCGGAGCGCGATGACAGGGTTCTTGTCGTTATCGGGCGCGACGGTGACGTGGGCGCCGGTTGCGATGGAGCGGGCGCGATGGGCCGCGAGCAAAACGAGTTCGAAGCGGTTTGGGACCTTTTCGACGCAATCTTCGACGGTAACGCGGGCCATCAGATCTTCCTTCCGTTCGGGGAGGCACCCGCCGGTGCCTTATCGACTGAGCAAACTCTCGACCGCGACCCGGCTTGCGCACGCAACATACGAGATGTCGCATTGAAGCCCGGACAACGCAAAACGCACCGCTCGACAGGGTCGTGCGATGCTTATCCGATGTCCTTGTCGCACAATTGTGACACCGCCGCAAGACTGGGTTCGCCTCCATGTCAATCCAAATCGAAGCCTTGCCAGCCGTCAGCCTATCGCGCAGACTTCGACCAAAGATTGAGACGCAAAGCGTCCGTCGCCTCTTAAGGGGAGGGCTCAAGACTCATGGTGGCCAGCATTGCGCCGGCCCCCGAGAGACGTGTTGATGCAGGGGCACCCCTGCTGAGCGTTCGCGGGGTTACCGTCCGGTTCGGGGGAATCGTCGCCCTAGACGGGGTGTCGTTCGATGTCTTCAAAGGGCAGATTGCCGGCCTGATCGGTCCAAACGGAGCCGGCAAGACGACGCTCTTCAATTGCCTGTCGCGGCTCTACATCCCGAGTTCGGGCGACATATCGTTCGATGGCCAATCGATCATGCAGAGCCCGAGGCATGCGATTGCTTCGATCGGCATGGGGCGGACTTTTCAGAACGTGGCGCTGTTCGACAAGATGTCTGTTCTCGACAACGTCAAAGTCGGCTGTCACAGCCAGACAAAGTCGGGGTTTATCAAGTCAAGTCTTCGATTGCCGGGCGTCGCCGAGGAAGAGCGCGCCATCACCGAGAAGGCGTTCGAATATATCGAGTTCATGCAGCTCGGCGACTTCGCGCACTTGCCCGCCGGCCCCTTGCCGTTTCCAATCCGCAAGCGCGTCGAGCTGGCACGCGCGCTCGCTGCGAAGCCGAAGTTGCTGCTTCTCGACGAGCCGGCCGCGGGCCTCAATCACGATGAAATCGACAAACTCAAAGAGCAGATCCGGCGGGTGCGGGATCTGCAGCATGTGACCGTGCTGCTGGTCGAGCATCACATGAGCCTCGTGATGTCGGTGTCGGACAAAGTTGTCGCGATCGACTTCGGCAAAAAGATCGCGGACGGCACGCCGGCGCAGGTGCAGTCCAATCCGGATGTCATCCGGGCCTATCTCGGCACGGGGGCTTAAGCGTGGGTGCACTTCTAGAAGTCAGCGATCTCGAAGCGTTCTACGGCCCGACGCAGGCGCTCCACAAAGTTTCATTTTCACTTGCCGAAGGCGGCATCACCGCGCTGCTCGGTGCGAATGGCGCCGGAAAGACCACAACCCTGCGCGCCGTTTGCGGCATGGTCGAGCGGCGCGGCAATGTGATCTTCGACGGCAAACCGATCTCGGACCAGTCGACGGAATCGATCGTGAGGCTCGGCGTCGCTCACGTTCCTGAAGGACGCGGCACGTTCACCGGCCTCAGCGTCGAGGAAAATCTCCGTATCGCGGCGTACACGCGACGCGACAAGGCGGCTGTGGCCGAGGATCTCGAGCGCGTCTTTTCGTACTTCCCGCGCCTCAAGGAACGCCTCAGCCAGCAGGCCGGCACGCTGTCGGGGGGCGAGCAGCAGATGCTCGCAATCGGACGCGCCCTGATGCTGCGGCCACGCTTGATGCTGCTGGATGAGCCTTCGTTCGGCCTTGCGCCGCTCATCGTGCAGGAAATCTTCCGCATTATGCGGTCGATCAACGAGCGGGACAACGTATCGATGCTGCTGGTCGAGCAGAACGCGGCGCTGGCTCTCGATCTCGCCAATGAAGCCTATGTGCTCGAAACCGGCAACGTCGTGATGTCGGGTCCGGCCGCGCAGATCAAGAGCGACGAACGCATCCGCAAATCGTATCTCGGATATTGAGGCCAACATGGAGCAGTTCATCCAGCAGTTCGCCTCGGGGCTTGCCAACGGCGCAATCTATGCCTGTGTCGCGCTCGCCCTCGTGATGATTTTCGTTTCGACCGATCATCTCAACTTCGCGCAAGGCGAAATGGCGATGTTCTCCACGTACCTGACGTGGCAACTGATCCAGTGGGGCTGGAATTTCTGGCTGGCTCTCGCCGTGGTGATGGCTGTCTCCTTCGTCATCGGCGTACTTATAGAACGCGTCATTCTCAGGCCGTTGCACAATGCGTCCGTTTTGTCGTCGGTGGTCGTGTTCATCGGATTGCTGGCGATCTTTCACTCGATGGCCGGCGCGATTTGGAGCCACACGATCAAGAATTTCCCGTCGCCGTTCCCGAACGTGACCTTCGCGGGGTCGGGCATTCTCGGGCCGCATCAAATCGGCATGATCGGGGTGACGATCGTGATGCTCGGCGTGTTGTTCGCGTTTTTCCGTTACACCTCGCTCGGTCTTGCCATGCGTGCGGCAGCGCAAAATCCGGTGTCCGCGCGATTGGCCGGCGTAAATGTCGGTTGGATGCTGGCGCTCGGATGGGGGATGGCGGCGGCAGTGGGCGCGGTGGCCGGCGCGCTCGTCGCGCCGATGGTCTACCTCGAGCCGAACATGATGGCGTCGATCCTGCTGTACGGATTTGCGGGCGCCCTGGTCGGCGGCATTTCGAATCCTGCTGGGGCGGTGTTCGGCGGGTTTCTCGTTGGCGTGCTCGAAAACATGGTCGCGTTCTTCGGCAATGCGCTCGAGAAGTCGACGGGCGTTTATCTCATCGGCAACGGCGAGAAACTTTCGGTCGCGCTGATCATCGTCATCACCATCCTTACGCTGAAGCCGAGCGGTTTGTTCGGCCGCGTCACCGTCAAGCGAGTCTGATCCCATGGCGATGATGACGACGAGTGCAGCGCCCGCCCTGACATCTGCCGCAGAGCCGCGGCGGCAAATTTCCTGGCTGGTGATTGCCGGCTTGATCCTTGCTGCGGCGTTGCCGTGGCTCGGCGGCAAGACCGGGCTGATTTCGAATTTCTACTTTCTGCAGATCTCGCTGATGATCGTCTATGCGATCGCGGTGCTCGGCCTCAATCTGCTCACCGGTTTCAATGGGCAGATCTCGCTCGGCCATGGCGCATTCTTCGCGGCCGGCGCCTATGCGGCTGCAATCCTGATCGATCAGCAAAACTGGCCATACTGGGCGACACTGCCAGTCGCGGCCGCGGCGAGTTTCGTGCTCGGCTATCTGTTCGGCAAGCCAGCGCTGCGGCTCGAAGGACACTATCTCGCACTTGCCACGTTCGCGCTCGCGGTCGCGACGCCGCAGATCCTGAAGTACCGGCATTTCGAGGGCTTCACCAACGGCGTGCAGGGGATCAATCTGATCAAGCCGGACCCGCCGTTCGGGTTGCCTGTGACGCCGGATCAATGGATGTATCTGGTCGTTCTCATCGTCGCCGTGATCATGTTCTGGCTGGCCCGCAATCTACTCGACAGCCGAATGGGCCGGGCCATGCGCGCCATCCGCGATCAACCGCTCGCCGCCGATACGATGGGTATCGATACGGCGCGCACTAAGGCGATCACGTTCGGCATCAGCGCCATGTTCGTCGGCGTCGCCGGCGCGTTGCACGCGATCATCTTCGAGTTCGTTTCGCCTGACAGCTTTCGGTTCGAGCTTTCGATCGCGATCCTAGTCGGCGCCGTCGTCGGCGGAATCGCCTCGCTGCCGGGTGCGCTGCTTGGCGGCATCTTTGTTCAGGTGATCGAGAAATATGCCGATGCGCTGACAAAGAAGATCGGTGCGGCCGTGCATCTGCCGGTCGAACTCGAGCCCTGGACCATCTACGGCATCATGCTCATACTGCTCATGTACTTCATGCCGAACGGCATCGCGGGCGGTCTTGCTTCGCTCTGGGCGAGACTAACGCGGGGCCGATAATCTCAAACGGACTGCATCAATCAACGAATAATCAACAGGAGGAAACGCCCATGTCTCTCAATAGACGACTGCTCCTTGCCACCAGTGCGGGCGCGCTCGCGGCGACGCTCGCGATCAGCCCTGCGGTCGCGCAGAAGAAATATGACGAAGGCGCGTCAGATACCGAGATAAGGATCGGTCATACGAACCCCTATTCCGGTAACGCTTCCGCTTACGGGGCGATTGGCAAGACGATCGAGGCCGTCTTCAAGATGGTCAACGACAACGGCGGCATCAACGGCCGCAAGATCAAATTCATCAGCTACGACGATGCCTATGCGCCGCCGAAGACCGTCGAAATGGTCCGCAAACTTGTCGAAGAAGACAAGGTCCTGTTCCTCTTCAACACGCTTGGCACGCCCGGCAACACGGCGATCCAAAAATACATGAACGCGAAGAAGGTGCCGCAGCTCTTCGTCGCGACGGGCGCTTCGAAGTGGGGCCAGCCGAAGGACTTCCCATGGACGATGGGCTGGCAGCCGGACTATGCGACGGAAGGCGCGATCTACGCGAAGCATATTCTGTCGACGATCAAGGACGCGAAGATCGGCGTCCTCATGCAGAACGACGACTACGGCAAGGACTACTTCAACGGCTTCAAGGCAGGGCTTGGCAAGGAGAACGAGAAGCTGATCGTGCAGCTTTCGACGTACGAGGTCACCGATCCGACCGTCGACAGCCAGATGATCCAGCTGAAGAATTCAGGCGCCAACGTGTTCTTCAATATCACCACGCCGAAGTTCGCGGCGCAGGCGATCAAGAAGGCCGCCGAGATCGGCTGGAAGCCGGCGCACTACCTCAACAACGTGTCGTCGTCGTTCGGCTCGGTGTTCAAGCCGGCCGGCATCGAGGCATCGCAAGGCGTGATGCTCGCTCTCTACCGCAAGGACGCGAACAATGAGACGTTCGCGAACGACGCGGATTCGAAAGCGTGGAAGGCCTTCATGGGCAAGTATATGCCGCAGGCGGACCTCAAGGATGATGGCCACAACTACGGCTATTCGGTCGCCCATACGATGATCGAGGTGCTGAAGAAGGCCGGCGACAATCTCACGCGCGAAAACATCATGAAGACGGCCGCCTCGCTGCAAGGCTTTGAAGCCCCGTTGCTGATGCCGGGGATCAAGGTCAACACCAGCGCGACGGACTTCTATCCGATCCAGTCGGTCCGGATGGCACGCGTGAAGGGTGAAGGCTTCGAGCTCTTCGGAGAGATCCAGGCCAACGAGAGCAAGTGATGAATTGGGGCGTGTCCTGTCATGCCGGGCACGCCCTTTTCCGGGGCCGATTCCACTCTGATTTTGTCAATAGATCAGCGCGCGAGTTTTGATTGAAAATGCCGTTGCGACTGCCCCCGGGACACGTTCTACTCTCGACTTTGCGACTCGTGTCGCACAAGAAAATCAGGGGAAACAGGGGACCGAAATGCGTAAAATTCTCGCTGCACTGACGATCGCTGCCTTCTCTACCGGCCTCGCCATGTCGACCGCCGACGCCGCAAAGGCGCCCGCCAAGACGAAGCTCGGCTGGGTGGTGTCTCAGTTTGAAATTTCGCCAGTCTGATGTGGCATTCCGGCGCTCAAATCAGTGATGAACCTTGGAAATCGCGCCGCTCGCCGGATCGGCCAACATCTCATTGATGTGCATAACCAGCTTCTCTGCGCGCTCCGTCCTTAGGCGGAATCTTACCGGAGGCAAGTGATCAGATGTCTTCAAAGCAACGACGATCCGACCGTCTAGATCAATCCCAGTCTTCCAATCAGGCTCAGAAATGTCCAAAAGAGGGGCATCAGACAGAATGTCTGATAGGGCTTGGCTCTGCACCTGCGCTGCTGCTGAAATCAGGTCGAGAGCCAATCGTACTGCCTGTTCGGCCGACATGGTCGAGTGATTTGATCCGTCCTGGCCCAGCATCTCAAGATTGACGAGACCGTTTTTTGACTTCGTCTTCCATTTGAACATGTCTGGTAGTCTCTACTCAGCTTGAGGTGGAGCGATGAGAAGTTTCTTTTTGTAAGCTTTAGGCCGCCCCGGCTTCGGTGCAGCGGCGTCAATGAGTCCAACAACATCTTCCATCGTCATCAGCGACGGAGTGAGGCCAGCGGCCATGGCTGGCGTGACCTTCAACGTCTTGTGGATGCGCACCCAATTGTACCAGGCCGTGTACAGCGCAACCATGTTTACGTGACTGGTGAACTTCTTCGAGAACGCATTGGTGAGGCGCGTAAAGCGGCGATTATGCATGCGGAGCGTCAGGTTCGAGCGCTCGACGTATGACGTGCTAATCGCTTCCTTGTCCGGGTTGCCAGTGATCACGGTGCGCTTTGCGCCGATACAGACGGCGGGGCTGTAGCGAGCGGCACCGCCCGGCGTCGGGCCATAGATTTTCACGAGCATGCCGTAATCGACCTCGCCAGCGAAAGCCAAGTCGACGGCTTGAAGGTATGGCTTGTGTCCGTCGCTGGTGAGCTGCACGCGGTTTGCGAGCCGACCGGCCAGATCATCCATGAACAGCTTCGCGCTATCAGCGTCACGATCGCCAACGAACCACTGCACGATCAACTTGCTGTCGGCATCCAGTGCGGTCCACGTCCACACGTCGCCAGCACCATCTACCGGGGCCTTCATCTTCGCGACGTTCTTTGCCTTGGCGGCACAGAAGGACCAGATTTCGTCCACCTGCACCTTCTTCGACTTCACCCCGCGAACCTTCTCGTCATGGAAGGCCATGCAGACCTTGCCCGCGTCTTCCAACATCTTCGCGACCGTGTTGATGGAAACGTCGCAGACGCGAGAGATCGACCGCATACTGCTGCCCTCGCAGAGCATCGAGAGGATTTGGACGCGGGTCTGCATTGGGAGCTTGTTCATAGCTCCAATATATGAACTTTTATGCTTAGCGTCAAGCACTGTCTATTAGATGCTCCAGGCGTATCAGCGGCGAATTGACCAACACTAGACAGGGTGGCAACATTACTAGTAGCTTTAAGCATGATTCTAGCAGCATTACGAGGCGTCCAATGGTGAAACCGGCACAAGAACCCAACCAGCAAAAGCGGTGGATGTTGGCAGGTTCCGTTTTTACCCCGGGATCGCCGGTCAGCGAGCGCGACCTATTCGCTGGTCGCCAAATTCAGATCGGTAAGATTCTTGAGGCGGTATCCCAGAGGGGTTTTCATGCAGTTCTTTATGGTGACAGGGGAGTTGGAAAAACGTCTCTTGCAAACGTTCTTTCGGCATTCCTTCAAGAGCTTGGGGCGACTGTTCTGTTTGCGCGCGCAAATTGTGACGCAACCGATGATTTCTCGTCATTGTGGCGCAAGGTTCTTCAGGACATCACAATTACGGACCTTCGCGATGGCATCGGTTTTAGCGCGCAACAACAAGCGTCACATCGTCGGCTGATTGACGGCCTACCCAACGAGTTGCGGCCTGATGACGTCAGGCGGGCACTTTCGCTAGTTGGCCAGTCAACAACTCTGGTCGTAGCAGTTGACGAATTTGACCGACTTACGAATCCTGACGTTGCAGAACTAATGGCCGATACCATCAAGGCGCTTTCGGACTCGGCGACACCTGCAACAGTAATCCTGATTGGGGTTGCCGACTCCGTTGATCAATTAATAGCCGGTCACAGATCCATCGAGCGGTCGCTCATTCAAGTGCCAATGCCGCGTATGTCGCGATTGGAAATAGAGCAAATTGTCAGAAAGGGAACTGAGCGCCTTGGCATGACCATCACCAAGGAAGCGTTAGGTGAAATTGTCCGCCTGTCGCAGGGATTGCCATACGTGACGCACATGCTTTCCTTGTACAGTTCGCGGGCTGCCCTCGAAGAAAACAGCCTCTCTGTGACAACGTCAGCAGTTGAGTCCGGGATGCGCAAGTCTTTGGATCAATGGCAGGAATCAATAAAGACAGCGTACTATGAGGCAACGCGAAGTCACCAACCTGAACACCTTTACAAAGAGGTGCTGCTTTCGTGCGCACTAGCAGATGTAGATGAAAAAAGCTTTTTTACTGCGGCAGCCGTCCGGGGGCCGCTGCGAGTTATTGCCGAAAGGCCCGATTTCGACATACCGAATTTCGCGCGCCATTTGAAGGAACTGAGTGAGGCGCACAGAGGCTGCATCCTGGTGCGTGAAGGCGAGACTCGCCGACTCCGATATCGGTTCGTTAGCCCTTTAATGCGGACTTATGTTATCATGCGTGGGGTGAAGGATGGCTTGCTTACGTCTCCGAAACGCGACGCTATTTCTTCCATCGCTTAGCAGCAGCCGACTTCGCGATTTCAGTACGTCGCTCAGCGGTCATTGAATGGGCGCGAGCCTTCCCTCCACGTCTACCCAGACTGACGGCGGCCTTGTCCTTACCGTCGTCAGTCAAAGCTTCTTCTTCCTCGCCAGTGGCGATCCTCATGACTTTGACAGCGTTGCCGATCACGTCGGCAGGGCGCTTCTGACCTTTGGGGCCTTTAGGCATCGCGGCCAATCTCCACAAGGCGGATCACGTCAGCCGCATAGTGCTGGTCGGTAATTTGGGTTGCCGCCGCTTCCCAAAGCTCTTGGATGCTTTTCTCGTCGTATTTCGGATCGCCCACATTAAGTGCGAGATCGGTCTCGACAACAACGACAGTACTCATCCCGCCGTTGCTGAAATCGATTGTTGTCCAAACGGTTTTCGC
Source organism: Hyphomicrobiaceae bacterium (assembly GCA_033812735.1). Lineage (GTDB taxonomy): Bacteria > Pseudomonadota > Alphaproteobacteria > Rhizobiales > Hyphomicrobiaceae > JABFRJ01. The sequence goes on along the minus strand of JAPXTA010000068.1, from coordinate 11,743 downwards.
ATTCGGATGGTCAACCTTCACGGACATTGTGGCGCTCCTGCTTTCCGCTAAGCATAGCACGGAGGTGGGCTGCGCCGCACGACAGGTCAAGAGGGACTATTTTTCAAACTGAGACACTACCCTCGGCTGCATCAAGGGCAAGGAAAAGTGGAATGCTGGCGTCGGCAAGTGCGAAGCCGTGAAGAAGAAGCCGGTCAAGAAGGCCGCTAAACCGAAGAAGTAAGACGCCACACTCCGTCGACTATCGAGAGCCCCGGCCAGCCCTGCGCTAGCCGGGGTTTTTCATGGACCTTTGCGGTTTCATGGCCCTATGCGGATTCATGCGCCCATGTGGCTGGAAGCGCAGATCAAGCCGTGGCATCGTCGTGATCGAATACACAGCACACGACAGTAGGGCTCAATGACCAGGAAGACACCCGCTCAACTCCGCAGCGCGCGCTGGTTCGCACCGGACGATCTGCGCTCGTTCGGGCATCGCTCGCGGATGAACCAGATCGGATATGCGGTCGAAGAATTCCAGGGGCGACCGGTCATTGGCATCATCAACACGTGGTCTGACTTCGCGCAGTGCCACGCCCATTTCAAGCATCGCGTCGACGACGTGAAGCGCGGCGTGCTGCAGGCGGGTGGGTTCCCGGTCGAGTTGCCGGCAATTTCGCTGAGCGAAAGCACCGTCAAGCCGACGACGATGCTCTATCGCAATTTCCTCGCGATGGAGACGGAAGAACTGATCCGCTCGCAGCCGGTCGACGGCGTCGTGTTGATGGGCGGTTGCGACAAGACCACCCCTGGCCTCATCCTCGGCGCGACGAGTGCCGGCGTTCCCGCCATCTTCGTTCCGGCGGGGCCGCAACTCAGAGGCAACTGGCACGGCAAACAGCTCGGCTCCGGTTCTGACGCCTGGAAGTATTGGGACGAGCGGCGGGCCGGAAATGTATCCGAGAAGGACTGGACGGAGATGCAAGAGGGGCTCAACCGCTCCTATGGCGTGTGCATGACGATGGGCACGGCGTCGACGATGACGGGGCTCGCCGATGTACTCGGCATGTGCCTGCCCGGCACGTCGTCCATTCCCGCGCCCGATTCGAGCCACGTGCGCATGTGTTCTGCCGCTGGCCGGCGTGCGGTCGAGATGGTTTGGGAAGATCTGACGCCGTCGAAAATCATGACCCGCGGCGCGTTCCTCAACGCGATCGCGGTCGCGATGGCAATGGGCTGCTCGACGAATGCTGTCATCCACATTCTCGCGATGGCGCGGCGTGCAGGTCATGACGACGTTGGCCTCGCCGAGTTCGACGCGGCGTCACGCAAAGTGCCTGTGCTCGCGAACGTGCGGCCGTCTGGCGACACGTACCTGATGGAGGATTTCTACTATGCGGGCGGGCTGCTCGGCTTGATGTCGCGGCTCACCGGCCATCTCGATCTCGGGCAGATCAATGTCACGGGCAAGCCGTGGTCCGAGGCACTCGCCGACGCGAAGGTCTACAACGACGACGTGATCCGGCCGCTCGACAAAGCGATCTATAACGAAGGTGCGCTTGCCGTTCTCAAGGGCAATCTGGCGCCTGACGGCTGCGTCATCAAGCCGAGTGCGTGCGCCCAGAAGTTCCTGCAGCACACGGGACGCGCAATCGTGTTCGACGACTATCCTGCTCTCAAGGCCAACATCAACCGGGAAGATCTCGACGTCACCGAGGACGACATTCTCGTGCTGCGCAATGCAGGGCCGCAGGGTGGTCCCGGGATGCCCGAGTGGGGGATGCTGCCGATCCCGACCAAGCTCGTCAAAAAGGGCGTGCGCGACATGATCCGCATTTCTGATGCTCGCATGAGCGGCACCAGCTATGGCGCCTGCATTCTGCACGTTTCGCCAGAGAGCTACGTCGGCGGGCCGCTCGCTTTGGTGCAGACCGGCGACAAGATCACGGTCGATGTGCCAGCGCGCTCGATCAAACTCGAGGTTTCAGATGCGGAACTCGCGAAGCGCCGCGCTGCGTTGAAGCCGCCCGCACCACGCTACGAGCGGGGCTATGGCTGGATGTTCTCGCAGCACATCAAGCAGGCGCACGACGGCTGCGACTTCGACTTTCTGGAGACGAGCTTCGGCGCGCCGGTGAAGGAGCCTGATATTTTCTGAGCCTGACGCGTGCCAAGACTGCGACCCGCGCCTGTCATCCAGGGCTCGCTGAGGGAGTGGCGCGCGGGCGATCCGCAATTTTTGCAGTTGAGAAGAACGCGGCATCTTGCGCTCCGCTCACCGCCGTTTTTGGTCGCCATCACGCTTTCGGATCGACCGCACCGTTCGATTTAAGGGCCGTGATGGCTTGTGCAGTTGCCCGGGTTCCGCCCGTCAAGGGCATTGCGTTATGAGTACTCTGCATCGGCGGTTCCCACCCGGATACGCGACGGTCATGATCCGCCCCGGCACGGTGGCTGGCTAAAAGATGCCGAAGATTGTGCCTTCCGATACGCCGCAACAATCGCGCGCCTCAACTGCGCCGCAGCCATCCACCGACAGACCGCACAACTTCCGACGCGATGGGCCACTTGCCGACATCCGGCCCGGGTGCGCGCTTCACCCACCGTTGTCATGGTCGGGCTTGTCCCGACCACCCATCGGGCCGCTCGCGTGAACCTGGTGTTGCGGCTCAGCTGCAGCGACATCTCGCAATCATTTCACCGTTGAGTGCGCGGCTCAATGGGTGGCAGGCACAAGGCCTGCCATGACAGTTTGGGGGGAGGCGCGTTCGGTTTGCAACTTCTGCGCCGGGTCAGCAGCCGTCATTTGTTAGCGGCGCTTCGAGCCGGGACAGGACTCAGTTGCGGCGCTGCATCCATAGATGATCGACGGGGCCGTGGCCGTGGCCAACGCCGAGGGTCTGGCCAGCGCGGATGGCGTTCCAGACATAGTCCTGCGCCTTCTCGACGGCCGCGGGCAGATCGTGACCGAGTGCGAGATATGAGGCGATCGCGGCGGACAGGGTGCAGCCGGTGCCGTGGGTATTAGTCGCTTGCATGCGCGGCTTCTTGAAGACGTGCACGGTGTCGCCGTCGATCAGGACGTCGGCGACTTCGGCGCCGGTGCCGTGGCCGTCCTTGACGAGGACAGCGCGCGAGCCGAACGCCATCAGGGCGCGGGCCTGAACGACGACGTCTTCACTCGATTGTGCCTCCTTGCCGCCGAGCAGGGCTGCGGCTTCGGGCAAGTTCGGCGTGATGATGCGGGCGCGCGGCAGCAACTTCTTGCGCACGGCGTCAACCGAATCCGGCGTCAGCAGGCTGTCGCCCGATGTCGCGATCATCACGGGGTCGACGACGAGGGGAATGTGGGCTGCCTCTGCCATACGGTCGGCCACGGCTGTGACGATTGCGGCGTTGGCGAGCATTCCCGTCTTTGCCGCGCGCACGTCGATGTCGGAAAGGATGCTGTTGATCTGGGCGACGACGAACGCGGGCGAGACAAGTTCGACGCCTTGGACGCCGCGCGTGTTTTGGGCGGTCAGCGCGCAGATAGCGCTCGTGCCGTAGACGCCGAGGGCGGTCATGGTCTTCAAGTCGGCTTGGATGCCGGCGCCGCCGCCCGAATCCGAGCCGGCGATGGTCATCGCAACAACAGATTGAGCTACAGCCGTCTTGGCCATTTCGCTCATTGCCCCCGCTTCAAGATCTCGCTGCCGAGGTTCTTCGGCGCGACCCATTCTTCGAATTGGGCGAGAACGGGGAAGGTTTCAAGCAGCCACTGGCCGAAGGCGTTGATCGAGCCGGTCAGGAACAGGATGCCGGTTATGACGAGCATGATGCCCATGATCTTCTCGACGCGGCCCAAGTGACGGCGGAAGCGTTGCATGAAGCCGAGGAAGGGCTTGATCGCGACGGCTGCGAGGACGAACGGAACGCCGAGGCCGAGCGAGTACCACAGCAGGAGCCAGACACCGGTCTTGAGGCTGTTTTCCTGTGCGGCGACGGCTAGTACGGTCGCGAGGACCGGACCGACGCAGGGCGTCCAGCCGAACGCGAAGGCGAGGCCGAGGAGATAGGCGCCTGCGAAACTCACGCTCTCGACGTCGGCATGATAGCGCTTCTCGCTGTAGAGCAGCGGGATGCGGAGTAGGCCGAGGAAGTGCAAGCCGAACAGGATGATGACGCCGCCCGCGACCATCGACAACGTGTCGCGATAGCCGAGCAGGAGTTGGCCGAAGGCAGAGGCGCCCGCACCGAGGGTGACGAAAACGGTCGTGAAGCCGCCGACAAAGAAGAACGAGGCCATGATTACACGACGGGAGACGGTGCGTTCGAGGCCGTCGGTGTCGTTCAGGCGCTCGATGGTCGTGCCGCCGAGGTAGGCGAGATAAGGCGGGACCAGGGGGAGCACGCAGGGGCTCAGGAAGCTTACCAGCCCCGCCAGGAAGACGCCGAATGTGATGTAGATGTCGGTCATGCTCGGTCCACTGGGGCGGTTTGCCGCTCGCTCTTGGCGCACTTACCGGCAACGGGCGCACTGCGGCAAGTCAAAGTGGCGTTATGGGGGGCAGAGTTGTCGGCTCCGGCGAAGTTGCATCAGCTTGCTTGGGTGGCCGCCTTCGCGGCGATGACCGAATTGGGGACGTCTGGCCGGGGAGACGCGCCTTGCCGTGATTGCTGGTGTCTGCGACAGATCCAAGGTGGCTCCCCATGGACATTCGGCAGGCATGCAGCGCGATAGACAGAAGATCGCCATTCTCGCGCTCGCGGCCGGGGCGCTGGTGCTGTTCGTGGGGGGCGGGGCGCGGTTCGTCATCAGTTTGACCTTGAAGCCCATCGAAGCCGAGTTCGCGGGTGGGCGATCGCTGATCGGGGCCGCGGTGTTCGCGTTCCAGGTCGTCTCGGCAGTGGCGATGGTCTATGCGGGGCGGCTGGCGGATCGCCATGATGTGCGGCTGGTGCTCGGTGCCGGCGCGCTGATCGCAGCAGTGGGATTGGCGGGAACGGCGCTGGTCGGTTCGCCGGTGCAGTTGCTGTTGCTCTATGGCGTAGTGTTCGCGCTCGGGTCCGGCATCGCGTCGCTCATTCCGGTTGGCGTTATGGCGACGCGCGCCTTTCCGGCGAACGTCGGGATGGCAAATTCCGTGGCCTTGACCGGCATGGGCCTTGGACAGCTCGTCGTGCTCGCCGTCTTGTCGGGCTTTGTCGCGGATACCAGTTGGCGGCAAATCTATCTGGTTCTTGCCGTCGTGCATGTCGCCTTGCTGCCGCTCATCTTCTTCGGCATTTGCCGGTCCATCGCTGTGCGACCGTCAGGCGTGCGCCAGCTGGAAGCCGCGCCGGGCCTGACGGTCGCCGAAGGTTTGCGCACGCGGCGGTTCTGGTTACTCGCTGCAATCTATGCGTTGTGCGGGCTCGAGGATTTCTTCGTGACGACGCACATCGTCGCATTCGCGCAAGATCACGGCGCAAACGCGGTCTTCGCGGGCAACCTGCTCGCTGCGATGGGCTTGATGATGCTGCTCGGCGTGCTCATGTCCGGATGGGCGAGCGACAAGGCGGGTCCGCTCGTGCCGACACTCGCGGCATTCGGATTGCGCGTCGTGCTTTTCGCGGCCGTTCTGATGGACAAGGGCACGGTCACGGTCGCGCTGTTCGCGCTGTTGTTCGGGGCGACGTTCCTCGTCACCGCGCCGCTTTGCGTGGTGTTCTGCCGGGATGCCTTCGGCGCGCGCAACCTCGGCCTTTTCACCGGGATCATCACGATGATCCATCAGGTCGCCGGCGGGCTCGGCGCATGGGCCGGTGCCGCATGGTTCGACGCGGCGGGGAACTACGATGCCGTCCTGGCGGCGATGCTGGTCAGTTCGATCGCGGGCGTGGCGCTGTCGTTGGGGTTGCGGGTGCGGCAGCATTGAGTGAGCACGCATCAAAACGGTGCCAGACCCTTCGTGAACCGCTCGACGAAATCACGCACATCTCTGCGATCGGCATGATCTGCAAGACCTGGAAACCCTGCCCAACTGAATGAGAAGCGAAGATAATCGACGAAAGGCAAATTCCGTCGCTCATCGACAAAGATGGGGTCGGCTCCGCCAAACGGCAATTCGATCAGATAGGGCGCGCCGCCGCTTATATTCGCCTTATGTAAGAAGTCCGGAGCGAGATAGACGTATGCTGGCTGCTCTTCGTCTCCCCAAAGCTCCTCGGAACTCTCAACTGCGTCAGCCGCGGGATCGACACAGAGTGCATCGTGCTCTTCTAACGGTAGTGCGAAGCCGAGATTTGGCATTGGTTTAGGAGATCTATAGTCCCAAACGAAGTTGGCGCCGCCTACGATCTGCCAGAATGCCTGAAGCGAGATCGGAATTGGCGCACCTGTGATCTTCGCGATTCGGTCAATGGCGGTGCGGTCTTGCGGCCTCGGCTTGGTCCGCAGACCGCATCGCTCATGCGATAACACGTGCCAACCGACTTGGTGCAACCGTTCAGACAGTATGTCCACGTTCTGTGAGACACGATGCATGGTCGCGTCCGCGACTTCACCTATCTCGTGTCTCAACGCGCCATCGATGCCACCATACGACCGAATCTCGCGCCAAACCTGCTCGAACTCGCCTTCCCGATATCTCTGCAGTAGCTTCGACGCCATGTGTCCTCACTTCGTGGGCAGCCCCGGCAATTGCGGCAATCTCGGACTCCGCGCGCCGAGCACTTTGAAGCGGCTCCCCATGCCTTGCGGGTTCATCAGGCGGGCGACGCCCATCTCGATCGTGTTGGACTTGGCGGGGTTGGCGGCCATCAGGCGCGAGGCGCGCTCCATGATGCCGAGAGCGCCCAGGAACTCCGCCTGTGTGGTGGGCCCGTCGACCGCAAGCGCGGGACGGATCGCGTCGGCGATGGCTTTGAAGTCGACCTGACAGGAGAGGTCGGCTTCCCCCGGCGATGTTAGCGGGTGTTCGAACGTGTGCTGGCGCACGGCCTGCAGCGTTTCGCCCGTTAGCGGTTCGGTGTGGCCGTAGTCGACTAGTAACACTGCGAGCGGCACATGTGAGGCTGTGGTCAGCCAATCGGGCAGAGGATCGGCGCGGGTCTCGGCGATTGCACCGTGGGGGGCCGATGGAAAGGCATCGGAGAGATGCTTGGTTGCCGACGCTGGCCGGGAGGTGAACTGTAAGTGTCCCGCGCTATCGACCGTGACGACGCGCTCCTGCCAGCCGCTGTCCGTCATGACGTGCTGGTTGATCGCTGCGGTATCGAGGAACTCGTTGGCGATGACGATGGCGGGACGGGTCAATGGTGGAAAGCCGTCGATCCATGATGGTGTCACGGACTGCGTATGAAGGGCCTCGGCCTGCGCCTGACGAAGCAGCGGATTGGTCTCGACCAGCTTCACGCTGGCTGCGTCGCGGAAGCCTTTGACGAGCCGCGCGGCGCGCAGGGCATCCGTCATTAGCGTGCCGCGGCCCGGCCCGAGTTCGATGAGGTCGAAGGCTGAGGGCTGGCCCATCTGCTGCCAGACGACGGCGCACCATAGTCCGATCAGTTCGCCGAAGACCTGGCTGATTTCAGGAGCGGTGATGAAGTCTCCTGCACGGCCGATGGCCGACTTGCTGCGGTAGTAGCCATGCTCGGGATGCTGCAGGCAGGCATGCATGTACTCGGCGACGCTGATCGGGCCGTCGCGACGAATCCGATCGCTCAGGATTGCCGCCAGTGGTGTTTCGCGTCTCAAGTCCGGGTCATACAGCTGTTCGGTCATACGCTTGCGGCGCCTGCGGGCTTTGAGCGGGCCTGCATGATCATCCACACACCGACGGCGATCATCGGCAGCGAATAGACGATCCCTGCGGTCAGGGGACCGAGGTTGATGAGATGGAACGGCTCCGGCTCGCGGAAGAGTTCGCAGAACGAGCGGGCGAGCCCGTAGCCTGCTGTGAACGTGCCGGCGACGAGGCCGGGCCGCTTCAGCGCGTCGCGTTTGTAGATCAGCCAAGCGCAGACGGCGAACAGTAACGCGCCTTCAAGGGCTGCTTCGTAGAGTTGGCTCGGATGACGCGGCACGCTGCCGGCCTCGGGGTGAGGGAACACCATCGCCCATGGCACGTCCGAGACGCGGCCCCACAGCTCGACGTTCACGAAGTTGGCCAAGCGGCCGAAAAACAAGCCGATCGGCGTTGCGGCTGCGGCGAGATCGAGGACAGTGCGCGGGCTCTGCGCGTTCTGGCGGGCGAAGAGAAGGATTGCGACGATAGAGCCGAGGAAACCGCCATGGAACGACATACCGCCCTTCCAGACTTTGAAGATCTCGAGCGGGTTCGAAAGGAAATAGCCGGGGCTATAGAAGAGCACCTCGCCGAGACGGCCACCGACGACGACGCCGAGCGTCAAATAGAGGAGCAGGTCGTCAGTTTTTTCGACGGAGAAGGGGGCCTTGCCTGATGACCACAGGCGATCGGTCGACAGGAGACGGCGGACATAGAGCCAGCCGAGCAAGAGGCCAGCCATATAGGCCAGGCCGTACCACTTGATGGAGACCGGGCCGACCGAAAAGGCGACGGGGTCGATCTCCGGGAACTTCATCACAAGGGGTAGCATCGAAGCGTTCGAGCCTCCAATCGGCGTGGCATTTCCGTGGCATCAAACCGTCCGGCGGTCTGCGGTCAAGGCGTTTCGGTTGCCCGGGACCACCCTCGGCGCCAAATCTTCACGATTGCCGCCGTGACGCCTTGAATAGGGCCGACGCGATGCCCTAGTTGAGACTAGATGATTCGCTCGCGCGGGGTTTGGGCTCGTGCGGCCAGAGCCGGAGGTGCTCCATGACGCAGACCAAGAACCCGCTGCTCGACCAGTTCACGAAGCTGATGACGGATGTCGCCGGCCTTGCGCAAGGGGCGCAGCGCGAGATGGCGACGATCATGAAATCTCAAGGCGAACGCATGCTTGCGGGCATGGAGTTGGTGTCACGTGAGGAGTTCGAGGCCGTGAAGGCAATGGCCGCAAAGGCACGCGACGAGAACGATCGCCTCGAAGCACGTATTGCGGCGCTCGAAGCGCAATTGCAGAAACGTGCAGTCTGAGGCGGCCGGCCTGCCCTCCGCCACTCGCAACTTTATTCGACCATAACTGCGGCAACCGACGCTATCGGCGTCTGTTATCCCCAGGCGATGCACAGGGCTGTCCACAGCCACTCCCTCAGAGCATTGATTTTGCTCGTCCTGCCCGCGGTCCGCCAACATCGCCGTGGACAATCCTCGCACATGCTTGCTCCACCTGCGCGACGCAGTTTACGCAAGCTGTCATCCGGCACGGTAACGCGGTGACGGATGATCGGGGAACGACGCGGTGTCCGTATTTCTGCGGGTTGCCGTTCGAAAGAGGGGTTCGAGGACAGGCATGGCATTTGCCGAGTTCACCACCGACGACATCGCCAACCCGGTCGATCTGGTCGAACAAATCGCCTCCAACAACGATTGGGCGACCGACCGCACCGGCAGCGACGAGCTGACCCTCGTGGTGGCAGGCAGCTGGTCGGACTATCACGTGTCGCTCAATTGGCGCGAAGATCTCGAAGCCCTGCACCTCGCCTGCGCATTCGAGTTCAAGGTTCCCGACAATCGATTGGCGGAATGTTACAAGCTCGTTGCGCAGATCAATGAACAGCTTTGGATCGGTCACTTCGACATCTGGACGCAGGAGGGACTGATCATGTTCCGCCAGGGCCTGATGCTGAACGGTGCGATGGCGACGCCGGAGCAGTGCGAAGCGATGCTTCGGGCCGCGCTCGAAGCCTGCGAGCGGTACTACAAATCGTTCCAGTACGTCGTGTGGGCCGGCAAGGACGCCAAGACTGCGCTTGGCGCGACCATGTTCGAGACCGAAGGCCAGGCCTGAGGGCCGCGCATTCGGCTCATCGTCACGCAAAGCACCTCTCCGATTGACCGTCGCTGGCATCTGCCGCCATGGTCGGCAGCATGACTGATACCGGCTACAATCCGGCCTATCGCAGCCTCGACGCGGACAAGATCGTCGCGACGATCGAGAAGCTGCGGCTGCGGATCGAGGAGCGGCTCGGACCGTGTGGCCTGTCCCGCGTTACCGCCGAACTCGGCGAGGTGGCGAGCGAGTGCCTCGTTCGGGTCGATATGATCCGGCGGCCCAACATCGCGCTGCGGATTCTGGTCGGCGGCGTCGTCGTTGCGGCGATCGCGTTGCTCTTGCAGATCAAACCGCTGATCGATCTTTCGAAGACCACGCCCGACACCGTCTACACGCTGCTTCAGGGCGTCGAGGCGATGATGAACATCTTCGTGCTCATCGGCGCGGCGCTGCTGTTTCTGTTCAAATTCGAGGAACGGCTCAAACAGCGACGTTCGCTCTCGGCATTGCATCAGCTGCGCACAATCGCGCACGTCATCGATATGCATCAGCTGACGAAGGACCCGAGCGCGATCTTCGGCGAATTGCCGCCGACGGCGAGTTCTCCCGCGCGCAAGCTCTCGCCTCCGGAACTGCTGCGCTATCTCGATTACTCGTCCGAGCTGCTGTCGTTGACCGCGAAGGTTGCAGCGCTCTATGCGCAAAGCCTGCCGGATGCGGTCGTCGCAGACGCCGTTAGCGATATCGAGCGCATGACGTCGAGCATGTCGCAGAAGGTGTGGCAGAAGATCGCGATCATAGAGGGCAAGCTGCGTGCGGCATCGCTGGCGAGCGCACCGCCTGCCCCGTCACTAATGCCGCAGGGTACTGCCGATGCCGTCAATCCAAAATTGTGAGAGCTGGTTCGATGCCAGCGGACGAATGGCGCGCAAGCGCCTGCTGTTCCGCGGCTTGCCGCTGCTCATCGGCGGTACACTTGTCTATCTCGGGATCGCCGAGATGATGGCCCGTTCGGCCGGTACTTCGCTGTTTGGTGGCGATCCGACCAAGGCGGCCGCTGTCGCACGCATCGAAGGGATCGCCGGCGCCATCGTCGTCGCGGCCGTCGCATGGCCCGCGGCCGCGCTGATCATCCGCCGCTTGCACGACATCGGGCTTTCCGGCTGGTGGCTGGCGCTGATGGCGAGCGGCGAGGTGATCAATTCAGTGGCGCTCGGCACGGGCCTCGCCGGATCGCCACCTGCACTCAGCTTGTTCGGGCAGATCGCTGCCCTGCTTGCACTTGCCGGCGGGTTGTCGTTGATACCGCTGGCGCTGTGGCCGGGACAAGCCAGCGCGAACCGCTATGGCCCGCCGCCCGCCGACTGACCTTCGACCGAGAGTGACAATGACCTTCGATCCGACCGATCCCGTATCGCTGACCCAAGCGCTCGTCAGGTGCGAAAGCGTGACGCCGCACGAGGGCGGGGCACTGACTTTACTGCAGAACGTGCTGGAGCCGCGCGGCTTCGAGTGCCACCGGACGACCATGACGACCGAGGGCACGCCGGATGTCGAGAACCTCTATGCGCGGATCGGGCGCGGTGGGCCTAACCTCTGCTTCGCCGGACATACCGACGTCGTTCCGCCCGGCGATCCGGCAAAGTGGACATTCCCGCCGTTCTCCGGCGCGATACACGACGGCATGCTCTACGGGCGCGGCACGGTCGACATGAAGGGCGGGATCGCCTGCTTCGTCGCGGCCGCATTGCGCGTGCTCAAATCCGGCGAGGTGTCCGGGTCGATTTCGCTTCTCATCACCGGCGACGAGGAGGGGCCCTCCATCAACGGGACGATGAAAGTGCTCGAATGGATGGAAGCGCGGCAGGAGCGGATGGACGCCTGCATCGTCGGCGAGCCGTCG
>JAPXTA010000067.1:0-26693 GCA_033812735.1 Hyphomicrobiaceae bacterium | reverse complement strand
CGACGCACTTGATGGCGTCGTGGCGAGGGGTGCCCGCTCGGTTCAGGTTCTCGATCTGGGCCTGATCGGATGGGTAAACGCAGACTTGCCGCTGGTCGATGCGAACGAAAGCCCGACGTCTTTCGTCCACCCCTTCGATGCGGCAATGGCCAAGGGATTGACGCAACCTGAAAGGGCGCGCTTCGGAGCCGGCCATTAAGGTAGCGCACAGTCGGCCGCGCGCAACGGATTTGCACTGGCAGAAGCGGAACGAGAGGAAGGCGGCGCACTAGTCCAGCGCCGCCCGACGCTCAGTGGATGAGCGCGTCAGACCTTGAGGGGCGGCAGCTTCTTGTTGCCGGCAACGCCCAGGACGGCGCCGTCGGTCAAGTTGATCCGATAGATCTCGCGGATGACGTTGCCGGCAAAACCGATCTCGACGATCGACACGTCGTTGAAGGTCGTTTCAATGCCGTCCGGCTGTATCTTGTTGAGCTCTTCGGCCACAGCGTTCCATGCAGCCTGCATCGGCACCTCGAACTTCTTCATCGAGTAGACGAGCGTGTTGTGCGGATTGTGCGCGCGCACCTCCTTGCCGTCCTTCACGACGTTGACTCCGCTCACACCCTGAGTCTGTACGAGCTCCTTTGCCGCATCACTCATGACGGCATAGACGGGGCCCGTGCAGCGCGGCAGTGGTCCATCTCGCAGTGGGCAAAGTGCGGCCGTGGCACGCGTATTGAAGGCCATCATGTTCTCGAAGCCGTCGCCGGTCTTGGGAATACCGAGGTCGAGCCACCAAGGATGACCGGCACCCTTTGCGGCCTCGGTCGTGTAGTAGCCTTTCAGGCTGGTTTTGATCGGCGGCGGTAACTTCGGCATGGCCGCCAGCATCTTCGCGGGTGTGGCCGGATCGGCGTTGTGGATGTGCATGACCGTGACATGCGGCATGTTCTTGAGAGCTGCTTCGGTCGTCATGCCAAAGAGGGCAAGTCGCGACTTGATGGCCGGCCGCACTTTGGCATCTAGCACCTTGTTGACATCGGCCGGCAGCCGATAGACGAGCCCGTATGTCGCCTTGTGTGGCCGGAACGTCGGCTTGGAAAGGGCGCTGTTGTCGGGAGCTTTCGCTGGCGGACTAGCTGCCTTCTGCGCGAAAGCGGGGATTGGCACCAGGCAGGCGCCGGCGGCAAGGCCTGTCCAAGCAGTTACGCTGCGTCGGGAAACGGACATAACACGACTCCATTGTCTTGTTGACACGACGGCTAGGCAAGACAACGTAGGTGCACTCGGCCGTGAACGTCCAATTAAAACGACTCCCGTCAGCCCATCGGCACTGGTTTGTCGCAATCTGCGCTCGACCTGATCAAGAAGGCGGCAGCGCGCAACATTGCCATGCAGGAATGCGGTTGCCCGGCACTTCGCCGCCCTCTAGCCTTTCCGCGGTTTAATGTGCACAGGGGCCCGAAGGGACATCCATGGCTTACGATCTCATCCTCAAGGGCGGTCACGTTATCGACCCCTCGCAGAAACTCGACGGCATCGCTGATGTTGCGTTTGCCGGTGGCAAAGTCGCAGCCGTCGGCAAAGATCTCAAAGCGGATGCCAAAACCATCACCCGCGACGTCAAAGGCAAGATCGTCTCGCCGGGCCTCATCGACCTGCACACCCACGTCTACGACGGCGGCACCTCGCTCGGCATCAATGCCGAGGAATTTTGCCGCACCTCCGGAGTGACGACCGCCGTCGATACCGGCAGCGCGGGGCCTGCCAACTTCATGGGCTTTCGCAAGCATGTGATCGAGAAGAGCGAAGTCCGAATCCTCGCTTATCTCCACGTCTCCTTCGCCGGCATCTATGCCTTCTCCGATACGATCATGGTCGGCGAGAGCGAGGAGATGCGTATGCTTGCGCCCGCCGATTGCGCAGCCGTCGCGGAGAAGCATCGCGACGTGCTCGTCGGCATCAAGATCCGCGTTGGCCGCCACGCATCGGGCACGAACGGTTGGAACGCGCTCAAGATGGCGTTGGAAGTGGCCGATCATGTCGGCATGCCACTCATGTGCCACATCGACCATCCGCCGCCGAGCTATGAAGACGTGATCGGTCTTCTGCGTCCGGGCGATGTTCTCACCCATGCGTTCCGTCCGTTCCCGAACACGCCGGTAAACGCGCAAGGCAAGGTGAAGCCGGAAGTCATCGCGGCCCGCAAGCGCGGCGTCATCTTTGATATCGGCCACGGCAAGGGATCGTTTGCCTTCAAGACGGCCCGCGCCATGCTCGCTAACGGCTTCCCGCCCGACGTCATTTCGTCCGACGTGCACACGCTTTGCATCAACGGCCCCGCCTTCGATCAGGTCACGACCCTATCGAAGTTCCTCTGCATGGGCATGCCACTCTACGACGTCATCGCCGCGTCGACCGTCAACGCGGCGTCGGCCATGAAACGCCCCGAACTTGGCTCGCTGAAACCCGGCAGTGTCGGCGACGCGACCATCCTCGACATCAAGGAAGGCAAGTTCAATTACGTCGATGTCGTCGGTGAGGTCCTCGAGGGCAAGCAGAAGATCGACTCCGTCGGCGTCGTCATCGGCGGCAAGTGGTGGCACCCCAACTGAGGCCGAAAGAGAGAAAGTAGATCGCATGTGCACGCGCCGGCAGGTGGCTGTAGGGGTATCATGCGCCCTTGCAGGGCTCGCCTTGCCCGGCGCTGCATCCCGCGCCGACGATCATGCACCGTTTGTGGGCGCCGCCCGAAAAATGCGCGACGGCGCGGTTGTGGCTGGAGATCAAGCGTTTGGCGCCGTACTCGTCAAAGACGGCGCGATCGTCGGCTACGGTCCAAGCCGCGTCGTCGTCGATCGCAACGAAGCGGCGCATGCCGAACGGGTCGCTCTCTGGGACGCGCAACGCCGCTTGGGATCGCAGGATCTGTCAGGAACGATCCTTTATTCGACGTCTCGTCCTTGTGCGGCGTGCGAAACCGCCGCTGCAGGTTTCGGCGTATCGCGCATGCGCTTCGGTGAACTGGCCAACGATGCGGGACCACCGCAAAAGCGTTGAGCCTACTTGAACAGCACCAGCGACAACGCCATTGCCCCCATGCCGATGACCATGCCGTAAGCTGCCTCGTGCCCCTTCGAGTAGCGCTTCGCTTCCGGCATCAGTTCGTCCACCGCCAGGAAAACCATCACACCTGCGATGACGCCGAAAACGGCACCGAAAACCGCCGGCGAAAGGAACGGCGCAAGTACGAGATAGCCCAGAATGGCGCCCGTCGGTTCGGCCAAAGCAGAGATGGCGCACGCGGCAACGGCTTTGTTCTTGCTGCCTGTCGCGTAGTAGACCGGAATTGCGATCGAGACCCCCTCGGGGATATTGTGAATGGCGATTGCAAAGGCGAGCGGCGCGCCAACGACCGGATTGTCGAGCGTCGCAAAGAAGGTCGCCAATCCTTCGGGAAAATTGTGCGCGGTGATCGCCGCCGCAGCGAGGAGACCCACTCGCTTCAAGCGGTCCTGCGCCATTTTCGGATCACCCGTCGCGTCCATGCCGTGATGCGGGTTCGGCACGAGCCGGTCGATGACGGCCAGCAGCAGGATGCCGCCGAAGAACGCCAGCGTCGCCGCCGCATAGCCGCCCTTATCGCCATAAACCTTCACGAACGAAGCGGTCGACTTCACAAAGATCTCGACCAGAGAAACGTAGACCATCGCGCCGCCCGAAAAGGCGAGGCCGAAGGCCAGCATCCGCGGATTCGTGTGGTTCGCTCGGAACACCAGTGCGCTGCCGATCATGGTGGCGGCCGCTGCCCCCACGCAAACGGCGAGCGCCGTCAGGACCGGGGCAGAGAAAAGCTCTGTCATCGTCCAAATCTCGCAGGCAAAGGTATCACTCGAGCGGGAAAACACCGGCAGACGAACGCCACCGGCGGCCGATGGAGCCCGAAGTGGCTGGTCTGGTCAAGCCGCTTGCCCCAAAACCGATCAGGTGTGGCGGTCGACTGCGTTTGATGAACAGCCCCCTCTTCACGGAGCCCCTTTCGCACCTTACTTGGAGCGCAAATTGCCACGGCCGGACGCCATAGCGCCGCCCCGGTTACTGGCCACAAGATTTGATGATCCGAGGGTTGAACAGCCAATGCCCGTAACCGTGATCCGCTTGGTATTGATCGCCGCGCTCGCGATGGCAGCAGGCAGCGCCGCCGAGGCGCAGCGCAAAATCCCACCGCCGAGCCGGGAAGCCGCCCAATTTTCGTTCGCACCCGTCGTGAAGAAAGCCGCACCTGCTGTCGTCAATATCTACGTGCGCGGTCAAGTGCAGGTCTCGCCGTTTGGCGATGACCCGATTTTCCGCCGTTTCTTCGGGACCCAGGAGCGGATGCAGAGTTCGCTTGGATCGGGCGTCATCGTCTCGTCCGACGGGGTCGTCGTCACCAACACTCATGTCGTCAAGGTCGGCGCCCGCGCCGAGATCAAGGTTGTCCTCGCCGACAAGCGCGAGTTCGACGCGCGCGTGCTGTCGGCGGATGAGAAGACCGATATTGCGGTGCTGAAACTCGACGGTGCCGAGCGATTGAGCTTTCTCGAATTCGAGGATTCCGACAATCTCGAAGTCGGCGACATGGTGCTCGCCATCGGCAATCCGTTCGGCGTCGGCCAGACTGTGACGCAGGGCATCATTTCAGCCCTGGCCCGCAGCCAGATTGGCCAGTCGGATGCTCAAGTGTTCATCCAGACGGATGCGGCGATCAACCCCGGCAATTCGGGCGGCGCACTGGTCGACATGAACGGCCGGCTCGTTGGAATTAACACCGCGATCTTCTCCAAGAGCGGCGGCTCGCACGGCATCGGCTTCGCCATCCCCGCAAATCTGGTGCGCGTCTTTGTCGACAGTGCCGTCTCCGGCAGGAAGTTCGAGCGCCCTTGGCTCGGCGCCAAGCTCGAGCCCTTGACGCGGGAAATCGCGGATGCCCTCGGGATCGAACGCGCTGCCGGTGCCGTGGTGACGCGCATCACGGCCAAAGGGCCAGCCGACAGCGCCGGTCTCGAAGTCGGCGACGTGATCGTCATGGTCGATGGCACCGAGGTCGCTGACGCCCGCGCCGTGTTCTATCGCCTGACCACACGCGGTATCGGCAACCTCACGCGCTTCGACGTCATCCGCAAAGGCCGCCGCGTGCCGGTCAATGTGGCCCTTACCGCCGCCCCGAAGGCCGGCAAGGACGATGTCCGCAACTTGACCGGCGTGCATCCGTTCGATGGCGCGCGCGTATCGAACCTTGTCGGCGCAACAGCAGACGAACTCGGCATCGATGAAGAGGAGGGCGTCGTCATCCTGTCGGTGCGGCCCAATTCGGTCGCAGCCAACCTCGGCTTCCGCACCGGCGACGTCATCCTTCAGGTCATGCTGACGCCGGTCGATAACGTCCAGACGCTGGATCGGCTGCTCAAGGACCGTCAGCGTCTCTGGCAGGTCGCCATCAAGCGCGGCGGGCAAACCCTGCAGCTGCAGGTGCAAGGCTGAAATCCATCCGGTGCCGGGGCGCGTTTACCAATCAGCGTCATTGACTTAGGGCGGAGGCACGCCATGTCTAGATCAGTGCGAAGCCGTTGCGGCAGGAGAGAGTTATGATCGACAATGCGACCCCAAAGGGCAAGCTGATCGAAGCCGCGCTCCGGCTGGCCGAAACGCGCAAGTGGAGCGACATAACGCTCCTCGACATTGCCGAAGCCGCGAACATGCCGCTGGTGGAAGTGCGTAAGGCCGCCGGCTCCAAGAGCCAACTGCTGGCGGGCTTCATGCGCGCCATCGACGATCAGGTCTTGAAGGCGGTGACGGCCCGTTCCGCCGATCAGCCGGCGCGCGACCAGCTCTTCGAAGTCATCATGGCGCGTTTCGACGCGCTGACACCGTACAAAGCCGCTGTGAAATCGATCCACGCATCGGGCATGACTGATACCACGCTGATCATGCCGTTCCTCAACTCGCAGCGCTGGATGCTGACGGCGGCGGGCGTACAGGTCGACGGCCCGGCTGGACTCGTTCGCACGCTGGGGCTCGGCTCGCTTTATGCCGCCGTTTTCTCCACCTGGATCGAAGACGACGACCCAGGAATGGCGCGCACGATGGCAGCGCTTGATCGCCGGCTCCGCTCCGGCGAGCGCACGCTGTCGACGCTCGACGGTGCTATGAACACGGTGCATCGGATCGTCACGGACATTCCCGCCGTCTTCCGTGCCGCATGCACCCGCCGCCCGGCAGCCAGCCCGGTTGCCCCCGCTGGCGAGGATGCCAAACCGGTGTAAGGTTCGGCTCCATCTTGGAGCCAGACCAGAAATGCACCTGAACACGACCGGCGAACGCGCGCCGGAGATCAAGTTCGACGACTTCCTCAAGGTCGATATCCGCGTCGGCACGATCGTCGAGGCGGAGCCCTATCCAGAGGCCCGCAAGCCATCGATCAAGCTGAAGATCGACTTCGGCCCAACAATCGGCGTGAAGCGGTCGGCGGCGCAGATCACGCGCTACTACGCGCCAGAAACGCTTGTTGGCCGTCAGGTCGCAGCGGTCGTCAACTTTCCGCCCCGGCAGATCGGCAAGTTCATCTCTGAAGTCTTGACCCTCGGGTTTCCGTCCGACGAGGGCGAGGTCGTTCTGTTGGCGCCTGAGCGCGCCGTGCCGAACGGCGGACGCCTTTACTGATGGCGGAGACGACGGAACCGGCTGCGCCATCGGCGCCAGCGACAGTCGCGCCTGCCTGGGCTGCAAATGCCAGCGCGATGTCGGCGTTCCTGCGTGGTCTTGCGGCGATCATCACCGCGCCGGGCCTCGTGCTGTTCACGTCGTCACTTGGCTTTGGCGCCCTCGCGCGCGATCTCGGTTTCACCTTCGGTCACGCGGTCTTCATCGCGGGCTCGGTCTATGCGCTCCCGACGCAGGTGATGCTGGTGGATCAGCTGGCGCGTGGTGCCGCGCTACTGTCGATCGCCTTCGCCGTGACACTCACCGCGGTACGTTTGCTGCCGATGACCGTCTCGCTGATGCCCTTCATGCGTCAGGAGCAACCGACGCGGCGCGGCTGGGCCGTCCGCATTCTTCTCTCGCATGTGATCGCGACCAGTGTCTGGGTCGAAAGCATGCGGCGCCTGCCGAAACTGCCGCAGCATCTGCGATTGCCGCACATGGCCGGCATCGGCATCGCCATGATGATCTCGACGGTCAGCGGATCGGGCGTCGGCTATCTCGTGGCGGGCAGTGTCTCGCCGCTCATCGCCGCCGGTCTGCTGTTCATGAATCCGATCTATTTTCTCTTCTCGCTCGCCGCGAGCGCGTCGCGGCGGATGGATTGGCTGGCGATCGCCTTCGGCGCCGTACTCGGCCCGGCGCTGTTCAAAGTCGTCCCCGGCATCGATCTGATGCTGACCGGCCTCATCGGTGGAACGCTCGCCTACTTGCTGTCGCGAGGCCGGCCATGAGCAACCTGAGCGTCCTGAACGACGGCTTCGGCGGCTATCTCGTGCTCGCCATGATCGGCTTTCTCGTGCACGAGCCGTGGCGCTGGCTGGGCCTCGTGCTCGGCCGCAACCTGACGGTCGACAGCGAGATGTTTCTTTGGGTCCGCTCGGTCGCCGCCGCGCTCATCGCGGGGCTCGTCTTCCGGCTGATGCTGTTTCCGGTCGGCGCGCTCGCGAATGTGTCTCTGCCCCTCCGCACCGCCGCTCTCGTGTTCGCCGGAATCGTGTTCTTCGCGACCAAGCGCAGCATGGGCCTCGCCGTCGCCGCAGGCGCGTTGTCGATCATCGGCCTACAGCTCGCGGCGGGGTGACTGCTTCCACCTGTCACTTTGAGGTTGCCGCCGATCGGCCGTACAAGCGAGCAGGAACCAGCGAGCTAGTCGATGTCGAACCCGTCGGACATGAAAGAAGTCACGCTCTACGAAGCGGTCGGCGGTGAGCCCGTCATTCGCCAACTTGTGCGGCGCTTCTACGAGTTGATGGACACGCTGCCCGAGGCGAAAGCCTGCCGGGACATCCACCCGCCGGATATGTCGGGGAGCGAGCAGAAGCTATACGAATATCTCACCGGCTGGCTCGGCGGGCCGCAGCTCTACACGGCGAAATACGGCCATCCGATGCTGCGCCGGCGCCACTTCGCCGCCCCCATCGGTCCTGCCGCGCGTGATGGCTGGATGCTGTGTTTCGACCAAGCCCTCGCGGAAACGGTCGCCGATGCGCGGTTGCGCCAAGCGATGCTAGAGCCCGTCCGCAAGCTCGCCATGCACATGCAGAACACCGAGTAGTCAGCGCTTCTGGGCCAGCACCCGCGCGATCATCTGATCCGCCGAGCCGAGATAGTTCGCGGGATCGCAGAGACGCACGAGCGTCGCGTCGTCGGCCGCGGCTGTCACGTCGGGCATCTTGCGCAACTCGTCGATCAGCAGCGTCCCGCCCTCGATCGCCTTGCGGCACGCGCTATAGACGAGATCGTGCGCCGGTCCCCGCCCGATCCGCTTGGCGAGTTCCATCATCACGGCTTCGGCGACGATCAATCCACCCGTCATGTCGAGATTGCGGCGCATGCGTGCCGCATCGACGATGAGGCCGAATACCAGGAACTTCGACTGTGCGAGCGCGCCACCGGCGGCGATGAACGCGCGCGGCACGGCTACCCACTCAGATTGCCAGGGTCCCGTCGCGCGCTCGTGATCCGAAAAGGCGAGGGCATCAAGCAGCAGACCAACGTCCTGCCGCACATTGCGCGCCGCCGCGATGATGAACTCGGACGAAATCGGATTTCGCTTTTGCGGCATGGTCGACGACGATCCGCGCCCCGGCATGAACGGCTCGAACGCCTCGCCGACTTCCGTCTGCATCAAAAGCACGACATCCGTCGCGATCTTCGCGAGCGTGCCGGTGATGAGCGCCAGGAACGACACCGCCTCCGCGACGCCGTCACGCGCCACATGCCACGGCACCGGCGCGGCGTTGAGGCCGAGCTCCGCCATCAACGCGTCGTGTACCTTGAGGCCATCCGCGCCGAGCGAGGCGAGTGTCCCGGCCGCGCCGCCGAACTGACCGACGAGCACGCGGGGCTTCAGCTGCGCCAGACGCTCGCGATGGCGGTCGATCATCGACAGCCAGACGGCGGTCTTGTGGCCGAACGTGACCGGCAGCGCATGCTGGAGATGCGTGCGCCCCGCCATGACGGTGGCACGGTGCTTGTTCGTTAGGGCGACGAGCGAGGCGGATATCGCGGCGAGGTCCGTTTCGACGATGTCGAGCGCCTCGCGCATCTGCAACACCGTCGCGGTGTCCATGATGTCCTGCGTCGTCGCGCCCCAATGCAAATAGCGGCCGGCGTCGCCGCACTGCTTCTGCAGCTGATGCACGACGCCGACGATCGGGTAGCCGACAAGATCCGTCTCGGCCTTGAGCTTGGCGAGATCGAGCGCACTGGCATCCGATTTTGCCGCGATCGTCTTCGCGGCCTCGGCCGGTATCAACCCGAGCGCACCCTGTACCTTGGCGAGCGCAACCTCGACCTCGACATAGCGCCCGACGGTGGCCCGGTCGGAAAAGATCGCGCGCATCGCCTCGCTGCCGAAGGCATCGCGAAAGATGTCGCTGTCGAAGACGGTGGAGGGCATGGCTCACCCGCTGTTGGGCCCCGCAAGCGACGTTGCGGGGCCGATTGGCCGTTATTGTGCGAGCTTGTCGAGGATCCGTGCCCAACTCCGCGCGCCCTTGCGGAACGAGCTGAGATTGTACTTCTCGTTGGGCGAATGGATGCGGTCGTCGTCGAGGCCGAAGCCGACGAGCAGGCTCTGCATGCCGAGCGCTTCCTGAAACGCGAGAACGATCGGGATCGACCCGCCGAGCGGCAGAAGCGGTGCGGGCTTGCCCCACTCGTCCGCAAGTGCGGCGGCAGCCTTCTGAATGAAGGGCAGGTCTTCATCGACCAGGATTGCTTTGCTGCCTTCCCGGTTGCCGAGATAGCTGACCTTGCAGTCGCCTGGCACGCGCTCCTCGACGAACGCGCGGATGGCGCTACCGATCTTGGCCGGGTCTTGCCCCGGAACGAGCCGGCACGTGATCTTCACCGATGCCTTCGACGGAATGACCGTCTTGCTGCCGACGCCCTGATAGCCGCCGGTGATGCCGTTGAATTCGAGCGTCGGGCGGCAGGTCGTCTGTTCGAAGACGGAGTAGCCCTTCTCGCCCGCGGGCACGGACAGGCCGACGCCGCCGAGAAACGCCTTCTCGTCGAAGCCGAGCGCTTGCCACTGCTTGAGCGTCTTCGCTGATGGCTTGACGATGCCGTCGTAGAAGCCCGGGATCGTCACCTTGCCGTTCTTGTCGTGCATCGCGCCGCAGATCTGCGTCAGCGTGCGGATTGGATTGGTCGCAGCGCCGCCGAAGAGACCTGAGTGCAGGTCCTTGTTGGCAGCCGTCAGCACCACTTCAAGGCCGACCATGCCGCGCAGCCGCGTCGTGATCGCGGGCGTATCCTTGTCCCACTGACCCGTATCGCAGACGAGCGCGTAGTCGCACTTCACGTCCTTGCCGTGCTTCTTGAGAAACCCCGGCAGCGACGGCGAGCCGCACTCTTCTTCGCCCTCGAGCAGCACTGTCACAGCGACCGGCAGCTCGCCGTTGACCGCCTTCCAGGCGCGCGCCGCCTCGAAGAACGTCATCAGCTGTCCCTTGTTGTCTTCCGCACCGCGCGCGACGATGACCTTGCCGTTTTTCTTCTCGGTGGCGATGCGCGGCTCGAACGGCGGCGTGGTCCAAAGCTCGAGCGGATCTGGCGGCTGCACGTCGTAGTGGCCATAAAAGAGAACGTGCGGCATGCCCTTCGGCACCTTTGCACGATCGTGTGCAACCACCATCGGATGCCCTGTCGTCGGCACGACCTTCGCCTCGGCGAAACCGATCGCCTCCAGTTCTTTCGCGCACCACTGCGCGGCGGATTGGCAGTGCACCTTATAGGCCGGATCGGTCGAGACACTTGGAATGCGCAGCAACTCGAACAGCCGGTCGAGCGCGGCATCCTGCGATTTGTCCAGCGTTTTGAGAACGTCGGCGAGCTTGGCGGACATGGGTGTTCCGGTGAATGATGGATAAGGTGAGTAGTCGTCGCGCGATTGCGACGCCTCTGTCAATGCGCAGCTATGGTCGCAGCGGCGAATGCCGGATCGAGCACACGATGTTCGATCGAGGCGCGGCCCGCGAGGGCATCGCGGAAAGCCTCCGCGAGAGCCGGATGCGCGAAGCTGGCCCCGCCGGTGAGGACGACGTGGCGCGCTGACGTCCGCGCAAAAAGACTGTCGGCAAGGTCGGCGAGTTCGCGTCCCGCGCCCTCGAAGATCGCTAGCGCCACTGGATCGCCATCGCGAGCAGCCGACGCGACGTGAGGGACAAGTCCCGCGACGCGCCCGCGTTCGCCGCCATAGATGTAGGTCCGCGCCGCATCCCACGTGGCTGCACCGAACCCCTCCGCAAGGTGACGCCCGAGAACGGTCGCAAAGCCGTTCCCCGGTCCGCGATCTTCCATCCGGAAAAGCGCCTTCACTGCTTCCTTGGCGATCCAGAAACCGGAGCCGCCGTCGTCGATGATGACACCGCGCCCGCCCGCGCGAACGTGCGACCCGTCGGCGGCGAGATGAAACCCCACCGATCCTGTGCCCGAGTAGATGAGAATGCCGTCGCCGGGCGTGAACGCGGCGCGATAGGCGACGACCATGTCGGTATCGACATCGACGTCATGCAGCGGAAGATCGAACGCGTGCGCCAATAGACGGCGATAGATATCAGCGCTTTCGCTTTTGGCGTCCAAGCCGGTGATGCCGGCCAGCACACGCGCCGGCTTGCCATGCGTGAGAACGGCACCGCGAAGAGCGTCGATGATGGCGCCGGCGCGCTGACGCGCCTCTTCAGTGAATATGTGGCCCGTCACAGGCGGGAGATCTCCTCGCGCGATGAGGCCGCCTCCCCGCGCCGCGAGGCACCAGCGGAGCGCCGTCCCGCCCGCGTCGATGCCGAGCCCGATGGTCATCCGCCCCGCGCTCCTTCGACGAACCGCCGCGTGATCTCGCGCGGGTTGGTAATGGCGGTGCCGGCGACGACGGCATGGGCGCCGCGCGCGAATGCCTCGCGCACCAGCTCCGGCCGGTCGAACCGTCCTTCGGCAACGACGGGGACACGCAAGCGCGCGACGAGCGCGCTGAGGAGGTCGAGATCCGGGCCGCGTGCCAGCCGCGCTTTCGTGTCGTCGGTATAGCCGGACAACGTGGTGGCGATGTAGTTGAAACCGCATGCAGCCGCGGCATCTGCCTCGTCCACGGTGGCGATATCTGCCATCACCGCCACGCCCGGACACGCCCGCCGAATGGCCGGGACGAGGCTGGCGAGTTCCAAGCCGTCGCGCGGCCTCGCGGTCGCATCCAACGCGATCACATCCGCCCCTGCATGTGCGACGGCCATCGCGTCGCGAACGTCTGGAGTGATGTAGACCGGAAAACGATCATCGAAGCGCTTGTTGATCCCGATGATCGGAACGTCGACAACAGCGCGGATGGCGGCGATGTCGCCGGGACCGTTCGCTCGAATGCCAAGGGCGCCGCCTTGTACGGCAGCGAGAGCCATCGCAGCCATGTGTCCGGCGCCGTGCAGCGGATTGTCCGCCCGCGCCTGGCATGACACGACCAGCGCCCCCTGCGGGACCGGTCTCGAGCGCGGGCTGCTCACGGCGTTTGGCCTCCCTCAAACAAATCATCCGGCCGCACCGTCAGGTGGACCGGATGATGAATGTTACGATGGCTGACGGCAATCAGCGGCAGAGCGTCGCCTGAATGATGCAGACCTGGCCGAGGCCCCCGGCCTTGCAGCTCGACTTCAGGTTCGAAACCTTCATGCCAGGTGCGTTGCCGACCTTCTGGCCCGAAGACATCATGGCGCCCCAGACGTTCCAATCGGTCGCTTGCAGCACGGCTTCCCATGCTTGGAACTTCGCCCCATCGACCGTCGAATTCGTGCCTTCGCCAGCCTTGTTCACGCAGTTGGCAGCCTTCTTGGCCTGGGCAGCGGCAGGCATTGAGCTCGAGATGGCGATCAAGGTGCCGACGGCGAGCGCCGTGGCGGAGGCGCGGAGCGAAAGGGTCATCGATATCTCCAATAAGGAAAGGGCAGCGAACCACGGCACAATGCCGCAATTCGCTGCCCTTAACCATGAGTCGCATCGTGGTATGACCCGGCGCGCCACTAATTCATGACGGGCGTTGCAGGTGAGTCACGACAGACAGATCAGCTGGCGGCCTGCAGGTTGACGGCCTTCGGACCCTTGCCACGCTTGTCCGGCTCGGTCTCGAAAGAGACGCGCATACCTTCGTCGAGCGGGCCGATGCCGGAGCGCTCGACAGCGGTGATGTGAACGAAAACGTCCTTGCCGCCCTGGTCAGGCGTAATAAAACCGAAACCCTTCGTTTGATTGAAGAATTTGACCGTGCCGGTCTGCCGCATACTTCTCTCCTGCATTCCCTTTGGCATACAAGGCGATGCGCGCGCATCGCCGGTTGAGCTAAGGCAGTCTTGGCCGTAGTCGGGGAACGTGAGGCGTATGAGCACCACGTTGCCGTGGTGTAGGCTCGACCAGTCTCAGCAATTTCCGCCGGGTCCGATAGGCCGCCCGAACATGCCTAGTATCTGTTATCCACAAGACACGCGCAAGACAAATTCCCGCAAGCTGGGAAATCACTTTCCGGTAAGCGACGACTCTTATGCATGACTTGGGGTCAAAAGTTGCGCGATGCGGCCGGTCGCGCCCGGACCCTGGCCGAATATGGCCGCCAAGGGGGTAAGAATTTTCGTCAGCTTCGGGGCTAGGTCGAATGGCGGATTTGCCACGATCAAGCCTGTACCGTTGAGTAATCCGGGATGGCGAGGCGCGCGCAGCAGCAACTCGACGGCCAAAACGCTTTCGAGGCCGTGCGCGGTCGCGACATCAGTGATGCCCTTGTGGAAGCGCTGCACCGGCTTCGGATCCTTGATCGGGTACCAGAGCAGATATGTGCCGCTCTTGAAGCGGTCGAGACCGTCTTTGAACGCGGCTGTCAACCGGACGAACTCGCCGGGTTCTTCGAACGGCGGATCGATCAGCACGAGGCCTCGGCGCTCGGCCGGCGGCAACAGCGCCTTCACGGCGGTCCATGCATCCATATCCATGACTTTGACCGCGCGGTCGCCCTTGAAATGCTTGGCGAGCGACTTGGCATCCTCGGGATGCAATTCGTTGGCAACGAGCCGGTCGGTCGGCCGTAACATCGCCGAGATGATCGCGGGACTGCCGGGGTAGGTCGCGAGCGGCTCATCCTCGCTCGCGCCGACGATATCGAAATAACGCTTCAACAACTCCTGCACATCGCGCGGCAACGGAGCCGCTTCCGGGCCTGCGATTTGGCCGATGCCGTCGCGCCATTCCCCGGTGCGCTCCGCATCGCCTTTCCCGAGCAGGTACATGCCGCGCCCGGCATGCGTGTCGATCACGCGGAACGGGGCCGGCTTTTTCAGCAAGTGCTCGAGGCAAAGCACTAGAACGATGTGTTTGACGACATCGGCGAAATTTCCGGCGTGGAAGGAGTGGCGGTAGTTCATGGCTCGAAGCTGTGCGTCAGCGAGTGGTCGGATCGCAAGTAAAATCGGCTCAGCAGGACCCGTTGGCGTCGATCGATGGCGCCAGTTGGAAGGCCTCGAAGCGATGCAGCGCATCCTCGATCCGCGCTTTCGTCGCCTTGCTGTTGTGTCGGCCGATCCAGTTCCATTGCTGAATCTTGAGATGTTTGGCGGCGCGGTCGCATTTGAGGTCGACCGCCGCAACGATGTCGTCCCCCATCAGTACCGGCAACGCGAAGTAGCCGTAGATCCGCTTCTCCTTTGGCACGTAGGCTTCGAACCGATGCTCGTAGCCGAACACCTGCGCGAGCCGCTTCCGTTGAATGATCAACGGATCGAACGGTGAGAGAATGTGCACGAGGTCGGTCTTGAGCGGCTCAGCCGAGGTCTCGAGCGTCTCCGGACGCGCCCAAAAATCTAGCTTGTCATGCCCCTCGAGCCGGATCGGCACGAGCGCCTTGCGCCTGACACGGCGCGCGATCGCGGCCCGAACACCTGCCTTCTTGGGCGCATCGAGATAACAAACGGAATCGAGACTTACGAAGCCTTGCGCGCGCAAGGCGCGATCGAGGAGATAGTCCGAAATCTGGGCGTCACTGGCGGGCTTCGGCCGCTTCTCCCAACCGAAATGCCGCTCAATCAATTCATAGGTCTTGACCATGCCGAGCCGCTCGCTGATCGCGAGCCGTCCCGTGTAGAAGCCCAATTGAAGAGCCTTCTTCGATGGCTTCTTGCTGGCCCACGGATGGTCCTTTTCGACGAGGTCGTCGTCGTCGATGTCGCGGATCGAGAGGGGGCCCTCGTGGCGGATGCGCGAGAGCACTTTTCGCAGCTCTTGCGGCGTCACCGTTCCATACCAGCGCGCCGGCGTCTCGGCGTAGCGCCGCATCGCGGAGAGGTAATACGCCATGTCGTCCGCTGGAACATACGAGAGCGCGTGCGTCCAGTACTCGAAGACGGATTTGTCGATGGTCTGCGCCTGATGCAGGTGCTCGCGCCGATAACGCGGAATGCGCGAGAACAGAATGTGGTGATGGCAGCGCTCGATCACATTGATCGTATCGATCTGCACGTAGCCGAGATGCTTGATCGCAGCCCGCGTCGCCTCTGGCCCCGCACCGAAGGGCTCAGGCGTGTCGAGCCGCTGCGCACGCAACCAGATGGCGCGCGCCATCGGCAACGGCAAGACGGGTGGCGAAGTGGAACGCTGGCTCATGGGGCTCGATGATCTGCGGCGGTCGCAGAAGGTGGCGGCTTTCAGCCGCTATCGCAAGCCTCGGCTCATCAAATGAAAACACCGGCGATTGCGCGCCGGTGTGGTCTGTCGAAGGTACCGAGAGATCAATACGCCGCGGCGATCGCGCCGACGCCGTCTTTCTCGTAGAGGTCGCGGCGGAACTGGATCACGCCGTCTTCCGTCGCCCACGCCGTGATGTAAGCGAAATAGACCGGCATCGGCTTCTTGAGGTTCACGTCGAGCCGCTCGCCGTTCTTCTTCATGGCGAGCACGCGCTCGAGCGACCAGCCGCCCTGGTCCTGCAGGATCCACGATGCCAGCTGCTCGATGCCGGCGATGCGCACGCAGCCAGATGATGCCGCGCGGAAGTTGCGGCCGAACAGGTTGTCCGACGTCGTCGAGTGCATGTAGACCGAATGCGCGTTGTGGAAGTTCAGCTTGACGAAGCCGAGCGGATTTTCGGGGCCAGGCTGCTGCTTGAACGAGTATCCGGCCGCCTGCGCCGTCGACCACTTGATCTTCGAGCTGTCGAGCTTGCGGCCATCGGCACCATAAGCCTCGATACCGAATTTAGAGAGCACGTCTTGCCCGCGCCGCTCCATGTCCATTCCCTTGGGGATCAGATCCTTGGTGATGACGGTCGGCGGCAGGTGCCACACTGGATTGAAGTTGAGCTGATGGACGGCCGATTTCAGGATCGGCGTCTGCCGGTCGATTTTGCCGACCACGCCCGAATGCCGCGAGACGACTTGATTGCCCTCGATCGCTTCGATCTGCGCTGCCGGAATGTTGACGAGAATGTATTTCTTCGGTGCGCCGCGGCCTAGTTCCTGCAGGCGGACGAGATTGACTTGCAACTGTTTGAGACGGGCGGCCGCCGGAACGTTCAGAGCCGTTACGGTGCGCTCGTCGATGACGCCGGTCGGTGTGAGGCCATTCGACGCCTGAAAGCGCTTCACCGCCTTTTCGAGTTCATAGTCGAAATTGGTCGACCCATCGTCCTCGTTCGGCCGAAGATCGCCGGACAGCGCCAGACGCTTTTTGATGAGCGCCACAGCCGGTGACAGCAGCCCGAGGGTCATCTTGCCCTGCTTCTCCGGGATCTGAGGGAAGCCGCCCTGCGCGACCACGTCTTGGTAGCGCTTGATCGCGGCCTTCATGGCCGTCAGATTTTCGGGCGCGACGGTGGGGAACCCCTTCGGTGGGCTCGACTCCCATTCCTTCATGAACTGGCGGTCATAGGTTTCGCCGCCGACCGTCGACGGGTACGTTTGCCCCGGCCAGCGAATCCAGTGCGTCGCATCGCTATCGGCCTGGGCGAAGCCCTGGGTCGTGCCTGCAACCAGAAGTACGCTTGCGGCGGCGAGAACGCCGGTAGCTGCCCTGATCATGATCATCTCAGTCCATTTTTTTGTTCGCAAGCACCAGCCGAGGCCACCGCCTCACGGCCCGATGCTCCGCAATCCGTCACGGACGCAACTCTCTCGCCGCAGTGTTAACGAGTCTTAAATCGTCAGATCACGAAGGCACGATGTCGCTGGCTCCGCACGTCACGAGGACGTCAAGCCAGACCACAGTGCGCGGTTCGCCCGCCGTCTGCAACGCTTATCGCGAACCACGATTCGTTCGCCGCCGCGCTGGTGCGGCTTCGCAACATCCTCATGACGCAAAACGAAAAAATGGGCGCCCCGCTATGCGAGGCGCCCAGGTGAACCATGCGATATGAACAGAATTTACAGGCGGTAGCGGATCTGGTCCGTCCAGAAGCGCTCCAGCCGAACCAGCGCCTTGTTCAGCGACTTGAATTCGTCGTGAGTGACCTGTCCGACCTGCTCGACCGAACCGAGCTGGCGGCGATAGAGCTTTTCGACCACGAGGCAAGCGCTGATGCCCTTGTCGGTCAGGCTGACTCGCACCGAGCGCCGGTCGGTTTCCGAGCGCTTGTAGTGGATGTAGCCCATGTCGACGAGCTTCTTGAGATTGTAGGAGACGTTCGAGCCGAGGTAGTAGCCGCGCGTCTTCAATTCGCCGGCCGTCAACTCGCTCTCGCCGATATTGTACAAAAGCAGCGCTTGCACGCTGTTGAGTTCAGAGCCGCCGAGGCGGTCGAACTCGTCCTTGATGACGTCGAGAAGGAGGCGGTGCAACCGCTCGATCAGGCGCAGCGCCTGAAGATACTCGGTCTCGAAAGTGGATTCGGCAACTGGTGCGCCTTTGCGCGACATGTCCAACGCGATACTCATACCCTGCCTCATTCGCATACTGTTTGACGCCCCGGCTTGTTTTTTGTTTCCGGGTTGACGAAGACCTTACGCGAAAGCTCCTAAATCGCGCTTAAGCGCTTTGGTAAATAAGCAATGACCTGGTAACCCAATGTGATTGGGGCCGGCTGAATGACCGGACACGGATTTTAGCGATTGCGGAGGGCCTGGTGCTCGGCACGCGTCGGCAGCTGAACGGCAGGGTAGGCCGCGTCGGCCACGGTGAATGAGGCGATCAGGGTGGTCCGCATGTCTGAACGCATTGCGCGTTCGAGCACGCCGAGCGCTGCCTCCAGGTGGCCCGCCGCGGCCGTCGTCTCGACATCCCCGAGAATTGACGCCGCAGCGGCATCGGTCGCGGCAACAGCCGTCAAACGCGCCCGGATCGCATCGAGGCGCGGCGTTGCAAAGCAATCGGCGACAAGCCGGTCGAGCGCGAGTTCGGTCGGTGTCGGAGCGGCAGCGGCATGACGGTCGTCGAGCAGCGGATCGACCGGATCGGCTGCCGCCATCCCCGCCTCGATCTCACCGAAACGCGCCGCCGGGATCGCGTGTGTGACAAGCCCGTACCGCAGCGCTTCGGCGCCGCCGATGCTGCGGCCGGTCGCAACGAGGTAGGTGCCGACGCCGGTCATTGAATGGGAGAGCCAATGCGCGAGACCGCCATCGCTTGCCGAAAGCAGATGTTCAGGTTCGACGCTGAACCGATAACCCTCGCCGGCGGCCCGGTGCGTGCCAGCGAGTACGAGGCCGGCCACGTAACCGCTGATCGGTGCGTCGATCAAACTGACGGTTGGCTTCGAAAAGCATTCGAGGCGCCATGCGAGCCGTGCGCCGGCGAACTTGTCGTTGAAGGATGCGGCTTCTCCTGCAGGTGCCGCGCCGGAGCCCAATTTCAGGACCATGCCGTATATTTCGGGGTCGCGCGCAAAGGCGGGAAGGGACTGGTCTAAGCGTTCGCAAAGACCGGACTTCAAAACAGAAGCTGTTTCTGCCTCTTGAAGGGCAATCGAAACGGCGGCACCCGTAAGCATGATCGAGAAAGACATCACAGCCCGTTGTCTTGACGTTTCAAAGCATTACGTGGCGATTGAGCGGGATCCAGCGCGCATGTCCACACGTTATCCCGGCTTTCCACTAGGCCACGAGTTGCCGCAGGCCTCGGCAGCAACTTGATGCTATACGGACAATATGCGACGGGTGGCACGCAACTGCCTGATTCGCGCCGCGAATCTGAAGTGTATTCGGATTCGTCTGACGTGCGGAGGAGACTGGGCATGCTCTTCAATCGCGGCGACCGGGCTCACCGGCTGGCTGCTACCATGGCGGTAGCGGTCGGCGGCAGCGCGATTGTTGCGACAGCGGTGCGATCGCAGACTGTGCCCTCCGCCCCCCCAGCCGTGGCGCAGCCGCAAACGCCACCTGCTGCAGTGCCGGCACAAATCCCCGCGCAAGGAACGTCCCAAGCCGGACAAGCGGCATCGCCGCAGAAAAACGGCAACTGGCCCCGCCTCCTCAAGCAAGGACAAGACAAGCCCGCTCAGCAGACGATGTGGACCGAGGTCGAAATCCAGGTAGCCCAGGCACGCTGCCTCGACATCCTTAAGGGTCTCGATATCGTGGCAGTCGGATCGCCACCCGTGCGCGAGAATGAAGAATGCGGCGCCCCTGCCCCGATCGAGCTGATCAGCGTTGGCAAGAATCCGGAAGTGACGCTGTCGCCGACCGTCACGGTGACGTGCGACATGGCAGCGACCCTCCATCAGTGGGTAACGCGCGATCTTCAGCCGTTGGCCATCAAGTTCTTGGGCGCGCCGATCATCCGCCTCGACACCATGAGTTCGTACTCGTGCCGCAATGCCTACGGCCGGACGAAGTCGCGTCTGAGTGAGCACGGCCGGGCGAATGCGGTCGATATCCGGTCGTTCACCACGGCGCGTGCCTCGACCGCCGATCTGCTCGCCGACTGGGGACCCACCCAGCGAGACATCCAAGCCAAGATCGCGGCCGCGAAAGCGGAGGCGGCGCGCGTCGAGGCGGCGAAGGCCGCAGAGGCCGCAGCAAAGGCAGTGGCGGCGAAAGGTGTGCCGCAACAAAGCGCCCCAACGGCGGTGCAGGGCACAAATCCGATCGCCAGTGCGCCGCCGTCTTCGAACGCGCCCGCGGCTGCGCTGTCTGGCACCGGTGCACCATCCCCGATCGGGCCGCGGATACCCGGCTTGTCAGTCGAACCGCAGACGCGCGGCGGCATCGGCCTTGGGATAACCCTGCCTGCGCCGAGCCGTCTTGGCGGTCCAAAGGGCGCAGCGACGATAGCGGCCGAGAACGCAATTCTGACGGACACACCCGCCGCACGCATGATGTTCCTAAAAAAGGCGCACGAAACCGCCTGCCGCATCTTCGGAACGGTTCTCGGCCCCGAGGCGAACAACGCCCACCGCAACCACTTCCATGTCGACATGGCGCCACGCGCCAACGGGAACTTTTGCGAGTGACCGGTTAGGCCGTCAGCTCGCGACCGCGCGGATAGCGCTTGTTGACCAGCCACAGCACGATCAGGATGTTGAGCAGGTTCCAGGCGATCCCGTGCAAGAACGCTGCGCGATAGCTGCCGGTGTAGTCGAAGATCAGGCCTGAAAGCCACCCGCCGAGCGCCATGCCGGCAACCGTCGCCATCAAAACGGCGCTGACGCGCGTGCCGGCCTCGCTGGCGGGATAGAGATCACGAACGACGATGGCATAACTCGGCACGATCCCGCCCTGCACCAGTCCAAACACCGCCGACACGACATATAGCGACGTCAGGCTGTCGAACGGCAGGTACGCGAAAAGACCGAGACACTGCAGCGTCGAGCTGAGCAGCAGTGTCGCAAACCCGCCGATCTTGTCGCAGAGAAAACCCGACGCGAGGCGGCTGACGATGCCCATGGCGAGCATCAGCGACAGCATCTCCGCGCCGCGCGCCGCGCCATAACCAAGGTCCGTGCAATAGGCGACGATATGGACCTGAGGCATCGACATGCCGACGCAGCAGGCGACGCCCGCGAGAACGAGGAGCCAGAAAACCAGCGTCGGGTTGAGACCGAGACGGCTGATCGAGCCGGCAGCCTGCGCGATTTGTGCAGCCGTCTGCCCTGAAGTCGCGAGCGCAGGCGGCTTCCTCGCGAACATCAGCAGCAGCGGCAGGATCGCCGCCATGCAGCTGATCGCGATCGCGTAATAGGTCGTGCGCCAGCCGTAGTTGGCCGTGCCCCATTGCACGACGGCCGGCCAGAAGGCGCCGGCGATGTAGTTGCCGCTCGCACAAAGCGCGACGGCAAGGCCACGCCGCTTCTCGAACCAAAGCGAAGTGTCGGCGACCACTGGACCAAACGAGGCAGCCGACCCAACCGCGCCGATCAACAACCCATGCACCAGCACGAATGCCGTGAGGCTCTGCGTGTTGGCAGCGATCGCATAACCAGCGCCGAGCCCGAGGGCACCGAGGAACAGGACAAGCCGGATGCCGCGCGTGTCGACCAGACGCCCCGCGATGAGACCGCCGACAGCCAATCCAAGCATCGTCATCGCATAGGGAAACGACGCCGCGCCGCGGTCGACGCCGAATTCGGCCTGCACATAGGGCAGCACGACCGGAATGGTCCACATGCCGACGCCGCCGATGCCGCTGATCGCCATCGCAGCCGCAAGGCGAGCCCACGCATAGGGAGAATCGACGACCGATGTGCTCATGGCGGATAGGGCGCTTCCAAGTTTATTGTTGGCGCGACCCTATCGCCGTTCGCTTCCTGCGGCCACACACACCGGTGCATGGCTCGCTGCCCGCTTCGCTTCCGCGCGGCGCGAGCGACTAGCCTTATTTCGTCAGACGCAGCCCCTTCGCCGCTTCGACCGACTTCGTGAACATCTTCATCATCTTTCCGTCGATCTCGTCGGCGCTCGTCGCCTGGAAGAAGAAGTCTGGGCTTGCACACGCTTCGAGGTTCTTTGCGATGTCCTTCTTGAACGGCGCGACAAGATCGTCGAACTGCCACCAGCCGGTGAACTCGACGTAGGTCGTGTAGAGAACGGCAACGGTAATGCCCTTGGCTTTCAAGGCATCGCAGGACGTCGGCTGCATGGCACTCGTGTTACCCCAAGCGCCTGTTGTCATGCCGCCAGGCGGAAGCCAGCCGACGTGGATGCCGTCTTGCACGCCGTCGGTCACGAGAAACACGAACTTCTTGGGGCTCACACTCGAACTGCCGTTCCCCGACGTCGTCATCTTGTCATTGAGCTTGCTGAGTGCGTCGTCGATCAAGGAGCCGTCGTGATGGGTGGGAAGATCGATGGCGGCTGCCGCGGCGCGCTGTGTCGACAAGCTGGTTGAGGGCGGCGCGACCTCGATGAGCTGATTGTCGAATGCGTAGAGGCCGATACGGTATTGATCGCTCGCGTCAGCCGTCTTGATGGCCTCGCCGATGATCTTGTCGGTGGTGGCGCGCAGCACGTCGACGCGCATCGGAATGTTGTTGGCGCGCGCCGCATCGTAGGTCTGCGACTGGCCGGCCACATGGCAGCCGAACATACAGCCGGTCAGATTCACTAGCTGGTCCATGCCCGCTTTCGTCGCGGCAAGCCCCATCGACTGCGAGGTGTCGAGCAGGAAATTGATGTCCATGTAGGCCATCGCCATCGTCAGGTTGGCTTCTGCCTTGCCGTTGACGCCGAGCGACTTGATGCCGATCGCCGCGGCGATGCTCGTCGACATTTTCGCTTTGTAGGTAAGCGTCGCGGACCAGGAGTCGCCGCTGGCGTTCTTGAGATCGATCGTCGGCGCTTCGAGAGCTGCGTTGACCTTGCCGACGCTAGATTGCCAGAGCGCTTTGGCCATCTCCAGCGCCGCGGCCTGGGCCTCGGATTGCGACAACCCTTGCACGGTGAGATCGGTTGCTTTGCGGGCCGCCGCGAGCGCGACGTGGTCCGCCGCCTGTTGCAGGATTTGCTTCTCGCGGGACCACTGATTGTAGTCGAGCGCCAAGCCGGCCATGCCGAATAGACCGGTCATCGAAATGGCGAAGATGATCACGACGCTGCCTTGGCCATCGCGGCGGAAGGCATTCACAGAACCAGTGTGCATGTGCAGCTCATACTCAGCCTGACTTCAAGTCAGGAGTGAACCAAGCTGATTAAATGGCGCTTAACCAGCCGGAGCGCGTCGCGCGGATGGTTGAAAGCACGTAAACGCAAGCGCCGTTCCGGGATGATCAGTTCATGCGGTTCTTGTGGAACTGGCCGCCCTTCATGATCGCGGCAAGATGCTTCCCTTGGTCGCCGAGCAACGAGAGGTCGGCGAGCGGATCGCCATCGATGACGATGAGATCAGCGAACGCGCCGGGTTTCAGCGTGCCGATCTTGCCGACCTGGCGCACGACTTCCGCGCCGATGGTTGTCGCCGAGCGGATGATCTCGATCGGTGAGACGACCTCTTGGCGGATGACGAATTCGCGCGATTGATCCCAATGTAATTCGCCGAGCAGGTCGGTGCCATATGCGACGGGCACGCCGTTGCGCTTGCAGATCTCGAGTGATCTGAGGCCGCCGTCGATCACGAGCTCGTTCTTCTCGATGCTTTCAGGAGCCATACCCCACTGCCGCGCGCGCTCGCGCATCGCGTAGTAGGCGACGAGATTGGCGACCAGGTACATGCCCTTCTCCGCCATCAGCTTAGCCGAGGCATCATCAATGAGATTGCCGTGCTCGATGGTGCGCACACCAAGATGCGCCGCCCGCGTGATCGCCTCGGCAGAGTAGGCGTGCGCGCAGACATAGCGGCCGAAGGCATGCGCTTCCTCGACCGCTGCTTTCACCTCGCCATCGGAAAATTGCAGGCTGAACAGCGGATCGTATGGCGAGGACACGCCGCCCGACATCATGATTTTGACGTGGTCGGCACCCTGCCGCATGACTTCGCGCGCGGCTTTGCGCACCGCATCATCACCATCGACGTTGTGCGACTTGAAACTGAGGCCGTTGCAGCAGAAGCATTCGTCACCACGGTTGGTGCGCCGGCGCGAGTCCGAATGTCCACCGGTCGGGCCGATGGATTGCCCGGCGATGAAGACGCGTGGCCCCACGAGATGCCCCGTTTCGACGGCCGTCTTGATGCCCCAATCGCAACCGCCGGTGTCGCGCACCGTGGTGAAGCCACGGTCGAGCGTCGTCCGCAGCCGCGTGCCGGCACGCGCGGCGAGCAGCGTCAGCGGCATCGCTTCGAGGAAGCGGAAGTTCACTTCCGAATGCATGATGTGGACGTGGCTGTCGATCAGACCGGGCATCAGCGTGCGCTCGCCGCAGTCGATGATGCTCGCTCCACCCGTCTTGATCGGCTTGTCGGAAAGCTCTCGAACCGTATCGCCGTCGATTAGCAACTCATAGCCGCCGCGCACCTCGCCGAACGTCGGCTCGAGCAGCTTGAAGTTCTTGAAGTGCAGCATCGTCATGGTGCGGTCCCGATAAGGTTCAGGGTGGCGGCGTCGCGCACGCCGGCGAAGTATTTGTCGAGTGCGGCGGCGAAGACGTTGCGCGGCGGCGATGCCGCATCGAACAGCGTCATCGACGAGCGGAACTTCATGTTGTCGGGCGAGCCGAAAATGTCGTGCGCAGTGCGCCCGGTGATGGCATCGACGAGTGCCGTGCAGCGCACGAGACGCGGTCCGAGCACGCCATGCGCGAGATAGGCACGGGCCTCGTCAAGCGATGATATCGCGTAGCGTTGGGCCATCGCGCTGCGGCCAAGCCCCGCAATCTGCGGGAACACGAACCACATCCAGTGCGACGCCTTCCGTCCCGCCGCGAGTTCCGCCACGACCCGATCGATGACAGGCGCCTGCGCGGCGATGAATCGATCGAGGTCGAAGAGGTCATGTGCGCGTGTCGGCATCGTCATTTTCAGAACTTATGCTCGATCCCAGCTTGCTTCATGATCGCATTGGCTGTGTGGCGCGACTTGATCCGAGTATCGACGGTTACATTGCGCTTTGTGATGGGGCTGTACCAGATCTGATGGTCGCCCTTGCCGGCGCGGACGAATGTGCAGCCGAACTGCTGACGGATGACTCGGACGTCGCGCCCGTAGTCTGCCATCATCGCATCCCGGGATTTGGAATGCGGGTCGTGCGTTCAGCGATGATGTGTAGCGGGATTTCAGGCCAGCCATCGATGCCGCCGTCAGCAAGGAGATCTGCAATCATGCCGGGCAGCTTTTCGCCCAGTTGCTCGACGGTGTCCGCTTCCGTGACGAGACCCGGCACATCGTCCGAGGTTGCGACCCAGACGCCCGCTTCCGCGTCCCAAATGGCGCGAACAACGATCATGCGAGTTAGTGTGTCCATCCGAGAACTTAGCAGCATTGTGCTCCGGCTTCAAACCCGGTGGGTGTGATCTCGCCAAACCACTCTCCCCGCCGAAGGACGGGGAGAGGAGGTAAGGCTCAATGCAGCCGGTTCTTGTACATCCGGCCGTTCTTCATGATGACAGAGAGGTGCTTGCCCTCATCCTGGAACAGCTTGAGGTTCTTGAGCGGATTGCCGTCGACGAGCAGCAGATCGGCAAAGGCGCCGGGCTTCAGACAGCCGAGCTTACCTTCCATCCGAACGACCTGCGCACCAACCGTCGTCGCTGAACGGATGATCTCGATCGGCGAGAGCACTTGCGCGCGGATCGTGAATTCTTCTGACTGTGCAACCTGCAACTGGCCGAGCAGATCGGTACCGTAGGCGACCGGAACGCCGTGCCGCTTGCAGATCTCGAGCGACTTCAGCGCGCCGTCGATGACGAGGTCGTTCTTGGCGAGCATGTCGGAGTTCATGCCGTACTCGGCCGCGCGCTTCTTCATCTCGAAGTACGTGACGAGGTTGGCGACGAGGAACATGCCCTTGTCGGCCATCATCTTCGCGGATTCGTCGTCGACGAGGTTTCCGTGCTCGATGGTGCGCACGCCGGCGCGTGCCGCCCGCATGATCGCCTCGGGCGTATAGGCGTGCGCGCAGACATAGCGGCCGAACGCGTTGGCCTCTTCGACGGCGGCCGAGACTTCCTCCATCGAGAACTGCAGGCTGTCGAGCGGGTCGTAGGGCGAGGCAACGCCGCCGCTCATCATGATCTTCACCTGATCGCAGCCCTGGCGCATCTCTTCGCGCACCGCGCGGCGGACGTCCGATACGCCGTCGGCGATGCCCATCGAGAACGTCAGCGCGTTGCAGCAATGGCAGCGCGTGCCGGGATCGGTCCGGCGGCGGCCGTCGCTGTGGCCGCCGGTCGGACCGATGGCGCGTCCCGCGATGAACAAGCGCGGGCCGGGCAATAGCCAGTTGTCGGTCGCTTCCTTGAGGCCCCAGTCGGCGCCGCCTGTGTCGCGCACGCTGGTGAAGCCACGGTCGAGCATCTTCTTCATGAGATCGGCGGCGCGCGCCGTCATCAGCGTGAGTGGCACGCTCTCCATGTTGCGGATGACGACTTCCTGTCTCTTATACACATCTCCGAGCCCACGAGACCCAATGATACATC
>JAPXTA010000066.1:0-27130 GCA_033812735.1 Hyphomicrobiaceae bacterium | reverse complement strand
GATTGATCAGGTGATCCGCCTGCCATTGATCGGAGTACTTGCCGCCGACGCGGGCGAGATCGGGTCCCGTCCGCTTCGAACCCCACTGGAACGGATGGTCGTACATGCTCTCGGCCGCGAGGCTGTAGTGGCCATAGCGCTCGACTTCGTCGCGCAACGTGCGGACCATCTGGCTATGGCAATTGTAGCAGCCTTCGCGGATGTAGATGTCGCGACCAGCCTGCTCGAGAGGGGTGTAGGGACGCATGCCCTTCACCTTCTCAATAGTGCTGTCCACCCAATACAGCGGCAGGATCTGAACCAGGCCGCCGATCGAGACCATCAGCAGAATTCCGATCAACAGGATGATCGAATTCTTCTCGAACACTTCGTGTTTCATCGTTTTTCCCCGTTACTCGGCCGGTTGCGGACGAAGGCCCGGCGCAGCGGCGATACGCGGCTGGTCAGCTTCGTCGCGGATGGCGTCGCCACGGATGGTGCGCCAGACGTTGTAGGCCATGATCAAAGAGCCGGCGAT
The DNA here is from genome assembly GCA_033812735.1 of Hyphomicrobiaceae bacterium. Lineage (GTDB taxonomy): Bacteria > Pseudomonadota > Alphaproteobacteria > Rhizobiales > Hyphomicrobiaceae > JABFRJ01. Next base: position 26,613 of record JAPXTA010000066.1, on the reverse strand, counting down.
GAACAACAGGCCACCGATGGCGCGGATGATGTAGTAGGGCTTCATCGCTTCCACGGTCTCGATGAACGAGTACTGCAGGAAGCCGAGCTTGTCGTAGGCGCGCCACATCAAGCCCTGTGTGATGCCCGAGACCCACATCGCTGTGATGTACAGCAGGATGCCGATCGTCGACGTCCAGAAGTGCCATTCCACCAGCTTGAGCGAGTAGAGCCCCTTGCGATTCCACAACCAGGGAACGAGGCAGTAGATCGCACCGAACGACACCATCGCGACCCAGCCGAGCGCACCGGAGTGCACGTGACCAATGGTCCAGTCAGTGTAGTGCGACAGCGAGTTGACCGCCTTGATGGACATCAGCGGACCTTCGAAGGTCGACATGCCGTAGAAGGCGACCGACACAACCAGGAGACGCACGACCGGATCAGTGCGGAGCTTGTCCCACGCGCCGGCCAAGGTCATGAGGCCGTTGATCATGCCACCCCACGAAGGCATCCAAAGCATGATCGAAAACGCCATGCCGAGGGTCTGCGCCCAGTCGGGAAGTGCGGTGTAGTGCAAGTGGTGCGGACCCGCCCAGATGTAGAGGAAAATCAGCGTCCAGAAGTGCACGATCGACAGACGGTAAGAGTAGACCGGACGTTCGACCCGCTTCGGCACGAAGTAGTACATGATGCCGAGGAAGCCGGCGGTCAGGAAGAAGCCCACCGCGTTATGGCCGTACCACCACTGTGTCATGGCGTCTTGGACGCCCGACATCGCAATGTAGCTCTTCGAACCGGTGAGGCTGACCGGAATGGTCGCGTTGTTGACGAGATGCAGCATCGCGATCGTGACGATCATCGCCAGATAGAACCAGTTGGCGACGTAGATGTGCGGCTCTTTGCGCTTCCAAAGCGTACCGAGGAAGACGAGCAGGTAGACGACCCAGATGACCGTCAGGAACAGGTCGGCGTACCACTCGGGCTCAGCGTATTCCTTGCCCTGCGTCACGCCGAGCAGATAGCCGGTGCCCGCGATGGCAATGAACACCTGGAAGCCGCCGACAACGAACCAAGGGGCCCAGCGGCCGACGAGGCGCGCGTGGCAGGTCCGCTGGACGACGTAGAACGATGTCGCGAGCAGGACGTTACCGCCGAACGCAAAGATGACGGCCGAGGTATGCAGCGGGCGCAAGCGGCCGAAGCTGATCCATGGCAAGTCGAAATTCAATGCTGGGAACGCCAGCTGCCAAGCGAGAACGTCGCCGACGACGAAACCGGCGATACCCCAGAAGATCGAAGCGACGACGGCCAGCTTGATAGGCCCGTCGAAGTAGCTGCTTTTCTCTTCTTCGCTCGTCGCTTTGCCGAAACCTTTGAGAACAGCGCCGGCGAAGATCGCGCCGCCGAGCGCCAAGAGTGCACCATGAAACGCCATCGGTCCATCTGCGGACCCGATGGCGAGGGTCACGCCGAGCACAACACCGAGCGCGGCGACGAGCGCCGCGAACGAGTCGCCCAAGGCCGACCATTCTGCCGTAGTTTTTTGCATTGATCCCAATCCCACATGGAACCGCCCATGGCGGCCCGCCCCCCAAAAGGGAGCATCAACTGCGTTGTGAGGTTGACCACGCGGTTAGGAGTCGGGATTTGACATTGATCAACCGCAGCGCAGCACGACGCTCCCGAAGCCCTTTGAAATAAGACTATGCGCGAGATGCTGTGCTGCGGCAAATTCGCATTCGGCATGGCCGCGATGTCACGGCACGATTTGTCGCAGACGAAGGTCGAACCGGGGTGAACTAGGAAAGAACGCCTGCGAGTTTGCGCGCTTCTGCAAGCAAGGTTGCATCGACCTGAACGCCGCCGCTGGCAGCCTTCGCGCGTAGTGCCAACCGCCGCGTACCCGGTAGCCTGGCCGAGCCATCGCCCTCGATGAGATCGACCAGCGACGCAAACCGGTCGGCAAAGGTTTGGCCGCCGCCGAAAGCGCTCGGATCGATCGCCAGCACGAACTGTCCAACACCGGGCGGCGGGCCTTCGCCATCGAAGAACGACGTAGCCTCGCTCGCGAGATTGGCACCCGTCAGCGCGACAGCGATCAACTCGACCATCAACGCCAGGGCAGAGCCCTTTGCGCCGCCGGCAGGGGTCAGCGTACCCTTCAATGCGGCCTTTGCATCGGTGGTCGGCTTGCCATGTTCATCGACCGCCCACCCCTCGGGGATCGGCTCGCCCTTCTGCGCGGCCGTCAAGATCTTGCCGCGCGCAACCGCCGACAACGCCATGTCGATCACCATCGGGGCGTCGCCGCGTCGGGGCGCCGCAAAACCGATAGGGTTCGTCCCGAACACTGCCTTGCGGCCGCCCCACGCGGCCATGGCACCAGGCGTGTTGGCAAACGCAAGCGCCACCATCCCTTGTTCAGCAAGCCGCTCGACGTGCCGTCCGACCACACCGGCATGATGCGACCGGACGAACCCGGCCGCAGCAACGCCGTTGGCGCGGGCCAAGACCGGCAACCGCTCGACGGCCATATCGAAGGCAGGGTACGCAAATCCGCTCTTGACGTCGAACATCAGCGCGGCGGGCCGCGTTTGGGTAACCGTCGGCACCGCAAAGCCATCCACCTTCCCGCTCTTCGACTGTGCCGCATAGCTCGCGATGCGCGACAACCCGTGCCCCTTTTGGCCGTCGACTTCGGCAGCAGTCAGCGCCCGCGCGACGGAAGCCGCGTTCGCGTCCGACGTCTTCGACGCCACAAGCGCCCCTCGCAGGACGGCCTCGAGGTCGGCAATGCTGATAGTCTCGGTCCCGCTCATCGGCCCTCTCCCAGCGCTTTCAAGACGTTGGCAACCGTGACCGTCGAGATCCGGTCGTTGCTCTCCCGGGTCACGCCAGCGATGTGCGGCGTCAGAATGACGTTCGGAATGCCCGCGAACACAGCCCCACTGGCCTTGTCGATCGGTTCCTTCTCGAAGACATCGAGCGCCGCACCACCGAGCTGCCCCGACTTCAGCGCCGCAGCCACGGCGGCTTCGTCGACAACACCGCCGCGCGCCGTATTAATGAGCAGGGCACCCTTTTTCATGGCCGCGAGGCGGCCAGCATTGATGAGGTGCCTCGTCTCCGGTGTCAGCGGGCAATGCAGCGTCACCACGTCGCTGGTCGCAATCACCTGATCGAACGTCATCCGCTTCGCGTCGCGCCAAGCATTGCTGTTTGCGGGAACGTAATCGTCGAAGGCGGCGATCGTCATGCCAAGCCCCCGGGCACGGCCGGCAACCGTCTGCCCGATATTCCCGAACCCGATGATGCCGAGCTGTTTCCCCGCCATTTCAAAACCTTCGGCGGCGGCCTCGCGTGGCCATTTGCCATCGACAAGTTCAGCGGTCGATTGATAGCCGCGCAGCCGCCCCAGCATCATCGCCATCGCGACGACGTACTCGGCCACCGACACGGCATTGGCGCCGATCGCCGGACAAACCGTGATCCCGCGCGCCTTGCACGCAATCATGTCGATATTATCGAGACCGACGCCGAGCCGCCCGACCACTTTGAGTTTTGGCGCATGCTTGAGCAGGTCAGCCGTGACCTGAGTGCGGTTACGGACAATGACGGCAACCGCGTCGCCAAGCAGTCGCCCAAGCTCCTCGGGTTTGTTCCAGAGCCCCGTATCGACATGCACGGAATAGCTCTTCTTGAGATCCTCGAGCGGCTTTGGATCTAGAAACTCGGTGACGATCACGTCCGGCATAGCACGCCCCTTGCGATGACTCTTGTATAAGTCATAGCGACCTCGGCAACCGCTGTCAGGAGGCGATCAGACCGAAGAGGGCCTGAAAAAGAAAAGGCCCGCGGTCGGGGGAGGACCGCGGGCTGATCGTGATACGCATCGGGGGGATGGGAACGCATCACGTTTCGGACCCCCTCAATGTACACATTCGAACGACTGATATCAAGCGCAAATCGAAAAAGCTGCTTTCGAAATCGTTGATAATGCACTGCGATTTCCGGCCATCCCCGCGGCACACCCTGTTCCGGTAACCCTTGACCGTGAATACGGAAAATTGGCGTGGGGGCAGCCACGCTTGTGACCGGGCTTAACCACTTGGCCGGGGTTAACTGCGCTTGACGAGCGGCAGCGGACGCAATGAAGTGCTGGACTTAACCCGCAAATGCGAGACCAACATTATGTCGACTGCCGCCGCCGCGCTTCCATCCGAAACCGCGCCGCTGGATCTGCGCAAACTTTCGCAGGACCTCGAGCGCGTCTTGAAGCTGCGCAATCCGCCGTTCGCCATGAAGATGTTCGAACGCCGTGCCGACATGGAAGCGATCGAGAAAGTCCGCCGCCCGAAGAACATCCACACCCTCGATCAGGTTGTCGCCCAGGCGGCCCGCCTCGGTTGGACGGTCGGCATCACGGGCGACGACCTCGTCGGCAATCAGTGCCGCGCCGTCGTCGGCCTCTCCAACTCGAAAACTGACGAATGGCGCTCCGGCAAGGCGACATTCGGCGTCTGGCACGGCACCCTCGAAGATGCCGCCGCGCGCCAAGCCGCGCTCACTTGCGTTCCCGACGGCAAGTTCGAAGCTCTCGCGGTCTCGCCGCTCGCGTCCGGCCGACTCTTAGATCCGGATATCGCACTGTTCTATGCGACCCCCGGCGCCATGATGTACTTCATCAACGGCCTGCAATACGTCGGCTACAAGCGCTTCGACTGGCACGTCGTCGGCGAAACAGCATGCGCCGACAGTTGGGGCCGCGCGCTCACGACGAAAACGCCGTCGCTCTCGATCCCGTGCTTCGCCGAGCGCCGCTATGGTGGCGTGCTCGACGACGAAATGCTGATGGCCTTGCCGCCGTCCTACATCGCCAAGGCCCTTACCGGCATGGAAAGCCTCGCCAAGAACGGCCTGCGCTATCCCTTCCCGCAATACGGCATCCAGATGGACGTCCGCGACGGCATGGCCAAGAGCTATCCCGACCGCGCGAAGAAGTAGCAAGCGTCGCGCGAATCCGAGCGCGGCGAGGCAGCGGCCAAGGGCCGCCGCGGTGTTCCGCGCGCCCGCGCAGGCCGCCGATGCGCTAAGGGCATCGAGCGGCGGCCGTGAGCGAAACTAAGTCCCCACCACCAACGGCGCCGTCAGTCGCCGCAAGGCGGCGATCACGCTGAGCGGCGTCAGCTTGCCGGTCGCAGGGTTCTCCTCCGTCGGCACGCCCGCAATCTGAATAGTGAAGTCCGAAACTTCCGACTTCACCTCGATGGTGTGCGTGTTCCGCGTCACGGTCGGGTCAGCCCAGATCTCGACACGCGTGCGGTCGGGCCCAATCCCCGCGAGCGATAGCGCGACGGCCACGTTCACATTCGCCGGAAAGCCCTTGATCGCCTCGCGCGCGCTTCCCGCGAACACCTGCAGCGGCGCCTTCACGTCGTCCATCGACAAGCCCTTCTCGACCAGCAGTGGCGCGCCCTTGAGCCCGCCCGGCGGCTTCCGCGTGATGATCGACACGGAATGCACCACCCCCTCGGCCGCAGCCCGTACGGCATCGAGGCCAACCAGCGCCCCGGTCGGCACGAAGATCCGCGCGCCGGTCTCCTTGGCCCGATCGACAAGATGCATGTGCGGCAGCATCTGCCCGACCGATAACGGCATGAATATCTTGCCGGCCGAAACGGTCGCCTCGGCGATAGTTCTGAAGTGCGCGGCAGGAATACACTCAACGACGACATCGGCTTTGGCTGGCAGGTCCTCGAGCGAAACGACGGGAACCGGCGATTTGAAACCAGCGAGCGTTGTCTTCGCTTTCTCCACATCGCGCGCGGAAACCGCCACTAGCGAGAGACCCGGCAGGCGCCCCTCATCCAATGCGCGCGCCACCTTGAGCCCGATCGCCCCAAGCCCGGCAATACCAACCTTCAACGTCATGCGATCATGTCCTCGGAAATCATTCCCGCTAGCGATTAGCATGCTATCAAGGCGCTGCACGCATCGGAAATTCTATTCGTATGGAGCAGGCCATGCCGGATGTGATCTCTACGGCGTCGTCTTCTCTCGATCCACTGATCCTCGACCTCGTCGAGTGGTGCGCACGCGAACCCCGCACGCAAGCCGAAGTGCTCGACGCTTGGCGCACGTCTTGTCCGCGCCTCACTGTTTGGGAAGATGCAACCGAGCGTGGATTTCTCGCGCGCACAGCGAATCCGGGCGAACCGCCGCAGGTTACAGTAACGGCTGCGGGGCGAGACTTTCTCGCGAGAAATCGCCGCCCTTAAGCCGCAACCGTCGCAGGCACCAACCGCGCCCGGATGCGCACCAACAGGCGATCCCACCAGCTCGGATTGGAAATGATCTCGGCTTGATAGAACGACGGGCATAACGTCGCCTCGTGCGCGAGTTCGCCGCAAAGCCCGCAACCCACGCATCCGTTCGTGACATGCGCGACAGGATCGGTCTTCAGCGGATCTTTCGACGGCTTGATCGTCAGCGTCGGACAGCCCGACAGCCGCACACAGGAATGATCGCCCGTGCAGGTCTCTTCGTCGACGCCATAGCGGGTGCGAACGACACGCGCACCACGCTTTAACATTGCCGCACGCAAGGGACGGATTCGCCGCTGCCGCTCGAGCTGGCATTCGCCCTCGGCGACAATCACCTTCAAACCGGAGAACGGCGTCGTGAACGCCTCTTTCAAAACCTTGCGCACCTCACCGACCCGATAGGTGTGCACAGTGCGTAGCCACTGCACGCCGAGCCCCTTGAGCGTGCTCTCGATCGTCATCTCGGTACCGGTGGCACTCTTCGCACCCGCCGCCTGCTTCGCGTCTTCCTCCGGCGACGACACGACTTCCTGCGTGCCAGTTGCCGAAGTGTAGCCGTTCTTCATGATCATCAGCACGCCGTCGCCACCATTCAGCAGCCGCGACGAAACACCCGACAGCAATCCGTTGTGCCAAAATCCGCCGTCGCCCATGACAGCAAGCGGCCGCTTGGCTTGAAAACTTTGCACGCCCGCGCTCGACGCGAGGCTCATGCCGTAGCCGAGGATCGAGTTGCCGAAATGAAACGGCGCGAACGTCGCGAACGCATGACAGCCGATATCCGCGGAATAGTGCACCTTGCCGACATCGCGCTCGACGAGCTTCAAAGCCGAAAAGACAGGCCGTTCGGGGCAACCCGTACAGAACGTCGGCGGCCGCGGCGGAACAGGCCCGCCCATCGCGGCGAGTGCCGTCTTGCGCAGCTCTGCCACTTCGGCCGCATAGCCGCCATCTCCGAGATTGCCGAGCTGCGGCACGTGCGCCTTGAGGAACGTCGCCAGCCCCTGAAGCAACACCTCCGACGTGTACTCGCCCGCCATCGGCAACACGTTTTTGCCGGCGATCGTCACGTTGAGATCGGCACGCCGCAGGATCGAGCCGATCTCGTGCTCGATGAATTCCGGCTGGCCTTCCTCGACGACGAGGATCGCCTTCTTGCCGGCAGCAAATCCGGTGATCTGCTCGGGCACCAGCGGATAGACGACATTGAGGACGAGCATCGGCAATTCGGATCGGCCAAAGCCGTCCGCCAAGCCGATCTGCTGCAACGCCCGCGTCAAGCTCGGCGTGATGCCGCCTTGCACGATGATCCCGACGTCGCCGTACTTCCCGCCGAACGTCTCGTTGAGCCCGTTCTCGACGATGTACTTGCGCGCCGCCGGCATGCGCTGTTCGTACTTCTTGCGCTCGTGCCCATAGGTAACAGGCGGATGCGCCAGCGTCTCGTAGTCGTGCACGGCCGGCTCAGCCATCGGCCGCCGAGTCGAGATGTCGGGCGCGATGTTGTTCTTCGCCGTGAACGCGCCCTGAACATGGCAGGCGCGGATGCGCAGCTCCATCAACACCGGCGTATTCGACGCCTCGGATAGCGGAAACGCATGCTCGACGCATTTCACGATCGTCGGCAAATCCGGGCGCGGATCCATCAGCCACAGCGCCGATTTCATCGCATAGGCGTGCGTGCGTTCTTGAATGACGCTCGCGCCCTCGCCGTAGTCTTCGCCGACGATGACGAGCGTGCCGCCTTTGACGCCAGGCGAAGCCAGATTGGACAGCGCATCGGAGGCAACGTTGGTGCCGACAATCGACTTCCACGTCACCGCGCCGCGCACCGGATACATGATCGAAGCGCCGAGCATGGCGGCAGCGGAGGCTTCGTTGGTGCAAGCCTCCACATGCACGCCAAGGTCGCGCATGTAGTCCTTCGCCTGCACCATCACGTCGAGCAGATGCGACACCGGCGCGCCCTGATAACCGCCGACATAAGAGACGCCCGATTGCAGCAGCGCCTTCGTCACGGCGAGAATGCCTTCGCCGCGAAAGACCTCTCCGTCACCGAGCTTCAATTGCTCGATCTCGCGCGCAAACGACCGTTCCATGCCTGCTCCGTCCGACGATAGCCGACAAAGAGTGGCACAAGTCCGTCGCAGCAAACAAGGACACGCGAACGGGCGCGTGAGCGGACTATTGCTTCCGCATCTCGTGGGCGGTGACGGCGCGCAGCATCACGTCTTCAGCCTCAGTCTCGGACAGCCGTCGCGAAACCAGCACCTGCGGTGACGAGGCCGTGGTGCGCACGGACGCCTCGACCGGCCTTGGCCAAGGCGTGCGAGTGGGCGTTGGCTCAGCAGCGGGCGCGGGCACGGCCGGCGCGGCAGCACCCTTGCCGTAGTTCGGGCTCCACGGCTGTGTCGGATCGTCTTCTTCGGGACGCATCTTGCGGATCGGCGGCGCCTGAGCAGGCTTGCCGTCGTCCTCGATCTCAACCTTGCGGAGTTCGTTCACCCGCGACGGCGCGACCTGATGCGCACCGGCATAGGGACCACCGACATAGGTCGGTTGCTTGTTGGCGGCACAGCCCGTGACAACGACGCCAAGGCCGATCACGCAGACGCGTGCGGCCACAGTGGTGCTCATGAGCGGCAACGGGCCGCGAGCGCGGATACGCATGACGAAACGCCTTTCACTGACGCAACAGAACGCAACATGCGCGGAAACAAACCCGCGCCAACTGTCCCGAAGTGAAACAGAAGATCGTTGCGAAGCGGTTAACGGTTGTGTTGTTGCAGCCACGGTTCAGGCTAGCCGACTCAATCTATGAGAATGAGCTAAATCGCGGGAGGGTGTTATGGGTCGTTACGCAGCCGAATGCTTGGACAGAGCATTTTACGTTCTCGAGAAATCGACGCAAAAAAGTGGCGTTAGCAGCGTCGATGTTAAGAACGCAATGCGCTCAATTGCTGAAGCATGCGCTCACGTGGATCGCGACGCTGAAGCAAGTGATTTAGAGGCTAGCTGCCAGACCGCGATGAGCGAATACTTGAACACACGATGTTACTCTATGGACATCCTTGCACTGACTCGTCCGGTTGATGCTGCGATGCTAAGGGCCGCATCGGCAGCCCTCACGGCATTGCGTGAGAAGCTTGAGGCACTGCCGGCTGATCAAGCCACAAAAAACCTCGGCTGCGAGTGAGATGCAGAACTTTTGAGTTCAATGCCGGAAGTGCCGGACACCCGTGAACACCATGGCGAGCCCCTTGGCGTCGGCCGCGGCGATCACTTCATCGTCGCGCATCGATCCGCCAGGCTGAATGACCGCCGTCGCACCTGCCTCCGCCGCAGCGAGCAGTCCATCCGCGAATGGAAAGAACGCATCGGACGCAACCACCGCGCCCTTCGCAAGCGTCTCGGATAGCCCCGCGGCTTTCGCCGCCTCAGCAGCCTTCCATGCGGCAATGCGCGAAGAATCGACCCGGCTCATCTGCCCAGCGCCGATGCCGACCGTCGCGCCGGCTTTCACATAGACGATCGCATTCGACTTCACGTGCTTCGCCACGCGAAACGCAAAGCGCAGGTCTTCGAGTTCTTCAGGCGTCGGTTGCCGCTTCGTCACGACACGCAGCGCGATATCATCGATGATGGCATTGTCACGCGACTGCACTAACATGCCTCCCGCGACCGACCGCACCGTCACGCCCTTCGACCGCGGATCGGGCAGACCGCCCGTCGTCAGCAGCCGCAAATTCTTCTTCGCTGCGAAGATCGCCTTCGCTTCCGCGCTCGCATCCGGAGCAATGACGACCTCGGTGAAGATCTTGGTGATCTCTTCGGCAGCTTGCGCGTCGATCGGCCGGTTCAAGGCGACGATGCCGCCGAACGCACTGACCGGATCGCACCGGAGCGCATTCAGGTACGCGTCCTTCAACGTCGCGCCAGTCGCCACGCCGCACGGGTTCGCATGCTTGATGATCGCCACCGCCGCCGACTTCGCCGGATCGAACTCTCCGACCAGCTCGAACGCCGCATCGGTGTCGTTCAGGTTGTTGTACGAGAGTTCTTTGCCCTGATGCTGCACAGCCGTCGCGATCCCCGCGCGCTTGTCGGCAGATTTGTAGAACGCCGCCCACTGGTGAGGGTTCTCGCCATAGCGCAGCTCCTGCGCCAACGTACCGCCGAACGCCCGCCACGTCGGCGCTTTGTCGGAGAGGACCTTGTCGAACCACTCGGAGATCGCCGCGTCATAGGCAGCCGTCCGCGCATACGCCTTCGCCGCCATCTGTTTGCGGAACTCGAGCGTCGTGCTGCCGCCCTTCTCCATCTCGTCGAGCACGTTGGCGTAGTCTTCCGGATCGACGATTACAGTAACGGATGCATGGTTCTTCGCGGCAGCACGGATCATCGCGGGACCGCCGATATCGATGTTCTCCACGCATTCGTCGTATGGAGCGCCCTTCGCGACAGTGGCTTCAAATGGATAGAGATTGACGACCAGCAGATCGATCATCCCGATCCCATGTGCTTGCGCCTGTCCCATGTGCTCGGCGCTACCGCGCATCGCGAGTAGTCCGCCATGCACCTTGGGGTGCAGCGTCTTCAACCGGCCATCCATCATTTCGGGAAAACCGGTGTGCTCGGACACGTCAGTGACGGCGAGCCCTGCCTGCTTCAGCGCCGCCGCCGTGCCGCCGGTAGAGAGCAGATGCACCCCGTGCGCCGCGAGCTTCTTGGCGAACTCGATGACCCCAGTCTTGTCGGAAACCGAAAGCAGCGCGCGCGTGATTTTCGGATCGGCGGGAGCGGCGGGGAAGCTGGTGGCGGACATGGGTCAAGTCTCCAATGCCCGGGGGACCCTCAATCGGGCGCCCCTGCCGGACAATGCCTTCGTTGCGCCGCGCGTATCACACCTTGCACCGCAGCGAAACCGGCGAAGGTCGCGTTGTCCTGCTCAAAAGCACCCCACCCCTAACCCCTCCCCATCAAGGGGAGGGGGACTGGACCGGATTTGAGAGACGCAGTCTCGAATGCATTACCGCTCCAGCGATGACATGCGACTCCCCTCCCCCTTGTGGGGAGGGCCCGGGGGTGGGGGTGACGCATGCAGCTCCATGCCTTGACCCACGCGTTCGTCACGCCCGATAAGTCGCCCCGAACAGGTCGGCACCCCACGAATGCCGATTGCCGACTGCCGATTGCCGATTGCCTACCAACGAGGACTTCCCCATGAGCGGTGACTTGGATGGCCTGCTGGTCATCTCCCTGGAGCAGGCCGTAGCCGCCCCCTACTGCGCCTCGCGCCTCGCCGACGCCGGCGCCCGCGTCATCAAGATCGAGCGCCCCGAAGGCGATTTCGCCCGCAAGTACGACCGCTACGTCAAAGGCCAGAGCTCGTGGTTCGTCTGGCTCAACCGCGGCAAGGAATCGATCTGTCTCGACCTGAAAACCGACGCCGACCGTGCGCTCCTCGAAAAGCTGATCGCCAAGGCGGACGTCTTCATCCAGAATTTGGTTCCCGGCGCGCTCGACCGCATGGGCCTATCGTCTGCAAGCCTGCGCGAAAAACATCCGCGCCTCATCACCTGCGACATTTCAGGCTACGGCGACGAGGGACCCTATCGCGACACGAAGGCCTATGACCTCTTAGTCCAGGCCGAGACCGGCCTCTGCTCCGTGACGGGCGGCCCCGAAACCGCCTCGCGCGTCGGCGTCTCGGTGTGCGATATCGCCTGCGGCATGTACGCCCACACGGCGATCCTGCAGGCGCTCATCGGCCGCCAGAAGACCGGCAAGGGGCGCGGCATCAAAGTCTCGCTGTTCGCAGGTATGGCCGATTGGATGAACGTCCCGTTCCTGACACGCAAGTACGCCGGCCAGATGCAGCCACGCCTCGGCCTCGCCCATCCGAGCATCGCGCCCTACGGCGTCTTCCACTGTAAGGACGGCGATCTCTTGCTCTCGATCCAGAACGAGCGCGAATGGGCGATGCTGTGTGAAAAGGTCTTCGGCAACGAGATCCGCGCCGACGACCCGCTGTTCAAGGATCTCGTCACCCGCGTGAAGAACCGCGTCGAGCTGGAGCGCCAGATGAACGCCAACTTCGGCAAGCGCCCGCGCAGCGAGGTCGCCGCTGCCTTGAAAGCAGCCGGCATCGCCTATGGCTTGCTCAATGACGTCGACGGCCTGATCGCCCATCCGCAATTGAAGACCGTCACCTACGAGACGCCGGAAGGCGAAGTCACCGTCATCGCCCCACCTGCCGCCGTCGTCGGCGAAAACCCAACCCTCCGCCCGGTTCCAGCCCTCGGCGCCAACACAGATGCAGTCCGCAAGGAGTTTTCGTAAGCGCGTTCTGCTGGCTATGCTTTAGCTCGTCATCCCGGCGGAGGCCGGCACCCACGACAATTGGCTGCGACGCTCTCCTCGCCCTGTGAGACTGAACGCTTTGGAACTTGTCGTAGGTCCCGGCCTGCGCCGGGATGACGGTGTGAACCGGCTGAGCCCAAAGGCGATGACGATCGGCACCATCACCCTAAGCGGAATCTTAATCCGAACCTGTCAAACTGACGCTTCGGTTTAACATTGCGTTAGGCTTTGCCGATGTTCCTCGTCTCGACCGTCCCGTCGCAAAATTTCCTCGAATACGACCGCGTCGTTCGCAAACTCACGCTGTCGGATGCCCTCGATCGCATGGCCGAGCAAGAAGCGATCTCGCTCGTCCTGGGACGCCCGAAATATCGCGGCCCGACAGCGGACTTCCTCGCCGACTACGAGGCGTCGCACCCGTTGGTCAGCACGCAAAAATCGCCGCTGAACTGACAACAGCGATCCCTCTCCCGTTCACTTCTGCGCCTTGCCGCGGATCATGTTGATGATCGCGGAGAAGTCGGTGCCACCTTCACCTGCCGCATTGTTGAGCCCATAGAGCTGTGCGGCGAGCGCCCCCATCGGCGTATTGGCACCGGACTGCGCCGCCGCTTCCTGCGACAACTTCATATCCTTGACCATCAGCGCCGTCGCAAACCCCGGCTTGTAACCGTTGTTCGCAGGTGACGCCGGAACCGGCCCCGGCACCGGGCAGTAGCTCGTCAGTGACCAGCACTGGCCCGACGCCGTCGAGGCGACATCATAGAGCGCCTGATGCGACAATCCGAGCTTCTCGGCGAGTACGAACGCTTCCGCGACGCCGATCATCGAAATGCCGAGGATCATGTTGTTGCAGATCTTCGCCGCCTGCCCCGCGCCAGCATCGCCGCAGTGAACCTGCTTCTTGCTGACGCCTTCGAGAAAAGGCTTCGCCTTGTCGAACGCCGCTTTGCTACCGCCGATCATCAGCGTCAGCGTCGCCGCCTCCGCGCCGCCGACGCCGCCCGACACGGGACTGTCGAGTGAGAGCAAGCCCTTCGCCGTCGCGAGTTCATGCGCCTTTCGCGCGCTCGCGACATCGATCGTCGAGCAATCGACGAAGACAGCACCCTTCGCGGCTGCATCGAGAATGCCGGTCTTCTCGTAAACCGCGATCGTATCCTTGCCGGCCGGCAGCATGGTGATGACGATCTCGGCGCCTTTGGCCGCGTCCGCCGCGCTTGCCGCTGCCTTCACACCGCGCGCCACGGCGGCATCGAGGTTCGCCTTCACGAGATCGAACCCGTGAACGTCGTAGCCCTTTTTCACGAGGTTGCCGGCCATGGGGCACCCCATGTTGCCGAGCCCGATCACTGCCACTTTTGCCATCGCTTGCCTCCGCCGGATTTCAGTGCGTCCTGGATTGTCATAAGCCAATCATAGCGCGCGGCAAACTTGGACCTAACGCCAATGTGATCTTGCCGCGGGACGGACGACGCGACGCGGCCACGTTTACCCAGACAAGTGTTTGGAACATTTGACGGGAACCCAGTCGCAATGGCCCTCATCGAAACTCCCTGGATCGGCCGCCGCGCGGTCATCACGCAGGTTGCGGCTACGGCGGCTGTCGTCCTCGTACCGTCCGCTCCGGGTATCGCCCAGCAAGGCCGGATCGCCACCCCGCGCCAGACAGAAGGCCCTTACTATCCGGTTGCCTGGTCCGGCGATGTCGACAACGACTTGGTCGTCGTGCGCGGCGAGGCTGCAAAGGCCATCGGGCAGATCGCTTATGTCGATGGCAAAGTTCTCGACCTCTCGGGCAATCCAATTGCGGGCGCCAACGTCGAAATCTGGCAATGCGACGCCCGCGGGGTCTATCGCCATCCGCGCGATGAATCACCGACCCGACGCCGTGACGCCGGCTTTCAAGGTCATGGCCGGACGAAGACGGACAATACGGGCCGTTACAGCTTCCGCACCATCCGCCCCGCCACCTATCCCGGCCGCACACCCCACATCCATTTCAAGGTCGAACGTCCAGGTGCGGCCCGCCTGGTCACCCAGCTCTACGTCTTCGGCGAACCTCAGAACGAGCGGGACGGCGTCCTCAACGCGATCCGCGATCCCCGCCAGCGCGATAGCGTCATCGCTCGTTTCGATCCCGCCGACGGTCGCGAACCCGGTGCTCTCGCAGCAACCTTCGACATTGTCGTCGCGTAACCACCTTGGAGGGCGGATACCCCGTGCCAATTAGGCCGGTCACTTCCCCTTCCACTGCGGCTTGCGTTTCTCGAGAAACGCCGTCAGCCCCTCGCGGAAGTCTTGGCTACCGTAGGCCGCCGCAACGAGGTCCTCGTCCTGCGGCCGTCCTGCCGCCGTACGCAGACGCCTCAGCGCCTCTTTCGTCACCCTGAGCGTGATCGGCGCCAGCGACGCGATTTCCGCTGCCATCTGGCTCGCCCGCGCCATCACGGCATCGTAGCCGTCGTGGATCTCCGAGATGAGCCCGATCGCCTTCGCTTCATCGGCTTCCATCAGCCGCGCCGTGAAGATCAATTCGGTCACCTTGGCCGGGCCGATCAGCGAGGTCATCTTGGCGAGGCTTCCTGACGACAGGCAGTTGCCGAGCGTCCGCGCGATCGGAAACCCGAACCGCATGTCCTTGGTGCCGATCCGGATATCCGCACACGCCGCGATGGCAGCCCCGCCACCCGTGCAGGCCCCGGATATGGCGGCGATCATCGGCACCGGGCACGCCTCGATCTTGCCGACCCTGACCGACATGCGCCGCTCGTACTCGAGACCATCTTCCGGCCCCTTGAACGCCTTGAATAGCGAGATATCCGTGCCGGCGCCGAACGCCTTGCCGCCGGCTCCCGACACCACGATCGCCCGCACCGACCCGTCGGTCGGCATGTTCGCGCAGATGTCCGCCAGCCGGTCGTACATCTCGAAGGTGAGCGCATTTCGAGCCTGCGGACGGTTGAGCACCGCATGCCCGATGCCATTCTCGACCCGGTAGAGCAGATCTCCGGAGGTGATGCTGTCAGTCATCCGCGTCTCGCTTGTTCTCGCTGAGGTAGGGAATTGCCCGATTTGTAGGCCGAGCAGCCGGGGTCGGCAGCCTCCGTCGCATCTTCGACCATGAATTGGTGCGCAGGCGCAACACTAACCGAAAGGCCAAGATTTCCCGATGCCGTGGCTAGACTCGCGGAAAAGCGAGCTTTAGGTATCACGAGCCGGTTCAAAAGCGGCCAATAACAATCAAAAGTGGCCTTGCGGCCGCCGCAAATCGATCTACCGGGGAGGAAGGCGTGAACGACGTCACTCAACAGGACGGCGACGATGGTCGTCGTGGCTTGCTGAAATCGCCACAAGACTTCGCGGCAGGTCTCTTTCTGATCTTTTTCGCGGCGCTCGCCTTATACGGCGCCTACGGCTTGAAATTCGGTCAGATGCGCGGCATCGGCCCGGGCCTGATGCCCAAGGTGACAGCCGTCCTCCTCGCGGCATTCGGCGTACTCTTGATCGTCACGTCGTTTACCTCACGCGGCTCGCTGCTGGAACGCTGGTCGATCCGCGGCCCGTTCTTCATTCTCGGCGCGGTTCTTCTGTTCGCGGCAACCATTCGCGGCGCTGATTTCCCGAGCCTCGGCATCAAGTTTCCGGCCCTCGGCCTCATCGTCTCGGGTCCGCTGGCCGTGATCTTCTCGTCGTTCGCCGACAAGACGACGCGGTGGGTCGAGGTCATCATCTTCGCGATCTGCATCACCGCGTTCTGCGTCGGACTGTTTAAGTACATGTTGCGATTGCCAATTCCACTCGCCCCTTGGTGGCTCGGTTACTGAGAGGACGGACACCATGTGGGATCTTTTCGGCAATCTGGCCCTCGGCATGTCGGTGGCGCTGTCCCCGATGAACTTGGGCCTCTGCTTCCTCGGCTGCCTCATCGGCACGCTCATCGGCGTGTTGCCAGGCGTCGGCCCGATCGCGACCATCGCGATGCTGCTGCCGATCACCTTCGGCTTGCCGCCCGTCGGCGCCCTCATCATGCTCGCCGGCATCTATTACGGCGCCCAGTACGGTGGCTCGACCGCCGCTATTCTCGTCAATATCCCGGGTGAAGCGACCGCCGTTGTCACCGTGCTCGACGGCCACCAGATGGCCAAACAAGGCCGCGCCGGCGTCGCCCTCGGCATTGCCGCAATCGGCTCCTTCATCGCCGGCACCATCGCCACGATCATCATCTCTGCCCTGGGCGCGCCGCTGACCAAGATGGCGCTGCTATTCGGTCCGGCAGACTATTTCTCGCTGATGGTGCTCGGCTTGATGTTCGCAGTCGTGCTCGCCCGCGGCTCGGTCGCCAAGGCGCTGGCCATGATCATCTTCGGCATCTTGCTCTCGACGGTCGGCACCGATCTCGAAACGGGCGAAGAACGGTTGACCTTCGGCTGGACCGAAATCTCCGACGGCATCGACTTCGCCGTAATCGCCATGGGCATGTTCGGTTTCGCGGAGATCATCCGCAATCTCGAAAACCCAGAAGCACGCGACGTCGTGAAGATGAAGGTCGGCCGCCTGCTCCCGAGCGGGGCAGAGTTCCGGCAATCGGCAGCGCCTATCATGCGCGGCACCTTCATCGGCTCCATCCTGGGCCTGCTGCCCGGCAACGGCGCCGTCTTGGGCCCGTTTGCCTCCTACACGATCGAAAAGAAACTGGCCGACGATCCCAAGCGCTTCGGCACAGGCGCCATCGAAGGTGTGGCTGGCCCCGAGTCCGCCAACAACGCTGGCGCTCAAACCGCCTTCATCCCGCTACTAACCCTCGGCATCCCGCCGAACGCGGTGATGGCGCTGATGGTCGGCGCCATGACCATCCACGGCATCGTCCCAGGCCCTCAGATCATCAGTAAGCAACCGCAGCTGTTCTGGGGCATGATCGCCTCGATGTGGCTCGGCAACTTGATGCTGCTCATCATCAACCTGCCGCTGATCGGTCTCTGGGTTCGTCTGCTCCGGGTTCCCTACCGTCTGATGTTCCCCTCGATCCTACTGTTCTGCTGCATTGGCATCTACTCGGTGAACAACTCGTCGATCGACGTGGTCATGACGGCAGGCTTCGGCTTGTTCGGTTACGCCCTCATCAAATTCGGCTTCGAACCGGCACCGATGCTGCTCGGCATCGTCCTCGGCAAGCTGATGGAAGAGAAGCTCCGTCAAGCCTTGGTGATCTCGCGAGGGTCGTTCATGGCCTTCATCGAGCGCCCGCTCTCCGGCGCCCTTCTGTTCCTCGCGCTGATCATCATTGTGGTCGCTTTGCTGCCGTCTATCCGCAAGAGCCGCGACACTGTGTTCGTCGAATAGGGCATTGTCCCTGGGTCCAGCCGGACCTACATACATCGCAAGCCGATACAGGCGCCTCATATCATGGGGCGCCTGTTCTCATATGGGAGGTACACGCATGCTCAGTTTCCGTAAGCTCGCCCTTGCAGTGGCAGCCGCAGCCGGCACCGCAACGGCAGCCCTCGCCCAGGCTTATCCGGCGAAACCGATCACCCTCATCGTCCCATTCGCAGCCGGCGGCCCGACCGACGTCATTGCCCGCATCGTCGGCGAGCACATGGCCAAGACTCTGAACACCACCATCGTCGTTGAAAACGTCGCCGGCGCCGGCGGTACCACCGGCATCACCCGCGCGGCCGGTGCCGCAGCTGACGGCTACACCATCATGATGGGCCACATGGGCACGCACGGCGCCGCCCCCGCCCTCTACCCGAACCTGAAGTACGATCCCGCCAAGAGCTTCACGCCCATTGGCCTCGCCGCCGGCACACCGATCCTCATCGTCACAAAGAAGGACTTCCCGGCGAAGGACCTGAAGGAATTCATCGCCCACGTGAAGGCGAATGGCGACAAGACGAACGAGGCTCACGCCGGCGTCGGCTCCGTCTCTCACACCACCTGCACGCTTCTCCAGTCGGTTGCTGGTATCAAGAACAACCGCGTGCCCTATCGCGGTACCGGCCCAGCCCTGAACGACCTCGTCGCCGGTCAGGTCGACTACGGCTGCGACCAGATCGTCAACCTGGTCAGCCAGATCAACGGCGGCGCGATCAAAGCCCTGGCGGTCGCCACGGACGCACGCTCCCCCGCTCTGCCGAACGTCCCGACCACGACCGAAGCAGGCCTGCCTGAGTTCAAGGTCTCCGCCTGGAACGCCCTCTTCGGGCCGAAGGACATGCCGAAGGACGTCGCCGACAAGCTCGTCGCCGCACTCGACAAGGCCCTCGACGACGACAATACGAAGAAGCGCCTGCTCGAACTCGGCTCCGTCCTCCCCGACAAGGCAGGCCGCACCCCCGCCGCGCTCCAGAAGCTGGTCGAGAGCGAAGTCGCCCGCTGGACGCCGGTCCTCAAGGCGGCTGGCGTAACCGCCAACTGAACCTGCGCGCTTGAACTGCCCCGCCTGAAACGGGATACTGCGAACGGGCTCGGCTTTGCCGGGCCCGTTTCTTGTTGAGGACGGCGCGGACTCTGATGATGAAGAACCTGAATGAACTGACCACCATCGAGGCGGCCGCCCTCATCGGTAGAGGCGATATCACGTCCGAAGCCCTCACGAAGGCCTGCCTCGATCGCATCGCCGCACGCGAGAATGCCGTCCAGGCTTTCGCATTCATCGATCCAGACAATGCGCTGGCCCAGGCGCGCGCCGCCGATCAGCTCAAGCGCTCCGGCCAAGCCACCGGCCCGCTGCACGGCGTACCCGTCGGCATCAAGGACATCATCGATACAGCTGACATGCCGACCGAATGCGGCACTTCAGCCTTCAATGACCGCCGCCCGGAGGAGGACGCAACAGTCGTCAGCACCCTGCGCGCGGCAGGCGCGATCATCATCGGCAAGACTGTCACAACCGAGTTGGCACTGTCGCATCCGAACAAGACGCGCCATCCGCGCAATCCCGAACACACGCCGGGCGGTTCATCGTCTGGCTCGGCCGCCGCAGTCGCCGACAACATGATCCCAACAGCGCTTGGAACACAAACCGCTGGGTCGGTGATACGACCCGGCTCGTTCTGCGGCGTTTACGCGATGAAGCCGACTTACGGACTGATTCCGCGCACCGGCGTCCTCGATCAGTCGTCCTCGCTCGACACCATCGGCGTCTATGGCCGTTCCGTCGAAGACCTGGCTCTGATGGTCGACGTCCTCGCCGTGCACGATAATCGCGACGCAGCCAGCCTCTCAATGAGCCGCGGCAATTACCTCGCCGCTGCAACTGCCGAGTGGAAACTGAAGCCGATGTTCGCTTTCATTAAGACGAACGCTTGGAACGAATGTGCCGAACCAGCCACCAAGGAAGCCTTTGGCGAACTGGCCGAGATCCTCGGCGACCAGGTCGAGGAACTCTCGCTCGACGCGACCACGGAGAAAGGCGTCAAGGCGCAGCGCACACTTCAGCTCGCCGAACTCGCGGTCCAGTTCGGACCGATCGCCGACCGTAACCCCGGTGCGCTCTCCAAGATCATGCTCGACAGCATCGAGCAGGGCCGCAGGATCACCGCCAGCCAGTATCTCGAAGCCAAAGCCTTTCGCGAGATTGCCTACAGAGCGCTGACCGAAATGTTCATCAGCTACGGCTCGATCCTGACACCGGCCTCTCCCGGGCCGGCACCGGCCGGCCGTGACTCGACCGGAAACCCCATCTTCAACGCCTTCTGGACCTACGTCGGCACGCCGTGCATCACGTTGCCGCTGCTCGAAGTCGATGGCATGCCGCTCGGCGTACAACTCGTCGGCGCCCGTCGCGACGACGGTCGCTTGCTTCGTTCGGCGCGCCTTCTCGAACGGCAGCTCTCAGAATCCGCCTGACACATCGTCGTTGTCCGCGCACACGCGGACACGGTCAAAATGAGGGGCGGCAACTCGCGCTGCCCTTCACACTTGCACCACACCATCCAGATAAAACCAGCGCCTGTCCTCGCGCACGAACCGCGAGACTTCGTGGAGTGGGTGCGTACGCCCGCCAAGCCGCGACCGCGCGATGAACTCCACCTTCGCGGTATCGCCGTCCTCGTGCGCAGAGAGGATCTTCAACATGTACCAGTCACGCCCGGCCTCGAACTCGAGGCGCGCCGGTCGAGTCGAAACGTGCCAGGTTCCAAGCAGATACAGCTCGTTCTGCATCGCGAACGCGGAATAGCGCGACCGCATCAACGCCTCAGCCGTCGGCGGCACGGCATCACCATTGTGATACCGCCCGCAGCATGCGTCATACGGCGTACTCTCAGTCGCCTTCCGGCAAGGGCATTTCACGCTCTAGGCCGCCTTGATCGAAAGGCCTGCCGCTTTGACGGCCTCGATAGCACGCAACGCCTTTTCACGGGTCGTGTAGGTGATCTCAGACTGTGCAATGACGCGACCACGGCTGTCGACTAGCTTCCACCTCCAGGCACGGTTAGCATCCTGAAACATCTGAAATACGAGGTGTCCCGCATTGCGGGGACCCGCCGCGTCGTTGAGGCAAATTGCATCAAAGTCGCGCATTCTGGCGTCCGACAGGGCTCCGTTCGCGTGAAGGTCTGACATCGTCTCGTGTAGCGCAGCAAGAGCTTTGCTCCGGTATGTCTTAGTCATCCGCGCTCAACTCCATCAAACTGCCTGCCTTGACAAGCGTTTCAATCTCCCGTCCCGACAATGCGAGCAGCTCCTTTGCCGCCAACTTATATGCGAAAAGCTCGTCAGCTTCGAGATTGCTCCTTTCGCTTTTAGAAAATCCGTAAAGAAAGAACGCTCGATCGCCCAGTCTCACGGCAATGATCGTGCGATAGCCACCGGATCGACCTCGTCCCGATCGGGCGACGCGCTGTTTTATCAGCCCGCCGCCGAGGTCCGCATCGATCGATCCTGCAGCTGCTCTCGCAACCGCTTCGACTAGACTTTCGCGGCCAAGACGTTCCCGTCTAGCAAATCGTGCGAACCATTTGGTTACAAAGACCCGCATGGCTTGCTAGGCCTCAGAAAATCACCACGCCTCTGACGCTCTCGCCCTTGTGCATCAGGTCGAAGCCCTTGTTGATGTGCTCGAGCGGCATCGTGTGCGTGATCATGCTGTCGATCTGGATTTTCCCGTCCATGTACCAGTCGACGATCTTCGGCACATCGGTCCGCCCGCGCGCGCCGCCGAATGCCGTGCCTTTCCAGACGCGGCCCGTGACGAGTTGGAACGGCCGCGTCTTGATCTCCTGCCCCGCGCCCGCGACACCGATGATGATGCTTTCGCCCCAGCCGCGATGGCTGCATTCCAGCGCCGCCCGCATCACCTCGACATTGCCCGTGCAATCGAACGTGTAATCCGCGCCACCGATCTGATCGGCGCCACGCTTCGTCATGTTCACGAGATGCCCGACGAGATCCTTGCCCACGTCCTTCGGATTGACGAAGTGCGTCATGCCGTATTTGCGGCCCCACGCTTCCTTCGCTGGATTGAGGTCGACGCCGATGATCATGTCCGCGCCGACGAGGCGCAGCCCCTGAATCACGTTGAGGCCGATACCGCCGAGCCCGAACACGATCGACGTACAGCCTGGACCAGCCTTGGCCGTATTGATGACGGCGCCCACACCCGTCGTCACGCCGCAGCCGATGTAGCAAATCTTGTCGAACGGCGCGTCCTCGCGCACTTTGGCGACCGCGATTTCAGGCAGCACCGTGTAGTTCGAGAACGTCGAACAGCCCATGTAGTGGAACACCGGCTTACCTTTGTACGAGAAGCGCGACGATCCATCCGGCATCACGCCCTGGCCCTGCGTCGCACGAATGGCCGTACAGAGGTTAGTCTTGCGCGACAGGCACGATGGACAGGACCGGCACTCGGGCGTGTAGAGCGGGATCACGTGATCGCCCTTCTTCACGCTCGTCACGCCCGGCCCGACGTCGACGACGATGCCCGCACCTTCATGCCCCATGATCGCCGGAAACAGCCCCTCGGGATCGGCACCGGAAATCGTGAAATCGTCCGTATGGCAAATGCCCGTCGCCTTGATCTCGACCAGCACTTCGCCGGCGCGCGGCCCCTCAAGATCGACTTCGACGATTTCGAGCGGCCTGGCTTTCTCGAAGGCGACGGCGGCGCGGGTCTTCATGATGCTTTCTCCATGCGAATGCCCAAGTCAGGGTTGACGCTTCGTAACCGATTGTCTGCAGTCGACGCAATCGCCGCACCCGTCAAATCTAAATATCGGTCTCGCCATTCGATCGGGTTAAGCGCTCATTTGTCTACATCCGCTACAGTCACCGCCTATGATTGCGAAAAGCGGTTCGACCTCCATGGCCAAACGTATCGGCAAGCCCAGCTTGCGCTTCGATGACGTGCCCTCGAAAACCGGGCCCGTCCGTCAAATAAACTTGCCACGCGAAGGCAGCGCTCTTGAAGGCGTCTATGCGGAATTTGCCGCCAAGAGCGATCTGACGACGGCGCCCTACGAAGCGCTTCAAAAGGAAAACTTCAACCGCAGTCTGGTCCTATGGACCATAGCGGCGGTCTTTTGGTTGGGCATCATTTACGTCCTCTCGGCGCCGGGCATCTGACCGCTAAGGCCCGATCCACCACGTATCGAGATCGATGCCTGAATAGGGAACGGTCTCGGGCGACTTGAGATGCGAATGATGCGCGACCCATACGGTCGGCAAATGAAACAGCGGCACGACATAGGCGCCGGATCGTAACACCCGGTCGAGAGCCCGCGCCGCCGCAGTAAGCTCTTCATAAGTTTGCGCCGCGAGCAGCGCCGATATCATCGCGTCCGCAGCCGGCGACTTGACGCCGACGATGTTGAAAGTCCCGGGCAGTTCGGCCGATTGCGAGCCCCACCGGTAAACTTGCTCGTTCCCTGGCGAAAGCGTGCCGGGCCAGAACTCCCAAACCATGTCGAACTGATGCTGCAGCGTGCGCTGCTTGTGCTGCGAACTGTCGACCATCCTGAGCGTCACGGCGACACCGATCGATTCGAGCGCTCTCACATAGCTCAGCAGCAACCGTTGCTCGCTTCGCTTCTGTGCCAGGATTTCGAACGCCAGCGGCGCCTTGGTCGCGACGTGAAGCAACTTGCGGCCTTCGAGGCGAAAACCTGCTTGTGCCAGTAGCTCGAGAGCACGGCGCATGTTCGTCCGGTCGCTACCGCTGCCGTCAGTCTTGGGAAGCGCGGCCGTGCCGTCCATCACATCGCCGCGCACTGCCCCCGGAAACGGCGCCAGCAGCGCCTGTTCAGCCACGCTGGTCGGCTGCCCCGACGACGACAGTATGGATCTCTCGAAGTAGCTTTGCGTGCGCCGGTAGACGCCGCCGTAGAGGCTTCGGTTGATCCACTCGAAATCGAACAGCAAGATGAGCGCCTCGCGCACGCGGACATCTTGAAACACCGGCTTGCGAATGTTGAACGCAAGCGCATTCATGCCGGCAGAGAGCTTGCTTGGAAACTCGCGCTTCACCACCCGGCCTTCGCGCACCGCCGGAAAATCGTAGGCTGTCGTCCAGCGGACAGGATCGTCGTCGGCGAGCAAATCGACCTCGCCCGACTTGAATGCCTCGAACAGACTGGCACTATCCTTGAAGTACTCGTAGCTGATCTCGCCGAAGTTATAGCGTCCGCGGTTGACCGCCAGATCCTTCCCCCACCAGGTCTCGAGCCGCTTGTACGAAAGCACGCGCCCTTGCTCGATTCGATCGACGACGTAGGAGCCGGAGCCAATCGGTCGCTCAAGCGATGTGTCTTCGAAGACATCGAGCCTAGTCGCATGCTTCGGCAGAATCGGCATCAATCCAATGATGAGCGGCAATTCCCGGTCGAATTCGCCGTTCGCCTCACGCTTGAACACAAACCGGACCCCGCGCGGTCCGGCCGCCTCGGCCTTCTCGACCTTGGCATAGTACCCGCGCTGGTTCTGCGTCCCGCGGTCGCGCAGCAGAGCGTGCGAGAACAGCACGTCTTCCGCCGTCAGCGGTTTGCCGTCGGAAAAGCGTGCCTCTGCCCGCAGCTGGAACGTCACTTCACCGCGATCGGCAGCAAGATCGATCGTCTCGGCGATCAAGCCATAGAGACTGAAAGGCTCATCCCCCGCTCGCACGAGGAGGCTCTCGTAGACGTAGCCTCTGATGCCTGCGCCCTTTTCCCCCTTGAACGAGAAAATGTTGAGACTGTCGAACGAGCCGACCATGCCAAGGCGAAGCCGCCCGCCCTTCGGCGCCTCTGGGTTCACATATGGAAAGGCCTTCATGCCGGCCGGATGCATCACAGCGCCATGCATGGCGATCCCGTGCACCGGAGCCGCCGAGACTGCAGCCGCCGCACCAGCCAACGCGATGGCCATTCCCGCCGCCGCAAGAACCAACCTCGTCACGTCACGCATTGTGCCTCTGATCTCGCACCCGATTCCATCGCCCGTTCCCGCGCCGCACACGCCGCAACGGTTTTCCACCGCCAACATGGGCGGATCCCGCAAAACAACACGGCATAAGTGGCCGTTTTGGCACTCACAGGCAATCAGATTGCCGCGAGAGGCCCGTCGGAGATTTATCGGCCACGGGATTGCCGCAATCACCGCCATTAACCAGCCCGAACTCGCGACGCCGGCCGCGACGGGTAGGGCAGCTCGACGCTGCCGCGGAAGTTGGGGAAGGGTACGGCGGAGCAGTCGAATGAATTCTCATTCTCCCGGTTGAAGCGGGGACGGCGGCCGGCACTCCGGCGCTGGCAACAAAGGGCAGAAGGTAGGGACTGATGAAGATCGAATCATTGAAAGTCGCGGGTGGTATTGCGGCACTCGCCCTGGCTCTCTCGACTGCACACGCCGTCGCACAGCAGAAGGCGCCCGCGAAAGGCGCTCCTGCGCCGGCTGCGGCAGCCGCCCCGGCCCCGTCGTCCTGGGTGAAGTTGTGTGAAAAGGCGCCTTTCGTTGGCCGCGACAAGGAAGGCAAGGAAGTCCGCCAGGAAAAGAGCATCTGCCTGACGCACCATGAACGCCTCGATGCCAGCACTGGCATGGTGTTGATTTCGGCTGCAATTCGCGACATCGAAGGCGCCGACAAGAAGCACCTGATGGTCATGCTGCCGCTCGGCATGGCGATCCCGCCCGGCATGCAGGCCGGCATCTATCCCGCTGATTTGTGGGACAAGATCCAGAAAAACGAGAAGGTAGACGACTCCAAAATCCAGCCGATCAAGCTGCAGTACACGCTCTGCCATTCCGCGGGCTGCACGGCCGAGGTCGAAGCGACGGCCGAACTCGTCAAGAAGGTCACGGACGGTGCCGGCATGATCATCTACGCCGTCAATGGCAACGGCGCCCCGATTGCCTTCCCTGTTCCGCTCAATGGCTTCAAGGAAGCCCTCGCAGGCGCACCGGCGGACAACAAGGACTACGCCGAGAAGCGTAGCCAGCTGATGAAGCAGATCGCCGAAAACCGCAAGAAGATGATCGAAGATTATCAGAAGCAAAACAAAGACTTGCAGGGCATGACCAACCCGGCGCAGGCAGCTCAGCCGGCTCCGGCTGCGAAGGCTGAACCGAAGAAGAAATAAGACCGCGCCGCGTCAGCCTAGCGAACATGACAGCCTCCCCTCGTGGGAGGCTGTTTGCATTTCTGCGTCCAACTGTCCCGGCACGGTCGTCGCCAGTGCTTGAACCCGTTTCCGGCCTAAGCTACAGCGTTTAAGAATAGCATTCAGCGACAGAGGGGATTCGCCTGATGACGGTCGATACGAAAGATGGCCATCCGGCCATGGACTACAACGAACACCTGCGGACCTACTCGGGCTTCATCCGTGCGACTGTGATCGCCGTCGTCCTCGTGACGTTGCTGTTGGTGTGGATGCTCGTTTTCCTCGTTCCGCACTGACATGACGTCCGAAGCCGTCACGACATAGGGCCGGCCGCCGCGCGCGGCATCGGTCCCTCGCTCAAAG
>JAPXTA010000065.1:0-27440 GCA_033812735.1 Hyphomicrobiaceae bacterium | reverse complement strand
GATTACGCTAATGACGCAGATTTTTTTTTTGGGGGGGGGAATAAGGAAACCAGCCGCATAGCGGCAGAAACGCTAAACATACGGCAAGCTGAAGCTTGAACTACATGCTCCTGCAAGCGAGGCACATACGGCAAGCTAAAGCTTGAACTACGTACGGACTCCACGTCCACCATGTCCACACCGTCCACAGACATCATTCAGGCAACCGGCAGGCGGCCTGTACGAGTTATCCCGCTATTTCACGCGAAGCGATAGGCAAACACGTCTGCGTCCTGCAATTCGAGCCGGAGCTTGATTGGCTGGCTGCTCCATGGCCGCAGGTCGCCGCCGCGCCAGCGCATAGGCAGGTCAATGCTGTCGCCGAAGAGGATTTCGCAGTCGTCTGCCGCGAATCCTGGCAAGGGGCGCCCGTCGTCTGCGGACAGGATTTCGCCTCGGATGCCACCGGCGGCTGAGGTCGAGGCATTCAGCTGCAAGGTGACTGGCTCTTGACTTGCGGGGGCGCTGAACGTAAAGGGCTTGGTGATAAGGCTGCCGCCGCTCGCAGGCGCTTGCACCGAGACAAAGCCATCCAGACGCATGACTAAGCGCCGCAGTCGCACAGCACCTTCGCTGTAATAATTTTCGGTTGAATAAAGCGAAAACACGGGCGGCGTTCCCGGCAGCTCTGGGGCGGTTTCCACTAATCCCCAGGCAGTCATATTGTTGCGATTGACCCACCGCTCCGTCTGCAAGCCCGGGCGCACAAAGGCTTCAGTCCAGCGCTTGAAGTGCACGCCGTCCCGACTTGACATAAACACGCCGTCGGACAGACCAGGTATCCACCCGAGTCCGCTTTTGTCATAGCACGTAGTCCGATTGGCGATAAAGCGTTTGGGGAAGCCGACATAGATTTCAGGAGCGCGCGGATAAGGCAGGATGGCGTTAGTGTAGAGTTCTTCGTCAGGCGTGCCCTCGTCATAGCTCAGCCAGACCGGCTCGGACCAATGCAGGAAATCGGGCGACGTCGCGGTTTTGATAGCGCGGCATGGCCGACCGTCTGCGAATTTCGCGGCGAACGCTGGAGCGGATGCGGGTCGAAGGAACTGGACCCCGCTACATCAAGGTCGGACCCGGCAAACGGTCGCGCGTACTTTACCGGGAACTCGACGTGGTGGAGTGGATCAACCGATTTCAGTTCGGGTCGACAAGCGAGTATGGCCGATGACGGGCTATACCCGGCCTATGCGCATCTATAAGCGCGCGTATAGAACCTATAAGCGCGCGCATAGAAATCACCTAGGCAGCTTATAGACGGCCCATCGACGTTCACCGGATTTCGAGAGATTTCCGTCGGACGCAAGCGAGGCCAGTAGCCGAGATGCCTGGTCGCCTGACAACGCGCACAATTCCATGACATCGGCTCGCCGAATACTCCCTTGCTGTCGCACGAAGTTCAGCACCATCTGCTTCTGCTGCTCCGTATCGAACCCGACTTGACGGACATGCGCCGCCACCTGTCCCAAGGCCCGGTAGAGTTGCCCACTCATGGTGTAACTGCGGCCCTTGCCAGTTCCGTGAGCCTGGACAAGTCCGCCATCGACCAACTCTTCGACCGCACCACGTGCGAGATCTGCATCTCCTCCGAGCTGCAGCGCCTCGGTCAACTCGGCGACAGTGGCTCGTTTCACCGCTTTGAGTTTGGCGAGAACGACCAACGCATTGAGCGACAGAGAACTTCCAAGCCTCTGCTCTTCGCGAACGATGGCTTCGACGTACGACAAATCGGCTGGCCTGACGTCCAGCGTTAGAACCACCGAGTCGGCCGTGCTCTGACGGTAGCTCGGCGCCAATCGCCCGTATCGAACGGCACCCTCGAAGATGATGTCCACGCCACGCCCTGTCCGCTCGGAAAGTCCCAACCGTTTGAACGCATCGGCAAGACGCGGATTGCGGGGTGTTGGCGGGACACGGAGAATGTTCTCAAGCGTGACGCCACGCATGAAGCCGCCTGGACTCGATACGGTCAGAAGGTCGTCGCTTAGCTGGACGTAGACCTGACCAAGCCGTGCATAGTCGCGATGAGTTAGCGCGTTGACGACGGCCTCACGGAAGGCGCGCCGGTCAATGGACGGAACCGACACGCGGAGCATGCCGATGTTGATCTCTTGCTCAACCGCAAACGCCTTCAGATGGTCGGTCAGCTGCTCGACCACGCGACCGAGTGGGTAGCGGTAGAACTCGTTCATCAGCACGTTGCTGCCGCGCAAGACCTGGAACGCCACTTCGTGCGTAGGAATGCGGCTGGCAATGATGTCGGGCTTTCCCAGCAAAAGGAGACCGGCGACGGTTGGGATACGCTTGCGACCATCTTGCACGGTCAGCCCGAGCGCCGCGTCAAATTCGGCCGGCGTCAGAGACACGAGGCTCTGGTCGCCCTTGTTCGCCTTGGCAAACCGCAGCAAGCGCTCACGTTCGGTCGGGTCAAAAGCATCTGTTGTCAAATCAGGCACGGGCTGCGCTGTGAAATCCGCCTGCCCAAGGTCAGAGAGTCGACCAGCCAGATCGTGCGGCTGCATACCGACGCATTCCGGCGTTCCGTCGGCTTTGATCACCCGCCGCTGAAACTGTCCGTCACGCGTGCCTATCAACTGTCCAGAACGCGGAACTTCGATTTCGGTCACGCGATCGGCTCCAACCATGTGGACACTCACGCGGACGCTCAGCGGCGGCATCGTCCGGTTCGCAATCATGGCTCCCAACCGGTCTTTGTCCTGCCTTGCAGCCGTCGCCCCGCTCACCTTGCCATTGTTCTCTATGCCGATGAACAGGCGCCCGCCTTCGCTGTTCGCGAGACAGATGGCCGCGAGCACGATGTCACCGTCAGAGAGGTCACGGTCCCTCTTGAACTCGACGGTCAGCGACTCTTTGGTCGGTAGCGCAGACATGATTCTCTCCACGGGCCTATTGTGGAGAGACCTCTGCCACATGCAAGTCGGGTGGCGCGCGAACCAGCAGGTTCCCTCGGCACAGCATGCGCTGTATTTTAACCGCCAGATTTGGAGATAATTGGCAGTTTGACGTCTAAACCGCCACTTTTACGGCGGTTCTTGCAATGGCGTGCCAAGTCAAGAAGGCCGGGAAGGTCTTCCGTTGTCAGGGAAGTCGACGGAGCGCAATTGCACAGATCAACGGGGTGGCGCGTGAGCGCTCATTACGATCATTTTCACGTCTGCTGATTAGGGCTCTTTCGGGCTAGCTCTCGAAAATCATCGTACGCCGCTCCTGGTCGGCATGAGGGCGTCGAGAGGACATCTCATTGACAGCTAATGCAGTGGTCGGGAGCCGATGGAACACGCTATTGGCGACCAACGTGGGGCGTGTTCTTCTTGAAACGAATTTCAAATTCCCTGTTCTGTAAATTCTGAGAAGTGTTCGGGAAGAAATGTTCTGAAGTGTTCTGTTCTATATAGAGCGCGACCAATTCTGCGTGAAGGCGCGATCGATTCTGCGTGACCACTCCCATTAAACGCGACCGATTCTGCGTGCCATCGCGACCAATTCTGCGCAAGACCATGTGTAAGCTATTGAATGTCCGAGACTGAGCTGCGCACGAGGCGCGACCGATTCTGCGTAACGATGTCTAGCGTTTCGTGCGGGTTGGAAGGGCCAGTACGTCGGGACCGGCCGGCATCATTTCCAGGCCGGTCTCGGAGAGCTTCACAGGAAGTTTGGGGAAGACATCGAGCACATCTTTGAGGTCATCGGCAAAGCCCCTGCGGAAATCGCGCTGACGGCCAAAAGCGCCGCCGAATTGACCCGCCAACGAATCCCACGACAACATCGTTGGCTGCCGCAAGCGGTGAAGGCGGTAGTTGAACCAGAAATACATATCGAGTTTGCGCGCTGAACCGGAGAAGGCGCGGACAGCTTCAGCACGGATCGGCAGCGCGTGCTTGGCGAGCGTGATGTAGAAATCCATGCTGAACGTCAGCGTGGATGGCCACAGCATCATTTGATCGGGATCGGTTGGCAACCACACGTCGATCCGGGAGAACGGCATGCCTTGGTATTCGACCGAGCGGTTCCCATCCCACATGCCGACGGAAAGTTTGCAGGCAGCAAGGGCGTTGATCTGCTCCTTGAAGGCATTCAGTGTTCCTTTCTTCCCGCCCGTCACCGGAAACCCCATGTCATGAATGAATCCGGTCAGGCTATCGGCAATCTCGATGGTCGCGGATTTCTGCCGAATGGCTTCGGAGCAGAGATGCATCAAAAGTAATCTTGACTTCGGCCCGAATGGCAATGGCTGGGCAACGCGCTCGCCTGTTTCGGGGCTACGCAATTTCCCGGCTTCGACCACCAGAGACATGCGGCCCTGTTTGCGCTCGTATTCGCGGACATCAATGGGCTGGCGCGTATAGGGCAAGCCGCACATCGCCAGCACACTATGGATGTGGCGCAGATCTTCTTTGTCGGCCGGCTCGTTTTCGAGGTTTTGACGCACGATAGCCCGGCGCCGTGCATCGCGGGGTAGCGCAGCGAGGTGGTCACGTTTGGTCTGCTTGTCAGCGATGACGCTGACCATGGCCGAATACGCCACGCTGCCACGGTGTGCCTCCAGTTCGGCAATGAGATCGGTGTCGCGGATAGTGTTGACGTTGGCCGTCGCGCTCAACGTCACCGCATCACGTCGGCGTTGTTGAGCCTGCAGCGCGCGAAGGTGTATGGCGACGTTTTCAGCAAAGCGGATCTTCTCGAACTCGGCGATGAGGTCTCGGTCGCGGAGGCCGTGATCCGCCATCAGGCAATGGCGCTCTTGCCAAATTTGCGGAAGAGATCGTTCAGCGCCTCTTCAAGCAAAGCTTGGGTGGACGATTCGCGCTCGACGGCGAGAAGCCGCAACTGTTTGGCTGCTGCCGCCTCGATGTACGCCGACACATTGCGTTTGCCGTGCCGGCTCGGTGCCAAGGTCGGTCGCTCAGTAGTCGGAGACCGCGCGGTGACTAAGGGGAGCGGCGTAACAGTTGCCTCTGGCGATCCGGCCATCCCGTGCATGGCGGCCTTCAGCTTGTTTACCCGATCAGGTGTGCTCATGTGTGCATGCTTTCATGTTGTTTTTTTGGGCAGCTGCGATGTGTGCGTGCGCGCATGTTGCAAGACTCGCATGTCGCCATGTGGCGGTGTTGGCGTGCATGACTGCTCATGAGCGCACCTGCTTCATCACGCTGGCATAGAGTGCCTTGACCTCACGTGCCGCCGGCCCCCGGGGCTCGAATTCAAGAACGCCTTTGCCTTCGCTCAGTGATTTGACGAAGGCGACGCGATTGCCGAGGCGGACGGGTGCGATGGGCATGCGGTAGCTGCTCAGAGCGTCTTCGGCCATATCGGCAAGCGTGCTTGAAGCTCGGCAATTGTTGAGGACGAACGACGCCGGTCGGCTTGCCAGTGAGGCGATGTTGACCGTATCGGCGATGGCATCGAGATCGAGGCTGGAGGGTTGGCAGGGGATCAACACCAAGTCAGCCAAGCGCGCGGCTGCAAGCGCCGCATTCTCGGATTTGGGCGCCGTGTCGATGACGACGAGATCAGCGCCGCCGTCTTTGGCCCGGGCAATCAGGTCGGAGAGGTTCGGTCCGTGCCCCGACATGATCAGCGGGGCATCAGCTTTGCGCAGCCGCGCCCATCGCGCAGCGCTTTGCTGGGGATCGAGATCTATGACGACGGTGCTTAAGCCTTTGAGCGTAGCGGCAATGGCAAGGTTCAGGCTAATCGTTGTCTTGCCGGAACCACCCTTCTGCGAAATGAGCGCAATGATCTTCACGCCCACAGCGTCTCACATCGTCAACCGGAAGGGAACGACACGTCCGCATGCGCGCATGTTTTGTTGCTTACAAGTTGGGCATCTGGATTCGGAGAAGCGCGCCCCCAGCAGTCAGATCTTTTCGCGCACCCGACTCTTCGTGGCCATGGAGGCGGCAATGACGTCGCCGATATCCTGATTGAGTTGGTTCAAGGGATCGTTGGCGAGGTGGGCGTAACGCGCTGTCGTCTGCGGTTGGGAATGACCGAGCAACGCGCCAATCATCGGCAGCGACGCGCCAGACGCCGCCGCGACACTTGCAAATGAATGCCGCAAGTCGTGGATGCGAACGTCGTGCAATCCGGCCGCGCCACGAATGCGGCGCCACGCCTTCTGCAAATTGACGATCGGCTGTCCCGTAATGTGCCCGGGCAGAACGTAGGCGTTCTCGTTCAAGCGCGGAAGGTTGGTCAGGATGAGCACCGCCTGAGCGCTCAGGCGGATCGATTTTTGACCTGTCTTGGAGTCTGGCAGCCGCAGCGCACCACGCTCCAAGTCGACGTAGCTCCACTTGAGCGTCAGGATCTCATTGAGCCGGGCGCCGGTCAGGGTGAGCAAGCGAATGGCCGCCACCGAGAACAGCCCTGCGAGCTGATCAGCTTCGGCCCTGTCGAGGACTTCACCCAGTTTTGCAAACTCCTCTCGGCTCAGGAAGCGCTCGCGCTTCTTCTCGCGATACTTCTTGATGCCGCGACATGGATTGCTGTGTTCGGGCCGGAGGCCGTGCATTTCCGCCCAGGTCATAAATTTGGAAAGTACGGCAAGCGTCACATTGGCGGCCGAAGGGCTGTCGACCATGGCAGCATGTAGCTGAGACACGTCAGACCGAACGATCTCCTCGATCTTGCGGGTCCCAAACCTGGGCAGCACGTGGCCTCTCAGCATGCGCGTGTAGTGCTCGCGCGTCAGGGGCTTCACCTTCGGCCCATGATTGGCCAAGAACTTTTCGGTCGCCTCCCGCACGGTCGGCTTGGCGCGGTCCTGCTGCCGCTCGGTTTGAGGATCTTGGCCGTCGGCCACCCGGCCGAGCAACCGATGCGCTTCCTTGCGAGCACTCTCGGGCGTCCATGGCGATCCGTGGATGCCGATGGTGATCCATCGCACGCGCCCTTTGACCCGCTTCTGAAGGAAGTAACTGGCCTGACCCTGCTGCCGGCGCACGCCGAACCCTCTCAATTCGGTGTCCCGAATTGTATGATCAAGTTGAAGGCGGTCTACGACCGCTTTTGTGATCCGTTGGCGAGAATTCTCAGTCATTTCAATAGTCCGAGGAAAACTTATGCGCACAATTATGGGGTCGCAAAGCTAACTTCTAGCGAACATTTTGCTGAACAACAGCGCGTTTTTGTGGCGCACACTGACGGAAATGTCTATTATGATTCAACGTACTTAGCAATAGAGGCGAATACTGACGAATCAGCGAAAATATTTCGTAATGATGGGGTCGGGGGTTCGAATCCCTCTTGCGGCACCAGATCCATCGAACTTGCAAGCCAGCACACATCGTCCAAGCCGCAAGGCCTTGCACGATTGAACTGTGCTTGTGTGATTGTCTGTTCGGACTTCCGGGCGGAGAAGAAGCTACGGCGCAACTCGCACCGCCTACCGCGAACGAGCGGTAGCTGTTTAGCGCCTGCACGAATGAAAAATTGGAGCGGGCGAAGGGATTCGAACCCTCGACCCCGACCTTGGCAAGGTCGTGCTCTACCCCTGAGCTACACCCGCATCCATGGGGTACACGCGGTGGCTAGGCCATCGCGGTCGGCGTCTTATGCACAAAACTCCCCGGCATTGCAAGCGCCGACCGCAATTCCCGCGGAGAATGATCCGGCATGTTGAATTCGCGAAGAGATTTGGCGTTTATCGCGGCCAATGCCAGATGCGGCAAACGGCATTGCAGGTGGATTTAAGCGACGAAAGCCGGCGTCCCGATGAGCCGTTCGAGCGTAGATAGGGTCGACAGGTCGACCCGGCCATCACACAGCGCCGGACGGAAGTGCCGCTGGAAGGCGCGAACGACCTTTTCGGTGGCCTCGTCAAAGGTCCCAGTCAGCGGCACATCGTAACCATATTCCGCAAGCAGCCGCTGAACAGCGCCAACGCTGGCAGACACGTCTCCGATCGCGAGAACCGGCGCCCCGGCACATGGGCTGGACGGCGGGACCCAATGGCCGACGCCAGCACGATGCAGCCGGTCCCAGGGGAACTTTTCGCCTGGATCGATCTTACGCTGCGGCGCAATGTCAGAGTGCGCAAGGACGCGCCGTGCACCCATTCCGTTACGTTCGATGATGTCACGCGACAGCCTCTCGACCGCCTGCATCTGCGCATCCGAGAAATCCCAATAGCCGAGTTCGTGCCCCGGATTGTGGATCTCGATGCCGACGGACGCCGAGTTGAGATCGGTTTCGCCGGCCCAGCAGGAAACTCCGGCGTGCCACGCACGCAGGGCTTCGGGCACCATTTGCGTGATCCGCCCGTTTTCGTCGATCACATAGTGGCACGAAACTCTGCTCTCGCTGATGCCAAGCCACCGGATCGCCTTCGCCGCGTCAACCATGCCGGTGTAATGCATCACGAGCATCGTCGGCGTGACGA
Source organism: Hyphomicrobiaceae bacterium (assembly GCA_033812735.1). Taxonomy (GTDB): domain Bacteria; phylum Pseudomonadota; class Alphaproteobacteria; order Rhizobiales; family Hyphomicrobiaceae; genus JABFRJ01. Next base: position 19,000 of record JAPXTA010000065.1, on the reverse strand, counting down.
CTCCGCGCCGGGGCTCGACATTGACAGCCGCCACGACCTCGTCGACGAACACGCTGTCGGGCGCGAAAGTCGTCAAAGCGTCCTCTCCCGGGCAATCGCGGCATACGCGGCATTGATCGCCTGCATCTTCCGCGTTGCCACATCGATCAGCTCTGCATGTGCGCCGCGCGCGATCAAACGGTCCGGATGTGTTTCTTTGACGAGGTCGCGATGGCGTTGCTTGATCTCCGCATCGCTCGACGATGGCGTCAACCCGAGCACGTCGTAAGGGCTCGTGTGATCGACGACGAATTGCGCGCGAATATGCCGATACTCGCTTGGCGAAAATCCGAAGCGCTCGCCAACGATGGCCAGAAAGCGATCCTCACCCGGATGCATCGCGCGGTCGGCCGTTGCGATGTGGAACAAACTCTCGAGCACGTCTTGAAGCTGCTGATGATCATTGCCGAGCAGGTTCTTGATCTTGTCGGCATAGGTCTCGAACCCGGCAATGTCCTGCTTCGCCAGATTGAACAGCCGCTCGACATTCCGCGCTTCCTTGGCATCGACGTGGAATGCACGATTGAAGGCATCGACCTCGATCTCGACGACCACGCCGTCTGCCTTTGCCATTTTGGCGCCGAGCGCGACCACGGCCATCGTAAATAGAACGTTGTTGCCGGCGACCTGCGGGCCACCAAGCGACGCGGGCAGCTCTTCCCGGCCGGCGCCGAAGAGGTCGCCGGCCCGCTGACTGATCTGCCCGGTCAATTCGTTGAATTTGCGCCAGAGTGACATTGAATCATCCTTGCCTTGCCTCTAGCGCCCCTCAAGCAGCTTGTCTCGACCCGTTCCATTCAGTTATGCGGGAAGATGCCGGAAGTTGCGGACCGGCGTATTGAAAGGTAGCCGATTCGATGTCCAATCCTGCTGTAGCGGCAACGCCCGACGAGGTCATCATCCGTCGCGAGGGCAGGGCAGGCCGCCTGACGCTCAACCGCCCCGCGGCGCTCAATGCCTTAACGTACGGGATGGTCAAATCGATCAGGGCCGCCCTGCTTGCCTGGCGCGACGATCCGTCGGTCGAACTGGTCATTCTGGATGGCACTGGCGAAAAGGCACTCTGCGCCGGTGGTGACGTACGTTGGCTGTATGACATCCGCAAGGAAGGCACGGCCGAGGCGCTCGCATTCTGGCGCGATGAATACGTTCTCGACGCCATGATAGCCAACTATCAAAAGCCATACATCGCTTTGATGTCGGGAATTGTCATGGGCGGAGGCATCGGCATTTCAGCACACGCGCGCCACCGCATCGTCTCCGAAACGTCGATGCTGGCAATGCCGGAAACCACGATTGGCCTCATTCCCGATGTCGGCGGAACCTTCATTCTGGCACGCGCACAAGGGCGCCTCGGTCTTTACCTCGGCCTGTGCGGTGCGCGCATGAACGGCTCGGATGCGATTCAGGCGGGCTTTGCAGACACCTTTGTATCACGTGCCAAGACGGCTGCATTGGTGGAAGCTCTCGTCCGCGAAGGCGGCGATCCTGCAGACGAGATCGTCGAGCAATTTGCCGAACCGGTGCCGGACTCGCCCCTCGTCGCAAAGCGTGAGTTGATCGATCGGCTATTCCAAGGCTCGGATTTGAAGACCATCGACGCGAACCTGTTGTCGACAACCGACGAACTCGCGCGCCAAGCCCATGTGGATTTCCTGGCGCGGTCGCCGAAGGCATTGGCACTGTCGCTCGAGGCGATCGGTCGCGCGAAGAAATACAAGACGATCGAGGAAGCGCTCACAGTCGAGTACCGCCTCGTCAATCGCCTCTATGAGGATGGAGAATTTGTCGAGGGCGTACGGGCCCTGCTCGTCGACAAGGACAAGCAGCCGCGCTGGAACCCACCGACGATCGATGCTGTCACCCCCGGCTTGATCGATCGATACTTTGCGCCATTTGCCCCCGGCGTTGAGCTGACGTGGTGACGCCCGCCCGAGGAAGCACGACATGATGCGCATGACACGCCGTGGACCGCTGGCCGGCATGAAAGTCGTTGAATTGGCGCACGTCATGGCGGGGCCTGTGTGCGGCCTGATGCTTGCCGACATGGGCGCCGACGTCATCAAGGTCGAGAAGATCAACGGTGGTGACGATACACGCCGCCAGCTGCCGCCGGACATCAATGGCGAAAGCGCGGCCTTCATGATTATGAACCGCAACAAGCGCGGGATCGTCGTCGATCTGAAGAACGAGTCCGGGAAGGCGGTGCTGCGGCGCCTCGTCAAGGACGCGGACGTTCTGATTGAGAACTACCGCGCCGATACGCTTCCGTCGCTTGGCCTCGGCTACGACGACCTCAAGAAGATCAATCCAGGACTGATCTATGCGGCGATTTCTGGTTTCGGCCGCACCGGCCCGCTCGCGGGCGCAGGTGGCTTCGATCTTGTCGCGCAAGGCATGAGTGGGATCATGTCGGTGACGGGTGAGGCCCCAGGGCGCCCGCCCGTCAAAGTCGGCCCGCCGGTCTGCGACATCACCGCAGGGATACTGCTCGCCATGGGGACGCTTGCCGCCTACGCCCACAAGCAGCGCACCGGCGAGGGCCAGCTGGTCGACACCTCGCTGTTCGAAGCGGGCATCACCCATACCTACTGGCAATCGGCCATCGCCTTCGCGACCGGCATCGCGCCAGGTCCGATGGGCTCCGCGCATCCACTCAATGCGCCCTATCAAGCGTTTCCGACCACCGACGGCTGGATCAACATCGGCGCCGCCAATGACGCCAATTGGAAGCGCATGCTGAATGCGCTGGATGCCGGACATCTGGTCAACGACCCGCGCTTCTGTGACGGTCGTTCGCGCATGAACAATCGCGAGATCCTGATCGAAACCCTCAACCCGCTGTTCGCGCGGATGACGCTTGCTGAAGCGCTGAAGCGCATGGACGAGGCGGGTGTTCCAGCCGGGCCGGTGCTCGACGTGATCGACATGCACGCCCACCCGCAGACGGTGGCCAGGGAGATGGTGCCATCGGTCGAGCATCCCGTTGCCGGCAGAATGCAGACGATTGGGCTCCCTGTGAAGTTTTCATCGACGCCCGGCGGCGTCAACCATGCGGCGCCGGTGTTCGGAGAGCACACGCGTGAAGTGCTGCTCGAGCACGGCTACAGCGAAGCGGAAGTCGAAGCGCTCGTGCAAGTCCGCGCTGTCGTAGCCGCCAACCTACCGCGCTGATGCACGCAAATCTCGGACGGCACGTCTCAGATCTGCGGTCGTACCGCTGACCGCAAAAAGATGCACTTCATGCGCGCCAAGCTGCGCGCCACGCCGTCTGATATGCGCCAAGTTGAGCGTGCTCGCGCGGCTTGCGGCCGCCCCGATATGCAGCGCCTCGCGCTTACTCCCTTTGAGTCTGACGAGAACGTATGCCGCCTGGCAAGTTGGCGGACAGTCGATCAAGTTGAACACACTCAGTCGATAGAGCCGCCCTGAGCGTCCGGGCCAATAGCAGAACGATGCCCCGCTCTGGCTCCGCGCCGGATCGCGGTTCTTTCGCAAACGCCCGGCATCCGGCGGTGGTGCCGGCTTGGCAGCGACGGAGCGGCTTTGTGAACGCACGGACATGGGACGCTACCGACATGGAACGCACGGACTTCCGTGCAACTCCCCCGAACTCAGGCGATCCCCAATGTAATGAATAGCTTAGCCGCCTCGCCTCAGCCGCACAAGCGGGAGTTAGACTCCCGCCGGGCGCGAAAGTTCCATATCGTTAAAATCATACCCGTGCCGGCGCAGCTCAATAACAGGACCGTCGGGCGTCTCGAACCCGCGGGTTTCGATCGAAAGCTGCCAGCGGCCATTCGCCTGTCCGACGCGATAGAGATTGTACCGCGCCAACGGTTCGTGTCCGATCGCCACGCCAAGCGATGAAGATGGCGCACCGACCACGTGGGCCGACCCCGTGCGCGTCAACAGCACGCAATACGACTCGACATGATTGTGACCGTGGATGACGAGTTCGACGCCGTGCTGTCTTAGCACCTGCGACAGCAGATCCGCGTCGGTGAGGCCACGCAGCCGTGGTGCCTGCCCAGGCAGCGGCGGATGATGGATCATGATGAGCCTGAAGAAGCCGTCATGTCTCAGACGGTCGAGTAGCCCCGCGAGCTTGTCGAGCTGATCCTTTCCAAGCCGCCCATGCGCAACGAGAGGCGCTGTTGGGATCGCGGAGTTGAGGCCAATCAGCGCGACCGGGCCTGCGAATTTGACGTAAGGAAACACCACCGGATCGTCGGCTTGCCGCGCTCCCATGTACGCGCCCCATGCCGCCAGTGCCGCAGCGGCGCCGCGCTTTGAATAAATATCGTGATTGCCTGGGATGACACTGACCCGCTCGGGCGTCCCAACACTTTCGAGCCACCGCGCGGCCTCGTCGATTTCCATCGGCAGGCCGAGATTCACGAGATCGCCCGTCACCGCGATGTGATCGACGTGCTGGCGCTTGATGTCCTCGATCAGGGTCGAAAGAAGCCGGCGGGAATAGGCGTGCCGCCGGTTCTTCGTCCAGTTCGCATACCCCGTGGCGCGTTTGACATTCCAGTAGCGCGGCGTCAGCCCGACGATCGGCCCGAGATGGATGTCGGTAATTTGCGCGATGGACGTTGGTGTCATGGCAGCGGTGCCTTGGTCACGCTCTCGCGCGAAAACCCTTACTCGGTCTTCGTAGCAGGCGCCGGCTGTGCTTGCTTCTGGGCAGCAGCAGGCGGCTTTTTGGCTTTTGGCTGGGCAGCGGGCGCCGGCACGCCCGGCTGCGTCGTCGCAGGTGCTGACCCGGCTGCAGGTGCCGCCCCTGGGGCTCCCGCGGTTGCGCCAGTCATAACAGTCGAAACCTGCTTCCTCGGTTGCTTGACCTTCGCAACGGCCGGATTGGCCCGCCGGCGGCGATTGCCGCAATCCCATGTCATGACAGTCGCACGCACCGACGTCGGCGATGCAGTCGCATCCTTGGCGGCAGGCATCGTGTCGATCGTTGCCGTCTGCTGTAGTGCGGCCCGCCAGCCGCTCGTCTCGAAGGCATGCTCGAGCAATCCAGCCGCGCGTAGGTTGCGGTCGCGGCCGCTAGCCTCGCCGAGCACGACCGCTGCAACCTTACGCCCCTCGCGCGTCGCCGTGGCGACGACGTTGTAACCGGAATCGCAAGTGAAACCGGTCTTCAGTCCGTCGGCCCCCTCGTAGGTCTTCAGCAATCCGTTGTGTGAACGGAGCCGAATACGGCCGATCCGCATATCGGATTGCGCCCACAGCGCCGCGTATTCCGGATATTCGCGCATAATGGCCCGCGACAGTTTGGCGAGATCCCGCGCGGTGGTGACCTGTTCCACGGCCGGCAGGCCGTTCGGATTGACGAAATGCGACTTACTCATTCCGAGCCGTTTGGCCGCCCGGTTCATGTCCTCGGCGAACGCTTCGACCGACCCCGATATGCCCTCCGCGAGCATGACCGCCACATCGTTTGCCGACTTGATGATGAGCGCCTGTATGGCAAGCTCGACCGTCATCGTCCCGCCGACCGGCAGCCCGATCTTGCTCGGCGCTTGGCTATTCGCCAGTTCGGAGACAACCAGCTTCGTGTCTTTCGAAAGTTTCCCTGCCTTGATCGCCTCGAACGTGAGGTAGGCGGTCATGATTTTGGTCAGCGAGGCCGGGTGCCACACATGATCCTGGTCCTCGGCATAGAGAACGCGCCCATCGGCCACGTCGAAGAGAATGACCGGGCCCGCCGACGCCGTGCCCCCGCCAAGCGCCAAAACTGATAAGGCGAATGCCGACGCTGCGGCCGACCATCGACTTGGGGCATGGAAAAGCGTCATGCAGCCTCTGCTCGCCGCGATCATGAAAGTATAATAGGCCCAGGCTGCACGCCGCCTCGAACCGGAGCGATTTTACTATCACAAATCACGAGCAGCGCACGCCCGGAATGAGGCTGTGGCCAGAGCGCAGCACTACTGGACGAAAGCTGCAACACTCGCCGCTGTTAGGCGAACTCGATGATGACCGCGTCGACCGCGAGGCTTTCGCCGGCTTTGGCTTTGACCGCCTTGACTCGGCCATCGCGCTCGGCGCGGAGAATGTTCTCCATTTTCATCGCTTCGACCACCGCGAGGGCATCGCCAGCCTTCACCTCGGCGCCATCCGCGACATGGATTGCTTTGACGAGACCGGGCATGGGGCAGAGCAGGAACTTGCTCATATCCGCGGCCTTTTTCTCCGGCATGAGTGCCGCCAGTTCCGCTTCTCGAGCGGTGTAGACGAAGGTCGCGGCCGAAACACCGCGATACGCGAGTTCCGCGCCGTTCAAGATCGGCTTGACCTGCACAGCCACCGTCGTGCCGTCGACCGTCCCGCGCCAAACCGGCTCACCCGGCCACCACGCGGACACCAAAGTCATGGAGCGTTTGCCGCGTCCTTCGCTATTGAGCAACGTCACCTTCGTCGGCGTGCCGGCGCCGCCTTCGACACTGACCGGAAGGTAAGCCCCAGCGACCGATACGACACGATGCTCCGTGAATCGCACCGACGGTCCGGCCATCTGCTGAGAGATCTGGCGGCGCCGCACATTGCCGAGATGGTCGATCGCTGCGGCAACCGCTGCCAGCACCTCGAGATCACGTCCCTCTGCGGTTCGCGCGGAGAACCCGTTTGGATATTCTTCTTTGATGAACCCCGTCGAAATCTTGCCCGAACGCCAGCGCGGATGCTGCATCAGGGCGGTAAGGAACGGGATGTTGTGTTGAATGCCCTCGACATAGAAGGCATCGAGCGCCTCAGCCTGCAAATCGATCGCCTCTGTGCGCGTCGGCGCGTGCGTGACGAGCTTGGCGATCATCGGATCATAAAACATCGAGATTTCGCCGCCCTCGAACACGCCGGTGTCGTTGCGAACGGTGCCGGTACCGAGCGGCCCCTCGGCAGGCGGGCGATATTTGCTGAGACGCCCGATCGACGGCAGGAAATTGCGGTACGGATCCTCGGCGTAAATGCGGCTCTCGACCGCCCAGCCGTTGAGCTTCACGTCGGCTTGCTTGAACTTGAGCGGCTCGCCCGCCGCGACCCGGATCATTTGTTCGACGAGATCGATGCCGGTGATCATCTCGGTCACGGGATGCTCGACCTGAAGGCGCGTGTTCATCTCTAGGAAGAAGAACGAGCGATCCTGGCCGGCGACGAACTCGACGGTGCCGGCACTGTCGTATCCGACCGCTTTGGCAAGGGAGACGGCCTGTTCGCCCATCTTCTTGCGCGTCGCTTCGTCGAGCAGCGGCGATGGCGCTTCTTCGATGACCTTCTGATTGCGCCGCTGGATCGAGCACTCGCGCTCGCCGAGATAGACGACGTTGCCGTGCTTGTCGCCGAGCACCTGGATCTCGATGTGGCGCGGGTTCTCGATAAACTTTTCGATGAAGATTCGATCGTCGCCAAAGCTTGCCTTGGCTTCCGAGCGGGCAAGCCCAAAACCCTCTTCGCACTCTTTGCGGCTATAGGCGATGCGCATGCCTTTGCCGCCGCCGCCGGCAGACGCTTTGATCATCACAGGATAGCCGATCTCTTCGGCAATCTTGACGGCTTCCTTGGCGTCGGCGATTTCGCCGAGATGGCCGGGGACGGTTGAGACCTTGGCCTTCGACGCGGCTTTCTTGCTTTCGATCTTGTCGCCCATGGCCGCGATCGCCTTGGGGTTGGGACCGATGAAAACGATGCCGGCCTTCGCAAGCGCGACGGGGAAGGCCTCGCGCTCGGACAAGAAGCCATAGCCAGGATGAACCGCTTCGGCGCCGGTCTTCTTGCAAGCATCGACGATCTTGTCGATGACGAGGTAGGACTCGGCCGCCGCCGCAGCACCAATGTGGACCGCTTCGTCCGCCATCTCGACGTGCAGCGCATCGCGGTCGGCGTCGGAGTAAACGGCCACCGTCTTGATTCCCATCCGGCGCGCCGTCTTGATGACGCGGCACGCGATCTCGCCACGGTTGGCGATCAGGATCTTTTTGAACATGACGGCAGTGTTCCCTGGGGTGGTCGGCAGGCCCATGCGGTTGCGTCAGCAAACACAGGAGCAGCGCGTCTTCTAGACCGACCCGAGGCGAGGGTAAACGCGCCAAATGGATGAAGACCGGTTGGTGCCGCCCCGGCTAGGCCGCGTTGGCCGGGATGGACGAGAACCGTTCCCGCACGAAATGGATGTGGCTGCGCAGGTTGTAGAATTGTTCTGCAAAGCCGAGCGGAACGGGAATGGCCGTGAGCGCCATCTCGATATGGTCGATTTCGCCGAGTAGCAGCGCTCGTTCGCCTTCCGACCGGATCCCCCTCGCAAGCGTCTCGATCTCCTTCAGGCGACCATAGTGCCGCAGCAATCGCCGGCGTATCTGCCACTGATAAATTGCCGGGATGGCCTTCCCGAGCGGCACGAGCACCGTCAGGATCGGAATGGCGAGGATAGCCATCCGCTCGATGAATACGGCCCAATTGAACGGCAAATACCGCCGCAGGAATGGCGTGCCGTTCTTATATTGCCGCTCGGCATCGCTCGACATCTCCAGCTCGGGATCCAAAACGGTCGGGAACTGGCCAGCCGAGTGGAAAATCCCGGGGCGTCGGTGCAACTCTACGGCTGCCTCGGCGAGAAGCGTTACGATGGCGGGGTGAAGATCGCTACGAACCACCAGTGCGGTTGATGGGGCCAGCAGATGGACATCTCGGTCTGGAACGTCGCCAACCAGATCGAAGACCCCGCGCGGCAGCGTCACCTTGGCGAGATAGGGGTAGATCTTTCCATACGCCTCGGCTTGCGAGAAGTTCATCAGCTTCAAATCGCGGTTGGCGATCAGACGTTTGATGATCGGGGCTTCGGGGGCAGCCACATAGAATGCGGCGTCGATTTCGCCCTTCTCGAGCGCCTGTGCAGCGTCGCCCCCGGTGATCGGAAGATGCCGGGCTTGGTCGAACTCCACCTTGTTCGCAGCAAGGATCTGCAAAGCGAGGGGCCTTGTGCCGCTACCCTCAGGCGCGACGGCGATCTTGCCGGGTAGGTCCGAAAGCCGCTCGATGGTTTGCGGTGACCGGTAGAAGAGCCAAAGCGGCTCATAGAAAAGCCGGCCGATGGACTGCAGGTCGCCGTCCGCCTGCGCCCCCGAAGCGATCAACCCGCCCTGAACGAAGGCTGCGTCAACGCCGGCGGATTTGTCTTTGAGGAGTTGAAGGTTCTCGATCGACCCGCCGGTAGACTTGACCGTGACTCTTATCCCGGACTTTTTTAGCTGCTCGGCGTAGCGGCCGCCGAACTGGAAATACGCTCCAGTTTGGCCACCGGTCGCGATCGTGATCTGCTTGGGCGGCGGCGGGTCGATGAACTGGAAGGCAAACAGCAAAGCCATCGCGGCCACGAGCGCGGCTGGAATGGCCAGCTTCAGCACTTCGCCGACCTGGACGAGTGAGAACTTCGCAGTATGCACGGCCTTACGGACTGCAACCTTCGTCGGCTTCTTTAGGCGCTCGGCCATGATCGCGTCTTCCCGTACACAGCGTATTATGTCGCCATAGGGCAAGCCGCTTTCACCGGCAAGCGACGGAAAAGCACAGGGGACCGGCACTCGCGCGCCGATCCCCTGCAAACATCACGAAGCTGATTTGCCAGTCCGTCAGAAGTTGAAAACGTCCTTCACCCATTTCTCGAATGGCGTCGAGCTTCCACCCCCACCACCGCCCCAGCCCTTTTCGACGAAGCGAACCTGACCCCTCGCAGGCGCCTGGAATTTCTCCTGGCGCGGCTGTGCGATGAGGTGTGCTTTACCCTCGAGGCCAAGCTGAATCTTGCTCTCGTGATTGTAGATGTCGTTGAAAGTCTTGAGTGATCCGTCGTCATCCACCCACGCGGTGAAGTAGGTGACGTGCACGGGGACTTTCTTGGTCAACCGGATCTCGTTGTTTTCCGGCCCCGCGTTGGCGAGCTGGCGAACCCGATCCATGTCCCAGCCCTTGTCGTTCGAGAGCAGGAGCTCCGCGAACCGCAGCGGATCACGCACGCGCATGCAGCCATGGCTGTAAGCGCGGGACGCATTGTTGAAGAGGTGCTTGGTCGGCGTATCGTGCATGTAGACGTCATGCTTGTTCGGGAACAGAAACTTCACTTGCCCGAGCGCATTTGCCGTGCCCGGCGGCTGGAAGATGTGCAGTGCCCGCATGTCCGCAGTCGACCAATCGACGGTCGCCGGATCGACCGGCTTGCCGTTGTAGGACGCGCGCAAACCAGCGCGGTTGAGGGCGTCCGGATTGCGGCTGAGCTGCGGCTGCAGCTCCTTCCACTTGATGCTCTCCGGCACGTTCCAGAACGGCTTGAACACAACGAGTTCCATCGCATCCGAGAAGATCGGCGTCTGGTTCTCCGGCTTGCCGACCACGATGCGCTCGGCGTGAACCAACTTCCCGCCCCGGTACATGCGAGTCATGTACTCGGGAATATTGTTGTGGATGTAATAATCGCCGAGGCTATCGGGCATCCACCGCCACATCTCCATATTCGCAAGCAGCTTCCGCTCGAGCTTGTCGCGAGACAGGGCTTGCGGTTGCGGAACCGAGCCTTGCTTCTTCGCTGTCTTGCCGGATTGCGCAGCTGGCTGAGCGGCCGGTGCCGGTGGCGGCTCGATGACATGTTGGCCCGACTTCACGGCCAAATACTTGAGACGAAGACGCTCGAACTGCGGATGACGCGGGTTAAGTTCGCGCAAGTACGCCGACGGCTTGTCGGCGGATGCAAGTTCGGCGAGGACGCTATCGGGTGCGAAAATTTGCGGCGACCGGTCGAAATTCTTGGAAAGCGCAAGCGGGTCGAGGCGCCCGCCGCGGGCATGCCGCGCATACTTCAGCGCGGCAAGCGTGAGCGTTACGTCGGCATCGGCGAGATCGTCGCGGCCGCCGCCCGCGTTCGGTGCGAGCGTAGGCAGCTTGAACTGCGCGGCATCCAGGCCATACGCGTCGGCCGCACCGATTTCGTTCATGACCGCCAAAGCTTTGGCGGTAAGCCCTTTGTCGTCGACCCAGATTGGTTCGCCATTTCTGGTGGCGTAGACTTTTATGGCGGCATCCCGATCTTCGCGGTCTCCAGCCGACGCGCTCCGCTCACGCTTGATCCGCTCGGCAATCTCGGTCGCCAATGCGAAGGCGGGTTTCGCCGCAGGCGCAGCTTCGGCCTTTTGCGGCTCGGATTTTGCCGGTTCGATCGGTGCGGGCGTCGCGACAACTGGCTTGGGAGGCTCCGCGCTCGGCGCAGGTAGCACAGGCGAAGCCGTTTCCGACTTTGCCTTTTCAGCGGGCTTCGCTTCCCCGGCGGCATTCGCAGTCACTGCGGCAGCCTCGGCAGGGGACAGGAACTTCGGCAACTCGGGCGGAAAGTTCGCGATGCCAGACGACGGCACCTCGACCGCCGCCACGGGCGTATCGCTCGCGGTCGCGCCAATTGATGCTGAAAGAAAACCAGCCACAGCGACCAACGCCACGACTGAAACCTGCCTCGAACGCATGAACTGCCTCCATCCGAATGCGCGCGAAAGTACGTTACGTGAGCCGTAATGACCAGTACGGCCGCAATTGAAATTCTCGCGAGAATCCGGTTGCACCACCACCGTGTGACCGATAGTCCTCGGAGAAAAAAATGGCACCATGCAGGCAGGCCGCATAGTGCCAAACACAACGCGTAAGGCGCTGATATTGTTCTTAAACCGCCTCTGCCTGTTCTTCGAGGCCGTAGTCCTTCATCTTCCGGTAGAGGGTCGACCGGCCGATATTGAGCCGCTTGGCGACTTCCGTCATATGTCCGCGGTAACGCCCGAGGGCCAAACGGATCATGTCGGCCTCCATGGCTTCGAGTGACCGGATCTCGCCGCTCTCGTCGACGGCCGGGATGCCGAGCGAATTGCGGCCGCTACCATTGCCGCCGACGTGTACCGTCTGAGGGACGATCCGTTCCGCGCCAAGCATCGCAGGTCCGCTGAGCACCGGCGCCTTCAGGACGTTGGCCGGAGCGGGCGGAATCGAGGCCTTGAAGCCGTCGACGTGCGCCGCGATCTGCGGGAACTCGTCAACGCCCACTTCAGGACCGTCGGCAAGGACCACAGCACGGAACACCGCGTTTTCAAGTTGGCGAACGTTGCCGGGCCATGAATAGGCGACCAGCAAATCCATCGCCGATTGTGTCAGTCCCGAAACGCGCTTGCCTTCTTCGGCTGCGAACCGCGCCAGGAAGTGGCGGGCGAGTTCTGGCACATCATCGATCCGCTCGCGGAGCGGCGGGACCCAGATCGGGAACACGTTGAGCCGGTAGTACAGGTCCTCGCGGAACTTGCCTTCCTTGACGAGCTGGATCATGTCGCGGTTCGTCGCAGAGATGAGGCGGAAGTTGACCTTGACCGGCCGCTTCGAGCCGACCGGATCGATCTCGCCTTCCTGCAGCGCACGCAGCAGTTTGACCTGTGCGTCGAGCGGCAATTCGCCGACCTCGTCGAGGAAAAGTGTGCCGCCGTCGGCTTCCTGGAACTTGCCGATGCGTTTGTCGACGGCGCCGGTGAACGACCCCTTTTCGTGGCCGAACAACGTGCTCTCGACGAGATTTTCCGGGATGGCGCCGCAATTGACGGTGACGAACGGCTTCTGCTGGCGTTCGCTCTCGCCTTGCACGGCGCGGGCGATGAGTTCTTTGCCGACGCCACTCTCACCTTCGATGAGAACGGGAATGTTCGACGCTGCCGCGCGTTTGCCGAGCGCGATGACACGCTGCATCGCTTGGCCGCGCAGAACGAGGTCGGAGAAGGTCAGAGTGCCTTCGTTTCTTTTCTTGAGGCGCGTGATTTCGCCCTGAAGGGCTTCGATCTTGAGCGCGCTCTTGATCGAAACGTCGAGACGTTCGACCGAGGCAGGTTTCACGACGAAGTCGACGGCGCCGGCACGCATAGCGTTGATGGCCGTATCGATCGAGCCGTGAGCGGTCTGCACGATGATGGGTGGCGTGCCGGCTTTTTCGCCGACACGTGCCAAAACTTGCATGCCATCGACGCCTGGCATGACTAGGTCGAGGAGGACGAGAGAGATGGAGGAGCGTTCGCTTCCTTCAAGAATCTGCATCGCTTGCTCACCGCCTTGTGCGGTTTTGGTCTCGTAGCCGAGACGGCGGATGCTCTCTTCCAGAATGCGACGCTGGGCTGGATCGTCATCGACGATCAATACGCGCTTTGCCATGGGGAACTCGGACTGACGCTACAGGAACTAGGAACTCGTTTACTGCGAGTTCGGCACCCCAAACGGATAACGCACCGGATCAGGACACTCGCTTACTCTCGCAAGACGATGTGAGACTGCCTGATATGAGTAAATGGATCGTTTCAAAACGAATCGAAGCAGTTCTTTTTTGCCCGTAGTACCCTCGCAAGCTCAGTAAGCCGGTTGCGGGCAAAGCGCTGACATCATGAGGCGAACAGGTTAGCCAGGGCCTTGACGCGCGGATTAACCAAAGGTTCTGTCCACCTATGCCGCTTCGCAACAAGCTCATCAAAAAAGGCGCGCAGGCCATCTGGCGGCTGCAACGTGCGGTGACGCTCGGCGCCCAGGCCATGGTGATCGAGCACGGGACGCGCGTGCTTCTGATCAGGCACGGCTATCAGGCGGGATGGCACTTCCCCGGTGGTGGCGTTGAAAAGAACGAGGGCACTGAACAGGCCGTGCGCCGTGAACTTTTGGAGGAGGCTGGCTTGTCGATTGTTGGCCGTCCTGAGTTGTTCGGCCTTTACACCAACTTCCTGCACTTCCCGTCTGACCACATCGCCGTCTTCCTCGTGCGCGATTTCACCGGCTCCATCGATTTGAAGCCCGGCTGGGAAGTTAAAGAGCGCGCGTTTTTCGATCTCGACAAATTACCCGAAGGCACGACCGCAGGCGTCCGGCGCCGCCTCGCTGAATTCAAGAACGGCGGCGCTGTGTCGGCCGAATGGTAGCGCGGCTTCCGGCCGGCAGTATGCGCCGGCCTATCGACGCCCCGTGCGAGGCGAGATCTGCAAAGGTATCGACATCGGCCAAGGTCGCTGCGAACGCGACTCTCAAGCCGGCGCAATTGGCCAGCACGTCGTCGAGCGTACGCGCATGCGACCATCTCACCTTCTTGAAGATGTCGCGCGGCAACGGCCGCCGCCTCGAGAGACCGATGAGCCAGAAACCGCCGTCGTCTGCCGGTCCAATGACGACGTCATGATTGCCGAGCAGACGAAAAGCGTAAGCAATGGCCTCGCCGCATATTCCAGGCACGTCCGTGCCCGCGACCACCACGGGGCCGCGGGGCGCCGTCCGCATGAGCCTCAGCATCCGCGCGCCGAGATCGCCGCGGCCCTGTGCGATCCTGCTGACGCCGCGCCCCGGTAGTGAACGCGACCAGAGCGCCGGGTCGGGCGAGACGCCGAGCAGTGTGTCGAACCGCGGATCGGCAGACACGCGGCTGACGACCGCCGCAGCGGTCGATCGATAGAATCGCGTGGCGTGGGCTGGACCGATCTCGCGTCCTAACCTGGTCTTGACCCGGCCGAGGACCGGCTCCTTCGCCATGATGATGGCACAACAACGAAAAGACGCTGCCCCTTTCGGGTGCAGCGTCCCTCGCAATCGCAGTTTTTCTGACCGAGCCGGCATGCTCGCGGCAGTGCCTTAGGCCTTGACCGGCACGAACGCGTAGCCGTTGCCATCCTTCTTGATGGTTCCGGCGCCGGGCAGACCCCAGTGATAGCCGGTCACCGTCAGCTTCTCGGAAATGGCGCGGTCGAACATCTTGCGGCGGCCGGCTTCGGCCATTGCCGCGTCCATGTCGAACGCCACGTGCCAGCCCGGATTCGCGAGGTTGATCGCCGGAATGTTTGTCAGGTCGCCGCTGACGAGCAATGGACTCTTGCTGGTTCCGACGAGGTAGCTCGTGTGGCCGGGCGTGTGACCGTAAGTGGCGATGGCCTTGATACCCGGCATCACTTCTTTGCCGTCCTCGACCTGACGAACGTTCTTCCACTTGCCGAGCGTCGCTTGGATCTTGTTGACCATGCCCTTCTGCGCATCTGGCACCTTTCCGACGAGAGCCGGATCGTTCCAGTGCTTCATTTCAGCAGCCGGCACGACGATCTCAGCGTCCGGGAACACCTTCGAGTTCGTCTCCTTGGAGATCATGCCGAGGATATGGTCGCCGTGGAAGTGCGTGACGATGATGGTCGAGATCTTCTGCGGATCGATCCCCGCTGCGTACATATTCTTGGCCATCATCAGTCCAGCCGTCGGTGCAAGCTGACCGCCCGTCGAGCTGTCGAACATGACGAGCTTGCCCTTGTAGCGCACGAACGTGACGGTGAAGGTGACAGGCACATGTTCGTCGGTTAGCCCGGCCTTCTTCAACGCCGCTTTGGTGTCGTCGATCGATGCGTTTTTGATGAAGCCCGCATCGTGCGGCTTTGACCAGTTGCCGTCGAATACCTGAATGACTTCGACATCGCCGACTTTGAACTTCGCAAATCCCTTGTCCGTGAGGCTGGCTTTGGCCTTCTGGGCTTCGGCAGTGCCGATAAAGCCCCCAAGCGGCTTATCGAGGCCGAAGGCTGCGCCTGCGGCGGCGGCAGAAAGCACGACGTTACGACGCGTAGTGGTCGACATGGAGAATCCTGGCGCTTGAGGCCTCGTGTTCGAGGCAGAATGGTGGGACGGAGGAACAATGTATGCCTCCGCGCGAACAGATATCAGACCGACTTGCCGGAGCAAGCCGCTGCTGTCTCAAGTCACATGCCGCTTGTTCACAAACCCGTGACCAGTTCCGCAGTGCAATGAATCAAGAAGCCGGTCCGCTTGGCGCGAACCGGCTTCTGAACGAGACAGGCCGCTTTGCCGGTCAGACGAACAACTGACCGGATGCAATGAGGTCCGTGAGTGATGCGGTGTGTACGTCGTCAAGAACGACGACATCCACGAAGCTTCCGTTGATCTTTGCCGAGAGGACCATGCCGTCAGCGCTGTCGGTCAGCGACACCAACGAGGCGTGGTTGCCTTTGACGTTCTTGAACACGGCCGTCAGGTCGAGGATATCGCCCGCGCCGAAGTCGGTGACGTGATCGACGCCAAGGTGCTTCTTGCCGCTGACAACGTCCTTGGCTTCCCACACGAATGTATCGGCGCCTTCGCCACCGGTCAGTTCGTCCGAACCGCCGCGGCCGCGAAGCATATCGTTGCCTGTGCCGCCAACCAGTACGTCAGCATCGCCGTTGCCGTAAAGCTTGTCGGCAAAGGCGCTGCCGATCACGCGCTCGAAGCCGTGAACTGCGTCGTTGCCCAGGCCCGTCGTCTTGTGAGACGAGAGGTCGACGGTGACGGCGCTCTTGCTCCACGAGAAATCAACCGTGTCGAAGCCCTTGCCGCCGCCCATGAAGTCGTTGCCGGCATCGGCCATGACATAGTCGTCGCCGGCCCCGCCGCGAACTACGTCGTTGCCATCACCGCCAGACATCATGTCGTTGCCCGACCCGCCATGCATCGTGTCGTTGCCAGCGCCGCCGTCCATGCTGTCGTTGCCGGTGACACCGTACATCTTGTCGTTGCCATCGCCACCCGACATCAGATCGCGGTCGTCGACTCCGGCAACCTGCGTATCGAGCGTGGCTAGATTAGCGGCGTTGGTCTTGCCGATATTCATGGTCAGAACTGCATCGGTGAAGCTGCCGTCGCCGCCCATCCAGTAATCTTCGAAGTTGAGCTGAACCGTGCCCGCCTTGGCATTGACCGTTCCGGCGACGTGCACCGACTGGTCCGGTGTGAGCCAGCTGTCTTTGCCAGCCCTCGCGCTATGGAAC
Source organism: Hyphomicrobiaceae bacterium (assembly GCA_033812735.1). GTDB lineage: Bacteria > Pseudomonadota > Alphaproteobacteria > Rhizobiales > Hyphomicrobiaceae > JABFRJ01. Next base: position 2,114 of record JAPXTA010000065.1, on the reverse strand, counting down.
ATGTCGATCCAGAACTCGGAGCTGATCACGGTTTCTTGGCCGTCCGAGCCGATATGGATGAGGCTCGTCGCGCCCCAATGAATGTTGCCCGGAAGGCCGCTGCCACGGTCGATCATCTTCCACTGGGCAGCCGGATCGGAGAGCAGGGCGGCCTGGCCGTCCTTTGCGTAAGCATTCGGAACGACGAAGAAGCCGACTTGTTCGCCCGCACCGAGCTGGACATCAACCGAGCTCTTGCCCGCGACGAGATCGCCGCCGGAGCCGGCCCCCGAAGCGTTGGCGAACAGGATCTGCACGTCATAGATCGTACCGTCGGCAGCAATCTTGTACATGCCGATGGTGTTCTGGAAGTCTGCGCCCTCGCCATTGAACGTGATCTTGGCGGTGGTCGCCTCGGTCATCTTGAAATTGTTGAGGTCGGCGGCTTTGAATGTGCCCTGCGCGCCGTACATGACGTCGTTGCCGCTCGTGCCGGTCATGACGTCGTTGCCGCCGCCGCCTGCGAACTTCGTGGGCTTGCTCGACGCACTATGCTTGTCGTTGGACATTTAACTGACGATGCTCCCGTTACCCATGACCTGCGTCCTTACGTGCTCTGATGGCACAACGAGAACGCTTCCAACCGCTGCCATGAATACCCCTCAAACATGAAGCAAATCGCCAGCGGTCAGGCTGCGTTTCGAAGCATGTTTGCATAAAAGTGTAACTATCCAGCGCCCGCGCCGGGGCGCCGCACGGACGGTGACCGGACGTCCCGTTTCGGCTCGTGAATTAACGGTTCGAGTACTGGTCGATCCGCAATGGCGAGAACGCAGCGAGCGTTCCGAGCCCCCAAGCGACATCGAGCGTGCCTCGCGCAAATCGCTCCCGCGATGAGACGGCCCCGAGGAGCGCCATGAGGCTTCCGTAGCCGAGGCGGCCCACGGCCTTGTAAAGGCGGTGGCCGGTCCCGCCATGGTGACGCGCAATCATTCCCAAGGAGTGCCCGGTCCGGAAGCGACGGCGCAATGCCCAACGCAAGCTGACCCGGTCGGCCGGCACTTCTTCGAAGGCGATCGCGCGTGGCGCAGCGACGATTGCGTTCCCGGCGCGCTGCAATTGCCCGAAGAAGTCGACGTCCTCGCCGCCGGAAAGATTGAAGCGCGCATGAAACCGCGCACCGCTCTCGCGAAGTACTTCGCGGCTGATGAGCACGTTTCCGGTGGCGCCGTAGTTCAAAACTTCTCCATCCTTGAACGGGCCGACCTCATAAACGCCGGTGGCCGCAAGCCATGCCGGTGGTTGGCTGACAAACCTGGGCTTGACCGGACCCTGGATGAGTGGCGCTTTGGACTCGCGCTGCTTGTCGAGCAAGGCGGCAAGCCATTGCGGTTCGACCCACTCGTCGTCGTCGACGAAGGCAATGAAATCGCTAGAGGCCGGCGCGTGGTCGAGACAGGCATTGCGGACAGCGGCGAGGCCGCGTGTCGGCTCGACGTGTCGGAAGACCGGCATAGCCAGTTTGTTGATGGCGGCCTCGACCACCGGTGCGATCCGCTCGCCGGACGCGTCGTTGTCGACAATCACGACACTGATCTGCGGCTCCGATCCCGCTTCGAAGCGGAGCTTGCCGAGACTGGCCAGAAGGCGCGCCAATCCATTGGGTCGCCGATACGTCGCGATACAGATGGCCACGTGCGGAACGCCGGTGGTCCTGGTTCCGGCAAGTTGGATGGTCGGCGAGGAAGTCATCGAGGAACCTCCACCGATAGAGATTTTCGCAGTACGTCCGCTACGAGCGCGCGAATGCGGACCACGTCGAGCCAGTAGGCCGCCGCCACGTAACTGAGGACGCCGGTGCCGACGATAGCGAGCAATCGTACGCCCTCGCTCGCAACGACGGTACGGCTGACAAGCCAAGTGGCGGCTGCCATGATCACGACGCTGCCTGCAACGCGGAGCAGCCTATGGATCCCGACCGGCAGCGGGAATACCCGGCGCGCGATGAGGTAGCCGGCCAGAACGCCCGCAGTCTCCGCGACGCAGAGCGAAACGGCGGCACCATGGATGCCCCACATCCGCACCAACGGGACCATCAATATGAGATTGATCGCGAGAATGAGCCCCGTGTGGAT
>JAPXTA010000064.1:0-27739 GCA_033812735.1 Hyphomicrobiaceae bacterium | reverse complement strand
CTCGTCGGTGCCACCGGCGATGCGGAAGCCGGCGCCGCCCATCCATTGCAGCTGGTAAGCGCCGCTGCCGGGAACGTCGCTCATCATGATGCCGGCGTCACCCATCAGCTCCATCGCGAACGCGCCGAGATCCTGCATCTGGCGGGCGGACACGACTTTGGCGATCGAGGATTGCGGCCCTGGCGTTTCGCCGCGTGAGAGCGCGGTCCATGAACGATAGCGCGTGTATTTCAGGCCTTCACTTTCGACGTACCACTGCGCGAGCTTCTCGCGGACCGCGCCATTCTTGATCGCCGGTGCGCCGTCGAGTTGGACGGACCGGGCGAGTTGCAACAATTCCTCGACACCGAGCAGACCGGTTGCCGTGCCCACAGCGAGGCGCTCGTTCATCAGTGTCGTCAACGCGACTTTCCAGCCCTCTCCCACCGCACCGAGGCGCTGGCTGTCGGGAATGCGGACGTCGGTGAAGAAGACTTCGTTGAATTCCGAACCGCCGGAGATCTGCTTGATCGGCCGTGCCTCGACGCCCTTCGATTTCATGTCGAGGAAAAACATCGTGAGGCCGGCATGTTTGGGCACATCAGGGTCGGTGCGGGCGAGCAGCAGGCCGAAATCGGAGAAGTGCGCGCCCGTCGTCCAAACTTTCTGGCCGTTGATAATCCAATCGTCGCCATCGCGTTCGGCGCGTGTGCGGATGCCGGCGACGTCGGAGCCTGCGGCGGGTTCGGAGAAGAGCTGGCACCAAATTTCTTCGCCGTACATCGCCGGGCGGACGTAGCGTTTGGCGTGCTCTTTGCTGCCGTGCTTGATGACGGTCGGCACGCACATGCCGAGGCCGATATCGAAGACGCCGGGCGGTGTGACGTAGTGGCTTTCTTCCTGGGCGTAAATCACCTGCTGTATCGGCGTGCCGCCACGGCCACCGATCTCTTTCGGCCAAGTGATACAGGCGTAGCCGGCGGCGGCCTTCTTGGCCTGCCATGCCTTGGCTTCGCCGAGCACAGAGTGGTCGCGCGGACGGGCGCGACTCGGCTTTTCGCCGGGGGCGCGGCGCTTGCCGTTGGCCGCGAGCCACTCGCGCACTTCGGTGCGGAAGGCTGCTTCTTCAGGCGTATCGTTGAAGTCCATGGAAGAGTCCTTGGTGGCGCGGGGCGACTCCCCTGCGGTGAGCCGGCCGCCAGGCGCGTTACATCATCTACGCGGCGTTTTTCTTCTCGAGTTCCGCGACGAGCCGGTTCTTCCATGTCGATGGACCGCCGAGGGTGTGCGAGAGGAGGCGGGCGCGGCGATAATGGAGTTGCGGGTTGGCGTCCCAGGTGAACCCGATACCGCCGTGCGTCTGCACGTTCTCCTGTGCGGCGAAGACGTAAGCGTCGGTCGCAGCAACGCGCGAGGCGGCGGCTGCGATCGCAAGATCCGCGCCCGACTCGGCGAGCATCATGGCGCCGTAGTAGGCGTTGGATCGGGCCAACTCGAGCTTGATGTACATATCTGCGAGCTTGTGTTTGATCGCCTGCTGCGCCGCGATCGGCTTGCCGAATGCGTAGCGTTCGAGCGCGTAGTCGCGGGCCATGTAGAGCGACGCTTCGGCACCGCCGATCTGCTCGAAGGCAAGCGGGATTGCGGCTGCGACGTAGAGTTCGTCAAGGAGGTGCCAGCCTTGGCCGGCGTTGCCGAGAAGCTCGGCGGGCGTGGCCTCGAAGCTGATTGAGGCATACTTGCGCGAAGGATCGAGCGTCGAGACAGGTTCGCGCGTCACGCCTGCCGCTGCGAGATCGACCAGGACAAGCGACGAAGACGCCATCACGATTGCGACGCCTGCCGCCGCGCCGTCCGCCACGGGCAGTTTTTTCCCGTTGATCTTTCCCCAGGCGAATGTCGAACGGACATTCGACGCCGAAGCCTGCTGCGGGCCTTCGGCGACGGCTATCGTCCCAATCACAGAACCGTCCGCGAGCTTCGGCAGCCATTTTTCTTTCTGCGCTTGGCTGCCAAAGCGGAGCAATGCGTCGGTCGCCAGGTAGACCGACGACAGCATCGGCACCGGCGCACAGGCCCGGCCGATCTCCTCGGCGATAACGCACAATTCGAGTGGCCCGAGGCCCAATCCGCCGTATTGCTCGGGCACCGCAACGCCGAGCGCGCCCATCTCAGCGAGCCCCCGCCAGACTTCAGCCGCGTGTGTCTCGCCGCCATCGAGGATCCGCCGCGTGACGCCCAGCGGGCATTTCTCCGCCAGAAAGCGGCGCACACTCTCGCGAAACTGCTCTTGCTCGCCTGAAAACTCGAAGTTCATGCTTTCCGTCCCGGTTCGTCTTCTTCCTTACCGGTAAGGTTGCATGCCCGATCGTAACGCGCTAGCGGGGGTGGCAGTACTCTCTTTGACCGCAATCAACCGCTCCTGGCCCTGAGTAGGGCTTTGTAGTAGCAGGTCGCATACGCTGCTAAAAAAACGAGGCCTCTCATGAGCCATTACAAAACCATTCTCGTCCACCTGCCGGATGCGCGCCGCGCCGAGCGTCTTTTGGCGTTCGCGTCGCGGCTGGCAGTGGCACATGACGCACACCTGATCGGCCTCTTCGTCATGCCGGCACAAGTTCTCGCGCCGGCGTTTGGCGTCGGACGCGGGTACCTCGAAGCTGGGCTCAAGGCAATCAGGGCACAGGCAGACGCTATTCAGGCGATATTCGAGCAGACCGCGCAAGGTCTTCAGCTCAAGAAGGAGTGGCGCCTTGTCGATCCGGGGCATCGGCCTGCGGAAGAGGTGGTGATGGCGCATGTGCGCACTGCCGATCTCGTCATCGTCTCGCAGCGCGATTCCTCTTGGGACGACAGCCTGCTTCTCGAAAAGCCCGAGGACATCGTGATGGCATCGGGGCGACCGACCATCGTCGTGCCGAACGCGGGCAACATCGATCATGTGGGCAAGCGCATCACCGTTGCCTGGAACGATCGGCGCGAGGCGGCGCGCGCGACTTTCGACGCGCTGCCGATGTTGCAACGGGCCGACAATGTGCGCCTGCTTTGGATCAATCCGGAGAACGAGGCGATCAATGAGGGCGACCTGCCGACCGCCGAAATCGCGGCGACGCTATCGCGGCACGGCGTAAAGTGCGTCGCATCGTCGGTCAGCGGCGCGGACAACGGCGTCGGCGAGTTGCTTCTCAACGAGCTTCGCAAGGACGCGTCAGATATGCTCGTGATGGGTGCGTTCGGCCATACGCGCCTGCGCGAGATGGTGTTCGGCGGGGCCACGCGCTACGTCTTCAAAAACCTGCACGTGCCGGTGCTACTGTCGCACTGAATTCCTGCTCACGGGCGCTGCTCGGATCGCTCGGCGATCCGGCGCCCTCCGCAGGGGGCGGCGCAAACGCCGGGCCGCCTTGCGGCCAGCCGCGCTACGCGCGGTAAGAAGTGGCCTGCTCACGGGCGCTGCTCGGATCGCAAGCGATCCGGCGCCCTCCGTTCAGTCTTCCTCGTCTTCGCGGCCGACGAGCGCGAGGGCGCGGCCACGCAGTCCCATCATTGTCAACTGATGGACCAGGGCGTCTTCGCGGCCATGCGTGACCCAAACTTCGCCGGCGCCAGTCTCGCGGATGGTTCGCAGGAGTTCCGGCCAGTCGCAGTGGTCAGAAATGACCAGTGGTAGTTCCACGCCGCGCTGGCGGGCGCGCCCACGCACACGCATCCAACCCGAGGCGAAGGCGACCACTGGTTCGGTCAGCCGGCGCGACCACACGTCCCGCGCCGCCGATGGCGGGCTCATGACGATTTCACCCGCCAGCTTGGTGTCCGCCTCGCTCACCAGTCTGAGGTCGCCGAGATCCTGGCCCGCGCGAGCATAGAGATCGCACATCGATTTCACCGCGCCATGCAGCCAGATCGGCTTATCGTAATCCGCCAAGCGAAGTTCCTTGATCACCCGCTGGCACTTGCCGAGGCCGTAGACACCGACGAGGTGCGTGCGGTCTGGAAACTGACGCAATGAGTCCAGAAGTTTTCTGACCTCTTTGGCTGCCGGCTCATGGCGGAAAACGGGCAAGCCGAAGGTGGCTTCGGTGATCAAGAGATCGCAGGGCACCAGTTCGAACGGCGCGCAAGTCGGGTCAGACGCGCGCTTGTAATCACCTGACACCACGGCGCGCTGCCCTCGGTATTCGATGACGACTTGGGCCGATCCGAGGATATGGCCAGCGGGACGCAGCGTAACGTCGACGTCGCCTACTCTCAGGCGTTCACCCAGGGGCTGCGTCTGGAACGCGCCGGCGCACTCCGCGCCGAGCCGCACCTTCATGACCTCGACGGTTTCGGCGGTCGCGAGCACATGAGCGTGGCCGAAACGGGCGTGATCGGAATGGCCGTGGGTGATGACCGCGCGGTCGACGGCAGCGGGCGGATCGATGAAGAATCCGCCGGGTTTGCAGAACAGACCTTGCGGCGTCGGCGCGAGCCAATCTTCAAAGCGCATCGGGTTCATGCAGCCGACAAGACCCGAGATCCGGTTTGGTTTCCAGTGCCGCTTTAAAACAACCTCAGGTTGCACCACGCAATGCAATCTCTGGGTGCAGTTCGATCGTCTGCACACTGTCTCAGTTGCTGTCCGGTTGTTTTGGGATTCTATTTCCCGCGAAAGGTGTAATCGGGCCTGCGTGCGGCGCAGACCCGGGCGGGGCGTTGGGTCAATGGTATTGCGTTCGACCACCGCGGCGGTCGTTGCGTGCTGCTTCTGCAGCGCGATCGGGGTCCTGCAAGCGCGGGCCGACGAACAATGGGCGCCGTCCGTTTCATTCGAGCCACCCCGTGAAATTTGGGCGGGGGCCGAGGCCTTCGGGCGGGTTTTGTCGCTTTATACCGGCTCCACTTTGGCTCCCTTCGGCAACCTGCGGCAGGACGGTGTCAGGCTTCGGGCCATCACGGCCATGAGCCAATTCAAATACAGCGGTCTCAGATACGACGCGTCGAAGGGCGATGCGGTGGCGGTCGCGTTCGACGGCGTGTCGCGAACGTCGGACCTTTTTGTCGGATATCAATGGAGCCTCGGGGCGACGACGGTCAAAGCCTTCGCCGGCTGGGAGATCGCGGCCCATGTGATCACGCCCTACGATCCGGAGACGCTCGTCCAGGGGCGCTCCATGGGACCGAAAGGCGCGCTCGAGATATGGACCAACTTCGGCCATCGCGCCTGGGCGGCGCTCGATCTGAGCTATGCAAAGGCCTTCGGCGCGTACTCGACCCGGCTGAGGACCGGCTTGAGAGTGAGCGACACGATTTCGCTCGGCCCCGAAGTCTCGCTCATCGGGCATGACGAGAGCCAAATGGCGCGCGCGGGGGCTTTCGTGCGGTACGACAATGGTGTCGACGAGATTTCTGCGGCAGCAGGGTGGACCAAAACCAAAGGCAGCGACGAGGGTGACGTCTATATCGGGGCGCAATGGCTAAGGCGCTTCTAGGGGCCTGGCGTGTTCGTCGTCTTTTGGAACGGTAACTTCAGGCTCCAACCGAGTTGCGCCGGTTGATCCGTTTGAAACTCCGGCAAGCCGATGGTCATGCCGTGGTGGCCATCTTGAGGTTGTGCGACGTAAGTCGCGAACAGGCGATCCCAGATCGAGAGGTTGAAGCCGAAATTGGCGTGATGCTCGCCAGGCCTCACTGAATGATGCACGCGGTGCATGTCGGGCGTCACGAGCGCGACGCGCAAGATGCGATCAACCACAGCCGGCAACGCGACATTGGCGTGGTTGAACATGGCAAGGGCGTTGAGAATGATCTCGAAGGCGATCACCGCCCAAACAGGCGCCCCGAGGATGAGCACCCAAGCGACCTTGTAGAGCATCGAGAGTGCGATTTCGAGCGGGTGGAAACGCAGAGCGGTGGTGACGTCAAAATCGCGGTCGGCGTGATGCATGCGATGAATGCGCCAGAGCAGCGGAATGCGATGGGCCAGCAGATGCTGCAGCCAGATCGAGAAGTCGAGCACGACGAGTGCAATGGCGTTTTCAAGCCAATTGGGCAAGGCGATCAGATTGAGTACGCCCCAGCCATTGCGTTCCGCGAGGACGGCCGCGGCGACAGCGACCAAGGGCAGAGAGACTAACTTCGCTATCCAAGCGAGGAGACGCACCAACGCGCTGGCGAGAACGACTATTCCGCCATTCGCCGGCCATCGCCGAGCGCGGCTCAGCGTGCGTTCCCGGCGCGGCCAAAGCGCTTCCGCCGACGCCATCGCGATCAACACGGCCACGAACACGCCAAACCTTATGGCCACTTCGTCGTTGAACTCGCCTAAGATCACATCGACTACTCCTCATCGGCGGCGTCGACGAAGGCCATCACTTCGGTGTGGTCTGCGGTTGGACCAAGGGACTTGGCGGCGCGCTTCAGATAGCTGGTGACGAATTCGAGTTCGTCGGCGGCGATGCCGAGCTGTTCGCCGAGCGATCGCGCCATACCAACGTCTTTCGCCATGAGCGCGAGCGCGAAGCCAGAGTCGAACTTGCGGGGAATGAGATAGCGGTCAGCCTTGTTTTCCGTCGTGTTGTTGCGCCCGGTTGAAGCGTTGATGACGCCAATCATCGTCTTCTGGTCGATCCCGAAGGCCTTGCCAATCGCGAGCGCTTCACAAGTTGCGATCAGGCCAGCGGCCGAGACGTAGTTGTTCAGCGCCTTGATCGCATGCCCCGAGCCGAGCGGGCCGGTGCGATGGACGTTGCCCATGGCTTTCAGTACCGGCTCGACGCGATCGATATCTGCGGTGCTACCGCCTGCCATAATCGCCAGAGTACCGGAGACGGCTTTTCCCACGCCGCCAGATACGGGCGCGTCGACCAGGCGGACACCCCGGCGGGCGAGGTCGCCGCCAAGCTTGACGGTGTCTGGTGCGAAGGAGGAGCTCATGTCGATGACGACGGTGTCGTGGCCGAGGCCGTCGGAAAGGCCAGGGGCGTTGCGGCCGCCGAGGACGACGCGGCGGACGATGCGGCTGTCCGGCAACATGGTGATGATGACGGGACAAGCCGCTGCCAGCGTCGGCAGGCTTTTGGCGATCTTGACCTTGGTTTCACGCGCGAACGGCGCGGTCGCAGCCGTGTTGGCGTCATAGATCATGACGTTGCAGCCGGCCTTCGTCAGGCAACGCACCATCGGGCCGCCCATGTTGCCGATACCGACGAACCCAACCTGATCTTTCGCCATTTGCTAGCCTCCACGCGCCCCGCCTCAAGATGGCGGCGAAGATGGCGTCGAGGCGCGCCGCTGGCAAGCGCAAGATAGCGGAGGTCAGCCGAGCGTCAGCGTCGACCAGCCGGCGATGTCGCGGCGGGCGGCGACACGAAAGCCCTGGGCGCGATAGGCCGCAATCACCTCGGCTGCTTGGGTCGAGAGCAGGCCAGACAGGATGATCGTCCCGCCCGGCTGCAAGGCTGCGCGCATGCGCGGGGCGAGCATGATCAGCGGTGCGGCGAGGATGTTGGCGATGATCAGATCGAACGCCTTGGCGGCGCGCAGCCTTGGGTGCGCAAAGCCGACGGCCGTCACGATATCGATCCGGCTGCCGGCGCCGTTGGCACGGATATTGGCGCGGGCGACATCGGTCGCGATCGGATCGATATCACTGGCGATCAGGCGGGCGTGCGGCAAGGCGCGGCTCGCTGCGATGGCGAGGACACCGGAACCGCAGCCGAGATCGAGCACGCGGCGATAGCGGCGGCGGCGCGTCATGCGGTCGATCGCTTCGAGGCAGCCTTCCGTCGTCGCGTGATGGGCGGTGCCGAAGGCTTCGCCAGCATCGATCAGGATGGCGTTGAGGCGCCAGCCGATCCGTGCTGCGTCGTGGCTGCCATGGACGATGAAGCGGCCGGCGGCGACCGGCGGCAGGGCTGCCTGCGAGATCGCGACCCAGTTCTCGTCCGGCACCATTTCGAGGCGCGGCGGCGACAGACCGGCGGCACCAGTGCCTGCGACCACAGCCTGCAACTCGGCGACATCCGGTTCGCTCTCGAAGTAGGCTTCGATGCGGTAGCCGGAGGCGCCTTCCTCGAATTGGGTGACCGCGAGGGGAGCTGGTTCATACAGCTCGCTCAACACACCGGCCGCAGAGCGCGCGCCGTCGAGATCGGCCGCGCTGAGCACGACCTTGTACTGCATCGGCCGATCGGTCACGCGCGTTCCTCTTCACTGTCGAACTCGAAGCCTTCCTCGGCATGCTCGGTCAAGTCGTCGAGGAACTTGTCCCACAGCGTATCGATGTGCGCCGCGGCGTCACGCGGGGGCAGTGCATCGAGATAGCCGTCCGGGCGCTCGACAACAATGCCGTCGGCCTTGAGGCGTTCGAGGGCGTCGTGAACGTCGAAGTTCGTATCAATGCCGAAGGTGTTGCGAAGATACTGCTCGATGCCGCGGTCGACGTCGTGGAGTTCGCCGACATGCACGCGCTCTTTCGCGAGAACCGAATAGAGCAGCATTTCCTCTTTGATGTCCTCTTCCGCCGCGCGCTCCGCCATTAGTGTCATGACGCCGCGATTGTCGGCCATGGCGTGGAAGTAGAGGTTCTGCGCCATCGTCACCATGTACTTGTTCTTCTGGTTGACGAAGTTCATCACCTGCCGGAACGCGACACCGCCGAGGCCGATGGCGGCGCCTGCGGCAGCAACGGGGTTGGTAGACAACAGTGCGATTTTTCCTGCGGCACCGAATACGCCAGCGCCGAGGCCGGCGCCGCTTGTCGCCCCAAGCTTCAACTTGTCGAACATGCGGAACTTGATCTTCGTGTTCGGGAAGATCATCTCCAAATCCGCCTGAGGGATGTTCTTGAAGAGCTTGAGATAGACGTAGTCGGTCGAGATCTGGGGCGGGAGAACACTGCGCAATTTGCGGACGAGTTTTTCCGCGTCGTCCTGATCGCACCCCTTCTGCGCCATGACCTCACGCACGCGCACATCGAAGGGCTTCAGCTTGAACAGAATGAACAGCCGCTGGAAGATCGGGAGTTCGAACGATTCCTTGGAGAGGTAGAGTTTCTTTTTGTTGCGTCGCGTTTCCGTGCGCGTCGTGCGGCCGCGATAGAAGATGAGGATTTCCTCAAACGCCGTCATGTCGACATGAAGATCGAGACCGTAGTGGGTCTCCTTGCTCATGATGATTTCGACTTGCGTGGGGTCGACGCGGGTATAATTCGCCTGCTGCATCAGCTGGGTGATCTGCTGCACCAGACGGTGCTGCATCGTTGCCTTTTCGCCGGCTGTGAATTTTCGTGTGATCAGCAGATCGCTATCCGGGCTGAACGCCTCGTAGGCCTGCTCGAGATCCATCAAGCGGGCCACATAGGTTTGCTGGCGCCAGTAATCGAGATAGCGGAAAAAGCGGCGGGCTTCGGCTGACCGGCCGTTGTGCCAAGCGCCACCACGGGTGAGCCGATCCAGCAGAGCGCTGCGGGTCAACGGCAGGAATTTCTCGCGGCCATCCACAAATACTTGCGCGGCGGTGAGGTCGGCCGCGGCAGTCGCCGGCGCCGGAGGTGGCGTCCTGGCCACAGACTCGCGCAACAGGACACCGGGCTGCTGAAACGCCGACACCGTCGTCATAGCATCACTCCCTCCCGCAGCGGCCATCGTTTGTTCCCCTGCCGCTCCGGCCTTCGGCACCCTATCTGCCGTCAGAAGGTGGCGATGTCCAGGCATCAAGGCCGGGAAGCAATAACTTGGCGGCTTCGGCTATGATACCGGGCACGCGGTAGACTAGAGGACAAGATCCCATGAGGGCGAAGCGGAACATGGCGAAAGGCCGGCGGCGCGTGCTGAAGTTGATGGGGGCTGCGGGACTGGCGGGGGTCGCGGGCGCGATCGGCTTCGCACCTAAAGCCAATGCCTACTACAGCGGTCCTGAGAGCGATCATTTCGACGGCATCAAGTTCTTCAATCCGGGCGGGCCTGGGCCGAAATCGATCCGCCAGCTGGTCAAATGGCAGTTCGGCGAGCGGTCGGAAGCTTGGCCCGATGCCTTTCCGAGCCCGCATAAGGACGTGCCTCCACCGGCGGCGCCCGGAGACGCGGTGCGGCTGACGTTGATCGGTCACGCATCGTATCTGGTCCAAACGCAGGGACTGAATATTCTCGTCGACCCCGTCTATTCGGAACGCGCAAGCCCGGTATCATTCGCGGGGCCGAAGCGGGTCAATCCGCCGGGGATCGAATTCGCGGCGCTACCGCGCATTCACGTGCTGCTCATTACGCACAACCACTACGACCATATGGATCTCGCCTGCATCGGCCGCATCTGGCAGCGCGACCGGCCGCGGCTGATCACGCCGCTCGGCAACGACACGATCATCAAAGGCGAGGTCGAAGCGATCGATGCGCTCGCCGTCGACTGGAACCAGACCCACCGGCTTTCGGACCGGGTGCAGGTCGATGTGGTGCCGACGCAGCACTGGTCGGCGCGGGGCACGCGCGACCGGATGCATGCGCTGTGGGCGAGCTTCGTGATCATGACACCGCAGCACACGGTCTACATGATCGGAGACACTGGATTTGGCGACGGTGGTACGTTCCGGCACGTGGCGCAGCGCCATTCGCGCATCGACTTCGCGGCGTTGCCGATTGGCGCCTACGAGCCGCGCTGGTTCATGCGCGACCAGCACATGAACCCGGCGGAAGCAGTGGACGCGATGGTGCTTTCCGGGGCGCGGCGCGCTGGCGGACATCACTGGGGCACATTCAAACTCACCAGCGAAGCGATCGATGCGCCGCGGCAAGAGCTGGCCGCGGCACTCGCGGAGAAAACCATCAAGCCTGATCTGTTCACGGCCCTGCAGCCGGGTGAGGTGGTGGTGGTCTAGGGGGCGGCTCCGCCTTCGGCGCGATGGGCCACTTGCCGACATTCGGCCCGGGAGCGCGCCTAACCCACCGTTGTCATGGTCGGGCTTGTCCCGACCACCCATCGGGCGCCCCGCGTGAACCTCGAGTTGTGCCTCAGCTGCAGCGACTTCTCGCACTTATTTCCTCATTGAGTGCGCGGCTCAATGGGTGGCAGGCACAAGGCCTGCCATGACAGATAGGGGGAGGCGCGTTCGGTTTGCAATTTCTGCGTCGGGCCACTTGCGACCAGTGCTGCTCGTTGAGATCGGACTGCTGCGGCAGTGGCGTCACTTAATGCGTTTCTTGCGAAAATCCTTGAGGATCTCGCGGGCGGCGTTGCGGCCGGGAAGCCCGGTGACGCCGCCGCCGGGGTGGGCGCCTGAGCCGCAGAGATAGAGGTTCTGGACGGGCATCCTATAATTGGCGTGGCCGAGCACTGGGCGCGCCGAGAACAGCTGCGCGAGCGATAGCTGGCCGTGGAAGATATCGCCATCGACGAGGCCGAAACGGTGCTCGAGATCGAGCGGCGAGAGGATTTGGCGGCCGATCACCGCGGCACGGAAATTCGGCGCGTGTTCCGTCACGGTGTCGATGACGATATCCGCAAAGCGTTCCTTCTCGGCCGGATCGCTCCATGACCGAGGGGCGGGCAGGCGCGGCGCAACGTGCTGGACGAACAGGCTCGCGACGTGTTGGCCTGCGGGCGCGAGACTCGCATCGAGCGTCGAAGGGATCAGCATCTCCACGACCGGTTTCGAGGACCAGCCGTCGCGTTTGGCGTCGACGTAGGCGCGGTCGAGATAGCCGATGGTCGGGCCGATGACGATGCCGGCGCCGTGGTGTGGCTGCTGGCCGGTGCCGGGGCGGCAGGTGAAATCTGGAAGTTCCGACAGTGCGACGTTCATGCGGAACGTCCCCGATCCGGTTTCCATCGCCGTGAAATGAGCGCGGGTTTCGTCACTGATGGCGTCGGGGCCGAGATAGGCGCGGAACAGGAGCTTCGGCGGGATGTTGGCTGCGACGGCGCGGGCGCGGATCTCCTCGCCGTTCGCCAAGACCAAGCCTGTCGCGCGTGTCTCTGTCGTGCGGACCATGGCGACCGGGGCATCGGTTCGGATGACGGCACCGCGTGCCATAGCCGCACGCGCCATCGCTTGCGTGATCGCGCCCATGCCGCCGACGGCGTGGCCCCACACCCCCGGCTTGCCGTTCACTTCGCCGAAGCAGTGATGCAGCAGCACGTAGGCAGTTCCGGGTGTGTAGGGCGAGGCAAAGGCACCGACGATGCCGTCGAACGCGAACGCTGCCTTGACGATTTCGCTCTCGAACCAACGGTCGAGGAAGGCGGCCGCACTGCGCGTGAACAGGTCGAGCATCAGCCGTTGCTCGTCGAGGGTGAGGCCGAGCATCTTGCGGCCGGCCGCGCCGCCGCGGATCAGTTCGAGCAAGCCGCCGCCGGCATTCGGCGGGGTTATATTCATGAGGTCGCGCAGGACGGACGCCGCGCGATCGAGTGCGGCGTCGTAGGCGGGCAAGCGCTCGGCATCCTGGCGCGAAAATTCGGCGACGGCGGCCTGCCGGTTGGCGAGGCCATAGGGCATGACGAGGCCGCGCGCCGCGTCGATCGGCCAGAAGTTGGCGACCGGGCGCTCGACGATTTTCAGACCGTGAGCGGGGAGTTGGAGTTCGGCGATCACCGCCGGGTTCAGCAGGCTGACCGTGTAGGACGCGACTGAGTTGCGAAATCCGGGATGGAACTCTTCCGTGACAGCGGCGCCGCCGGCCACGGCGTTCTTTTCGAGCACGATGACGTGGAGCCCCGCGCCGGCCAGATAGGCAGCGGTCACGAGGCCATTATGGCCGCCGCCAAGGATGGCCACGTCCCAGAGTTTGTCGGCGCGTGTCGGCATCGGTCTCGCGTGTCAGGAGTCGGGGCTGGTATCAGCGGGCGCGGTACGTTGCGCCGACGCTGGGTTGCAGGGCATCGCGCAGATGCAGCGGCCAGCGCCAGGGCAGGACGAACAGCGCGTCGAACGAGATATCATAGTCGCGATAACGGCGGCGGGTCGCAATCCAATGTTCGGCCGCGTCGTGCAGGCGTGCGGTTTGAAACGGTGTCAGGCTGGCTTCCGCGTCCTCGCGGGTCTGGCGGCGCTTCACTTCGATGAAGGACAGGCGCGAGCCGCGCACCGCGATGAGGTCGATTTCGCCCCATGGCGTGCGCCGGCGGCGAGCCAGGATGCGATAGCCCTTGAGGACGAGCACAGCGGCCGCCAGCCACTCGGCCATCCGGCCCGACTGCTCGCGCGCGATGCGGCGCGGGTCTCTGCTGTCGCGAACGGATACGGCGCGGCGCAACATCATCGGGGGCTGATCTCCCGTTTCAGGGACAGCGCGAGGTCGTAGACGCGGGCGCGCGGCAGATTCAGGGCTTCGGCGACGAGACGGGCGGCATCGCGAGTCGTTTCGGTTGCGAGCGCGGCCGCGAGGCGGCTTCGAATATCGTCGTCGGTCACTTCAGCGGCCATCGGGGGCGCTAGCACAATCGCGATCTCGCCGCGCGGCGGAGCGGCCTCGAATGCGGCGGCCAGATCGGCGGGTGTTCCGCGGCGCAGATCCTCGTTGAGCTTGGTCAGTTCGCGGGCGACGACGGTATCGCGGGGACCAAGCACGGCGGCGATGTCGGCCAGGCAATCAACCAGCCGGCCCGGCGCTTCGTAGAGCAGCAGCGTTCCAGGCACACGCGCCAACGCCTCTAGCCGGCTGCGGCGGGCTGCGCTCTTGGGCGGCAGGAAACCTGCGAAGAAGAACGCGTCGGTCGGCAGGCCGCTCGCGGTCAGGGCGGTCAGTAGGGCCGAGGCGCCGGGGACGGCGGTGACACGATGGCCGGCGGCAATGGCTTCGTGGACGAGCTTGTAGCCTGGATCGGAGACGAGCGGCGTCCCGGCATCGGAGATGAGCGCGACCGACTGGCCATCGGCGAGGCGGGCGAGAATACGCGGGCGGGCTGAGGCGGCGTTGTGTTCGTCATAGCGATCGAGCGGCGCCGAGATGCCGTAATGGTCCAGGAGCACGCGGCTGTGGCGTGTATCCTCGCAGTAGACGGCATCGGCGCCGGCGAGCGTCGCGATGGCGCGCACCGTCATATCGGCGAGGTGGCCGATCGGGGTTGCGACGAGATGGAGGCCGGCCGCCAGCGGCCGCGACAGCTCCGCCTCGATCGCCGCCGCGAGACTGGCGCGGATCGTCTCCCTGCGATTTTGCTTGAGGCCGTCAGTCACGTTCATCCACCCAACTCCCTCCCTTCAGTACACTCTTTGTTCCCCTCCCACAAGCGCCCTTGCCACGGCTGGGGACGGATTGCGATCGTGCCGCAAAGTTGGCTGGCCCCAGCACGCCCAAGCCGTTAAACAATCCCGACACGAAGACGCTAAAGCCCGCCCTGTGGGCTCGGCGCGACGGAGACGCCATCGCATGCTGCGACATTGGGTTGGAACAGTGCTCGGATGCCTCTTGCTGGCTGGTTGCGCCGGCGGCAACGACGCGCTGCAACCGAAGTCCACGGCAGCCTTGCCCGACCCGGCACGGCCATCGGCCGAGGCGCCACGGCGGGCCGCGGAGGTTTCCACTGCCGAACCTGCCAAGGTGGCCTTGCTACTACCGCTTGGGGCCGGCGCGCAGACGTCGCTGGTGGCCGACAGCCTCAAACGGGCGGCGGAGCTTGCCATCGTCGAACATCGCGCGCCGCACATTCAATTGATGGTGCGCGACGACAAGGGCACGCCAGAGGGCGCGGCGGAGGCCGCCCGCGATGCCGTGGCCCAGGGTGCCGAGATCGTCCTCGGTCCGATGACGGCCAAGGGGGTACAGGGGGCATCTACGGTGACGCGCGGCCAGAACGTGCCGGTCATCGCGTTCTCGACCGACCGGCAGGTGGCCGGCAGCAACGTGCACCTGTTGAGCTTCATGGCGGCAGCCGAGGTGCAACGCGTGGTCGCCTACGCAGCGGGTCAGGGACGCAAGCGCATCGCCGCGCTGGTGCCGGACGATGCCTATGGCCGCATTCTCGAGGCGGCGCTACGCGAGACGGCTGGACAAGTCCGGGCCGAGGTCGTGGCGCTCGAACGCTATCCGGATGCGCCGCATGCGATGCTCGGTGCGGTGAAGCGGCTGTCGGACGGTGTGCGCGGCCTCGAAGAGCACGGCGATCCGGTCAATGCGCTGTTCCTGGCGGGTGGCGAGGAGACGCTCGTCACGATGGCACCGCAGTTGAAGCAGGCGCGGTTCGATCCGCAGAAGATGAAGGTGATCGGCACGGGTGCGCTCGACTATGCGAACGCCGGCCGTGAGCCGTTCCTGCAGGGGGCCTGGTTTGCCGCGCCCGATCCCAAAGGATGGAAAGAGTTCTCGGAGAAATATGCCAAGGCGTTCGGTCAGGCGCCGCCGCGCACCGCGACGCTCGCCTACGATGCGATCGGCGTCGTTGCCGCACTCTCGAACGGGCCGAAGGGGTCTCGCTTCATCCCGTCGCAGCTGACGCGGGCGGAAGGCTTCATGGGCATCGACGGTCCGTTT
Organism: Hyphomicrobiaceae bacterium; assembly: GCA_033812735.1. Taxonomy (GTDB): domain Bacteria; phylum Pseudomonadota; class Alphaproteobacteria; order Rhizobiales; family Hyphomicrobiaceae; genus JABFRJ01. Next base: position 12,314 of record JAPXTA010000064.1, on the reverse strand, counting down.
CGCTTGAAGTCCGACGGCGTTGTGGAACGCGCGCTCGCCGTGCTCGAAGTGCAGGAGTTCGGCGCGTCCGTGATCGAGCCCGCGCCGGCACAGCCAGGCGTGGCAGTGGCACCGGTCTCGACGTCGACCTTCGGTGCCTCGTCGAGCGGGTTCGGACAACCCTATTCGCCACCGCCCAAGCTCAATTGATCGCCGGAGATACGCGATGGCACTGCCCTGCATCATCACCGTCGCGATCACCGGCTCGCTGCCGACCAAGAGGGACAATCCGGCGGTGCCGATCAGTATCGCGGAGCAGATCGAGTCGACGCATGCCGCGTTTGAATCCGGCGCGACACTGCTGCACGCGCATGTCCGCAACGACGACGGCTCACCGACCTCGAGTCCGGAACGGTTTCAGCGCCTCATGGAGGGCGTGAAGCAGCATTGTCCCGGCATGATCATCCAGCTGTCGACGGGTGGGCGTTCGGGCGCCGGGCGCGAGCGCGGCGGCATGCTGGCGTTGAAGCCCGACATGGCGTCCCTCTCGACAGGCTCGGTCAATTTCCCGACGCGCGTCTATGAGAATTCGCCGGATCTCGTCGATTGGCTCGCCGCCGAAATGCTGGCCTATGGCATCAAGCCGGAGATCGAGGCGTTCGACCTCTCGATGATCTTCAAGGCCGCCGAGATGGCGAGGGACGGCAAGATCAAGGGGCCGCTGCACGTCCAGTTCGTGATGGGCGTTAAAAACGCGATGCCGGTCGATCGCGCGGTGTTCGAATTCTACATCGCGACATTGAAGCGACTTGCGCCGGACGCAACGTGGACGGGCGCCGGGATCGGGCGCGATCAGCTGACGCTCAACGAGTGGTCGCTCGAGCTTGGCGGGCATTGCCGCACGGGGCTCGAAGACAACGTGCGACTGGACAAGACGACGCTCGCGCCGTCGAACGCAGCACTCGTCAAGCGTGTCGCGGATCTCTGCGGCAAATACGGGCGGCGGGTCGCGACGGTGCAAGAGGCACGGGCGCTGCTAGGGCTGGCATAAGCGCCGGTGGAGTGAAATGCATGGTCAGGATGGGGACGGAGGTCGACTACGGGATAACTATCCCCGACGACAACGATCTTGCCGCAGTCCTGAGGGCAATCACGCAGAGCGGAGGAACAATCACTCCGTCCCGGAGTGGGTCTGCCATCCGAATTTCGTACGCGACTGCGTCGGGTTGCATCTATCCGCACCGCCATCTGAATGGAATGGTCGGGATGGCCTTGTACGGGAACGTTCAAGAAAGCGGCAGAATCGAGACATCCAAGGGTCTGAACGGCCTGATCGGCAAAGCCAGCTTGTTGGGCGCTACTCAGGATGAAATCGAGGAGGTCTGCGAAACGCTCGCCGGCAGCAACCGACAAAAGGCGCCCGGCCGCGCTTTGGACAGTAGCGTGTCGTCTATCTCCTTCACCCCTGGAAAGCTTCGTATCCTATCTGAGTTGGGCGCTGTACCGATCGCTGGTGACGAAGCCACGCGGCTCTTGGACTCTGGATGCCTTCGTGTTTCGCGGTCATCGTTGGGTGGAGGTACATTTGCCATTCCGACCCGAGCCACCGACGCCGTGGTCATCCCGAGACTTGCGCTAACATCCACCGTTGATGTGCGCATCGAGGGTGAGCGGACAATAGACATCATTGAAGAGTTCTTTAGGCGTGAATTCTCTCCATCTTATGTATTTTCTTACGATCCAAAACACATCTGCGCAGTGAGGACTGCTCGACTATCAATCGACCTCCTGGTCGAAATCGAAGACAGCCCGGCCGATGTAATCATTGCAACAAACACTTCTGGTACGGCGCAAATTGCATTCCAAAGCGATAGCAATATCTTAGTAGTCGCCATGCGACCGTCGCCTAAAGCGACAAATGTCAACGAAATATCAGCTGAGCGTTGGGACGAGATCCTTATTCGCAGTCTTGTGCGATACGACGCTGAATCGGAACAGCATCTCGAATGGTTGCGAGCCCGGCTCCTTAGTCCAATTCGTGACTTGGACAAGGCGGTACCTAAGTGGAACCGCTTACTTGAGCAAAGAGCCGCATTGAGCATGAGCTAAGTGTACATCAATAGTGAAGAAGGACGTCCTTCAATGGACTTGGGACTCAAGGGATTGCGGGTGCTTGTCACGGCGGGGGCCGGCGGCATCGGGCTCGTGGTGACAAAGGCTTTCCTCGCTGAGGGCGCGAAGGTGCACGTCTGCGACGTCGACAAGGCTGCCATGGCAGCGCTCAAGAAGACGCACCCGCAGGTGACGATGAGCGAGTGCGATGTTGCCGATCGCAAGGCTGTCGCGCGGATGTTCGACGACGCGATCGCGGCGCTCGGCGGGCTCGACTGCCTGGTCAACAACGCTGGCATCGCAGGGCCGACCGGACCGGTTCACGAGATCAACCCGGAGGACTGGGACCGTTGCGTCGAGGTGTGTCTGACGAGCCAGTTCAACTGCACGCGTCTCGCGGTCGCGCATCTGCAAAAGTCGTCGAACCCGTCGATCATCAACCTGTCGTCGTCAGCCGGCAAGTTCGGGTTCTTCGGCCGCTCGGCCTATGCGGCGGCGAAGTGGGGCGTGATCGGGTTCACGAAATCGATTTCGCGCGAGCTCGGACCGATGGGCATCCGCGTGAACGCCATCCTGCCCGGCATCGTCGAGGGCGACCGCATCCGCCGCGTCATCGAGGCGAAGTCGCAGGTTCTCGGCAAGCCGTTCGAGCAGGTGAAGAGCGAGTGGCTGGCGCTCGCCTCGATCAAAGAGATGATCCAGCCGGAGCAGCTTGCGGACCAGATGCTGCTGCTCGCCTCGCCGCGCGGGCGCACCATCTCGGGCCAAGCGATCAGCATCGATTCCGACTTGCAGATGCTGGTGTGATGTTCCGTCACCATCCGCCGCCGCGCACGGGATCACCCTCATTGCGTTGATGCGCAATCACGTTCAGCGCCGCAGCGGTGTTCCGGGGTTGGTTGCGCTCACGCGGCTGTTCGCGAGCCTGACGGCTCGCGGCCGCTCCGCGGGGGCGGACTCCTTGGCCGACAACTTGCTGCGGCGCCGAACTGCGCCGGATCGCAAGTTGCGTTATGCCGGGCCGCCTTGCGGCCTGCCTCGCTTTGCTCGGATTGGTGCTCACGGCTGCTGATCCGCGCTTCTGCAAACACGTTCGGCGCCGCAGCGGTGTTGCGCCCGGCGAGATGGAGAGAGCAGTGAGGCGGGGCAGTGTTGCCGCGGCGATCACTTCAAGATGTTTGGCGCGTCTCTCTCGAGTCTTGATGCCTCGAGCACGCGACCGGTGCGGCAACACCCACAACTTGCGATCCGACACGCGTTGCGTGGCGCAGCACGTTGCAAGCAAAAGCGCTCACCCCGTTTTCCGGCAAAGACCAACCGAGTTCTCTCACGGCGATCAACTCGTGAGGCGCGATCCCGATTTGTTTCGCTTTACTTTGGCTGTTTTCCTTCGAGCTCGGTCTATGGCTGCGATGAACCCGCCACATGCGAATTGCTGGAACCCGGCCGTGGGCGGAGGACATCGACCTCCTCCGCGCTCCTCTTTGCTTGCGCGCGTCTTACGGCGAACCGCACAACACTTCGCCTAACGCGCTCTTGCAGTCTCGCAACGTGATGCGGTTCACGCTGGCCTTCGAGCTTCCGACACACTGCTCTGATCTCGAAGGACGGCCCTGGATGCGCAAACCGTCTCACAACTTGCGCAACCGCGCTACTGGGCAAGTACCTAGTGTTCTTGCTTAACAGTGCAGGTCACATTCGCTCAACTCCCTCATCCGTCATCCCGGCTGGGGACGGGACCCAGGACAAGTGTCCGCGCTACGCATTTTGCAGTGCTCCGAAGGCGGTGCCGCGATCGTTCGTCCATGTTGTTGCACGCTGTCGTAGGTCCCGGCCTGCGCCGGGATGACGATCGTGGGGGTGGGCGTGCGCGCGCCTCTCCCTGTCCTTCACGGGGAGAGGGCTAGGGTAAGGGGCGGCGGCTTGCGACGCTACTTCGCCAGTTTCTCGTGGATGGCGGCGAGGCGGGCGAAATCGGAAACCGTGAGCGTTTCGCCGCGCCGCGTGCCGTCGATGCCGGCGATATCGAGCAACGCCGTCGGGTCGGGGCGCAATGACTTCAGGCTTTGGCGCAGCATTTTCCGGCGCTGTCCGAAGGCGGCGGCGGTGACTTTTCCGAGGATCGTCACGTCGCATTCGGGCATCGGATGGGGTCGCGGCGTGAAGCCGACAACGGCGCTGTCGATCTTCGGCGGCGGCGAGAATGCGCCGGGTGGCAGCTTGAACAGCATCTTCGGTTCGGTGCGCCATTGTGAGATGACGGCGAGGCGTCCGTAAGTCTTCGAATTGGGTTCGGCGACAATGCGCTCCGCCACCTCCTTCTGAAACATCAGCGCCATGGAGTGATACCAGGGCGGCCAGGGATCCGCTTCGAGCCAATTGATGAGCAGCATCGTCGCGATGTTGTAGGGGAGGTTCGCGGCGATGACCGGTTTGCCGTCGATATCCTTCGCGAGTGCGCGCCAGTCCATCGTCAACGCATCGGCGAAGTGAACGGTGACGCGGCCGGGATAGCGGGCGGCGATTTCGTCGAGGACGCCGCGGCAGCGCTCATCGCGTTCGATGACGACGACGCGGGCGGCGCCTTCCATGAACAGCGCGCGCGTGAGGCCGCCGGGGCCGGGGCCGATTTCGACGACCGTCTTGCCGTCGAGGGGGCCGGCTGCCCGCGCGATGCGGCGCGTCAAGTTGAAGTCGAGGATGAAGTTCTGGCCGAGCGATTTGTCGGCCGCCAAGCTCTCGCGCGCAATGACATCACGCAGCGGCGGCAGACCGTCGGGGGAGGATGTCGTCGCTTCACTCGAATGCGCTGTCATTCGAGCGGGTCCTTCCGGAACAGCGCCTGCAGATCTCGAGCCCCGTGAACAACCCGCAAGATTTCCAATGCATTGCCAGTGGACCGCCAAACGATCAGGTAACTTGCAAAGGATGTACTGCGAATGCGTTCGCCCCACTCGGGCCTGAGTTGCCCGCCTTGTGGCAACGTCGCCAATTTTGTGATGCGATCTGCGATTTCGTCGACGAAAGACACAGCGCGCAGCGGATTGTCCTCAGCGATGTAGTCACCGATCTGTTCCAGGTCAGCGGCGGCGGCAGGTGTCAGTACGACGCGCATGTGCAGCGCCTACTTGTCTGCCGGGGTCTGGTATTTCGCGCGAAGCCGCGCGAACACCTCTTCGGCCGGGACCGTCTCGCCACGATTTGCCTGGTCGATGCCAACTTGAATCGCCGCGCGAAGATCGGCTTCGCTCGCCTTGCGCAGCAACTCCTGCTCTTTCAACAACGCCAGGCCTTGGAGCACGACTTCCTCAGGGCTGTCGAAGCGGCCGCTCTCGACCAACTCACGAATGAGGTCGGCATACGGACCGCCTGCGCGGATGTACGGGTCGAGCGTGTTGCGGAGGTTGGGCATGTCACGAAGATAGTCGCGGCGTGCGATGATTGCAAACAGTGTCACCGAGCGATCTATCGGCCGCCAAATTCTCGCGCGCGATGACATCACGCAGCGGCGGGAGACCGTCGGGCGAAGAGGAGGGTACGGAACTTCCAGAATGATCAGGCATATGGATCACTGCCCGCCTAGAACGAGCAGCGCCTCGTCAGCTTGGAGGAATACCTCGATGACCGCTTTGTGTTGCCTGAGCCGTGCTGCGATCTCGCTCGTCGTCATGTTTCCTACGCGCACCCAGATGACCTTCGGCGGCGCGCCATACACCAGACTCAACTGATGGAAGTCGCCGTCCTTGGAGACGATGGTCCATTCATTGCCGGCGGCGAAGTCCCAGATCTCCCGGTCCGTTGCAGCGTTCATCGCAAACTGTCGAACATGCCTAGCATCCGGATAATCGGCCGCTAGCATAGGCAGAATACGATGCGAGATGTTCTGATCGAAAAGAAGCCGCACGGGAGCAGTCTCAGACCGTCGAACCGGTCAGCTTGCGCTCGCGATCTGCTGCGAACGCCAGACAGGCGCGTACATCATCTAGGGTCAGGTCTGGAAAATCGGCGACGATCTGCTCCGGCGTCATGCCGGCCGCCAAGTAATCGAGCACGTCGTACACGGTGATGCGCAAACCGCGGATGCAGGGTTTTCCGCCCCGTTTTCCCGGTTCGATCGTGATTATGTGTTTGTAATCCATTTGGAAAGCTTACCCTCGGCCGGGCAGGCGTACAAGCTCACTCTCAATTCTCGTCCATCTTGAGGGCGGCGATGAAGGCTTCCTGCGGGATTTCGACTTTGCCGAATTCGCGCATCTTCTTCTTGCCGGCCTTCTGCTTGTCGAGCAGCTTGCGCTTGCGCGAGATATCGCCGCCGTAGCACTTGGCGAGCACGTCCTTGCGGAGCGCGCTGATGGTTTCGCGGGCGATCACTTTCGCGCCGATGGCGGCCTGAATCGGGATCTTGAAGAGGTGCTGCGGGATCAGCTCCTTGAGCTTGGCGCACATGACGCGGCCGCGCTGATCGGCGCGCGAACGGTGGACGATGATGGACAGCGCGTCGACCGGTTCGCCGTTGACCAGCATCGACAGCTTGACGAGGTCGTTCTCCTCATAGCCGATCATCTGGTAGTCGAAGCTGGCGTAGCCGCGCGACACGCTCTTCAGGCGGTCGTAGAAGTCGAACACGACTTCATTGAGCGGCAGTTCGTAGACCACCATCGCGCGCGTGCCGGCGTAGGTCAGTTGCTTCTGGCGCCCGCGCCGGTCCTGGCAGAGCTTCAAGACCGCGCCGAGATATTCGTCCGGCACGAGGATGGTGGCTGAAATCCACGGCTCTTCCATGTGGTCGATCTTCACGACATCCGGCATGTCGGCCGGATTGTGCATGTCGATGATCGTGCCATCGGTCATATGCAGCTTGTAGATCACCGACGGCGCCGTCGTGATCAAGTCCATATTGAATTCGCGCTCGAGACGTTCGGTGATGATCTCGAGGTGGAGGAGGCCGAGGAAGCCGCAGCGGAAGCCGAAGCCGAGCGCGGCAGAGCTCTCCGTTTCGTAGGTGAAGCTCGCGTCGTTCAGGCGCAAGCGCGCGACGGCCTCGCGCAGGTCTTCGAAGTCGGCCGCATCGACCGGGAACAGGCCGCAGAACACGACGGGCTGCACCGGCTTGAAGCCCGGCAGCGGCGTGGTGATGCCACCTTTTTCGTCGGTGATGGTGTCGCCGACGCGGGTGTCGGCGACTTGCTTGATCGCCGCTGTGAAGAAGCCGACTTCGCCGGGCCCCAGTTCGGGCAGCATTTCCTGCTTCGGGCGGAAGATGCCGACCCGCTCGATGCCGTAGTTGGCGTCGGTCGACATCATCTTGACACGTGCGCCCTTCTTCAGCACGCCGTCGATAACGCGGACCAAGACGACGACGCCGAGGTAGCTATCGTACCAGCTGTCGATCAGCATGGCTTTCAGCGGCGCGTTGCGCTCGCCCTTCGGCGGCGGCAATTTCTCGACGATGGCTTCGAGCACCTGCTCGACGTTGAGGCCGGTCTTGGCTGAAACGCCGACGGCTTCGGAGGCGTCGAGACCGATGACGTCCTCGATCTGCTTCTTGACGCGGTCGGTGTCGGCCGACGGCAAGTCGACTTTATTGAGGACCGGCAGAATCTCGAGGTTCATGTCGATGGCGGTATAGACGTTCGCGAGCGTCTGCGCCTCGACGCCCTGGGAGGCGTCGACCACCAGCACCGCGCCCTCGCAGGCGGCGAGCGAGCGGGACACCTCGTAGGCGAAATCGACGTGGCCGGGCGTGTCCATCAGGTTGAGCTGATAGGTCTTGCCGTCCTTGTACTTGTAGTCGAGGCGCACGGTCTGCGCCTTGATGGTGATGCCGCGCTCCTTCTCGATGTCCATGGAATCGAGGATCTGCTCGGTCATGTCGCGGGCGGCGACGTTGCCGCACAGCTGGATCAACCGGTCCGACAAGGTCGACTTGCCGTGATCGATGTGCGCGATGATCGAGAAATTGCGGATGAGTGATGTGTCGGTCATGGCGGCAGCGTTTAGCACCGCGTTGCGGCGCGGAATAGAGGGATACGAAATAAGAACATGGGGAGAGCCGAGGCGGGTGGCAACCGACCTGATCGGACCGATTTCCCACCGGGCTGTTTCACGGGCCGGTCCCTGGCGCCTATATAGGGGTCAGGAATCGAGAGGGCATCTGTCATGAGCCGGCGCAAGACGTCTGAAGTGGATAAAACGGCCCTCCCCGTGACGCTTGCCGACGTCGAGGCGGCGGCGGGCGTGTTGGCCGGGCACGTGCTCAATACAGACTTCGATCCGAGCCGGACGCTGTCGGAGATTTTCGGCTGCCAAGTGTGGCTGAAGTTCGAGAACCTGCAGTTCACGGCGTCGTTCAAGGAGCGGGGGGCCCTCAACAGGCTGAATGCGCTGACGGTGGACGAGCGCAAGCGCGGCGTCATCGCGATGTCGGCCGGCAACCATGCGCAAGGCGTCGCCTATCACGCCAAGCGGCTCGGCATCCCCGCGGTCATCGTGATGCCCTTGGGCACGCCGATGGTAAAGGTCGAGAACACCCGGCGGCACGGCGCGCGGGTGGTGGTGACGGGCGCGACCTTGGAAGATGCGGCGCAGTTTGCCCGCGAAGAGGCCCAGCGCCAGGGCTATACCTTCGTGCATCCCTATGACGATCCGCTGGTCATCGCCGGTCAGGGGACGATCGCGCTCGAGATGCTGGCGGCCGTGAAAGATCTGGACACGCTCGTCGTGCCGATCGGCGGGGGCGGACTGATTTCAGGGATCGCGGTGGCAGCCAAGGCGCTGAAGCCGTCGATCCGCATCATCGGCGTCCAAGCCGAGTTGTATCCATCGATGTACAATGCCGTGAAGGATACGCAGCTACCGATGCGTGGCGATACGCTGGCGGAAGGCATCGCCGTCAAGGCACCGGGCCGGATGACCACCGAGATCGTCAGGTCGTTGGTCGACGACATCGTCCTCGTCAACGAGGCGCAACTCGAACACGCCGTATCGCTGCTGATCAATATCGAGAAGACGGTGGTCGAGGGCGCCGGCGCGGCCGGGCTTGCGGCGCTTGTCGGCCACAGGGCGATTTTCAAAGGCTGCACCGCGGGGATCGTGCTTTGCGGCGGCAATATCGATACCCGCTTGCTGGCGTCGGTGTTGACGCGAGAGCTTGCCCGCGAGGGTCGCCTGTCGCAGCTGACGATCGATCTTGTCGATAGACCAGGACAGCTCGCGCGGGTCGCGACACTGCTTGGCGAGAGCGGGGCGAATATCGTGGAAGTCTCGCATCAGCGGACCTTTTCCGATCTGCCAGCCAAGGGCACGCTGCTCGAAGTGGTGATCGAAACGAGGGATCGGGGGCATCTGGACGATACCGTTTCCCACTTGCGTGATGCCGGGTTCGAGGTCGAAGTGATGACCAACCCCGGCGGAACCTATGGGTGACGCATGCCACAAGTCCAAAAATCCGACCTCGAGCGATCGCTCGTCGCTGGTGCCTACTATTTCCAGATCATCTTCGCCTTGGGTTTCGCGCTCGGGACCGTGCGGACGCTTGCGCTCGCGCCGGCTGTTGGTGAAACGACGGCGGTGCTGATCGAATTGCCGATCCTGCTCGGGGCTGCGTGGGTCGTCGCGTTGCGATTGATCCGGCGCTTCAAAGTGCCGAACGAGCACCGGATGACCATGGGGGCGCTGGCGTTCACGCTGCTGATGATCGCCGAGGCGATGCTATCCCTCTTCGTGTTCGGACGATCGCTCGCGCAACATGCTGCGCACTATCGCAGTGTGCCCGGGGCGGTCGGTCTCGCAGGACAGCTTGTGTTCGCCCTGATCCCGGCCCTGCATCGGCGTGCCTAGTATTCTTGCCGGGCCGCTTCGGTTACAGTCGAATCAACCAACGGCTTGGGCTTCATCGATGACTGCATTCCGGTTCACCGCGCTTGCGACGCTGTTGATGCTCGCTGCGTACTTCTGGACGTCTGTGCTGGTCGGACGGGCCCGTGTCAAACACGGGGTAAAGGCGCCCGCCGTCACCGGCCACGAGATGTTCGATCGCGCCTATCGCTGCCAGATGAACACGGTCGAGCAGATGCTGCAGATGCTGCCGGCGCTGTGGCTGATGGCCGTCTGGGTTGGTGATACGTGGGCCGGCCTCACAGGGCTGGTATGGGTTGCCGGCCGTATCCTGTACGTTACCAGCTACATGGCGGATCCGGCGAAACGCGGCCCGGGCTTCATTTTGACGGTCCTACCGTTCGCAACGGCTTGGACCGCCAGTCTCGTCGCCGTTCTGATGACGTTTGCCCGGTAGCTTGTCCTCGTCTTCACCATAGCCTCAGTCGGAGCGACCCGGTTTAGGGTGCAACGGCCCTGGCCGCTTGCGCCGGATCGACTGGCCGCCTACTTGTGCGCTCATGAGCGCAAGCCACAAAACGCTGCGGTCGATCGACGACCTTGTTGAAGCTGGCCTTGCGACGGGCGGCGAGACTGAGCGCGCGCGTCTTGCTGCAGTCCTCGATCAGTATGCCGTCGCCGTCACACCGGCCATGGCGGCACTGATCGGCGGGACACCGGCGGACGACGAGATTGGCCGGCAGTTCGTACCGACGCTGGCGGAACTCTCGACCACGCCCGATGAACTGGCTGATCCGATCGGCGACAAGGCACACGAGGCGGTGCCCGGCGTGGTGCATCGCTATCCGGATCGCGTGCTGCTCAAGGTGACGCATGCCTGCCCGGTGTACTGCCGCTTCTGCTTCCGCCGCGAAATGGTCGGACCGGGCGGGGAGCAATCGCTGTCGGCTTCGGCGCTCGACGCGGCGATGGCCTACATCGCTGGCGCGCCGCAGATTTTCGAGGTGATCCTGACGGGCGGTGATCCGTTTGTGCTGTCGCCGCGGCGCATTGCCGACATCACGGCACGGCTTGCCGCGATCCCGCATGTCCAAGTGCTGCGCTGGCACACGCGCGTGCCGCTGGTCGATCCGAGCCGTGTCAGCGAAGATCTCGTTGCCGCGCTGAAGGCCGACGGGAAAGCAATTTACGTGGCACTGCATGCGAACCATCCGCGCGAATTCACCTATGCCGGGCGCACTGCCATTGCCCGTCTCGTCGATGCCGGGGTGGCCATGGTCAGCCAGTCGGTGCTGCTCAAGGGCGTCAACGACGACGTGAACACGCTCGAAGCGCTGATGCGGACGTTCGTCGCGAACCGGGTGAAGCCCTACTACCTGCACCATGCCGACCTCGCGCCGGGCACGGGTCATTTCCGCACCAGCATTGCCGAGGGTCAGGCATTGATGCGGGCGCTTCGCGGGCGGCTGTCTGGGATCGCACAACCGACTTATGTGCTCGATATTCCGGGCGGGGTCGCCAAGGTGCCGGTCGGCCCATCGTATGTGGATAGCGACGCCGATGGCGTCATCGCGCCGGATGGGACACCGCACGCCTATGCCTTAAGGGGCTGAGCCTTCGACGCCTGCGGCGTTGCCGCGCTGCGGAAAAACCGCGATAAGGTCACAGCGACACGAGTGCTCGTCCTACGAGGCCCCGACCCCATGCAGGAACGCCTGATCCGTATCGGCCATTCGGCCTGCCCGCATGACTGTCCGTCGACATGCGCTCTCGATATCGAGATCCTGCCCGATGGCCGCATCGGCCGCGTCAATGGCGCGAAGGACAACAGCTACACCGATGGGGTCATCTGCGGGAAGGTCGCGCGGTACGCCGAGCGCATCCACCATCCGGACCGCCTGCTTCATCCGCTGCGGCGAAAAGGGCCGAAGGGGTCGAAGCAGTTCGAGCGGATCTCATGGGACGATGCCCTCGACATCACGGCCGAGGCGATGCTGAAGGCCGAGCGGACGCATGGCGCGGAGGCGGTTTGGCCTTACTACTATGCGGGCACCATGGGCCTCGTGATGCGTGACGGCATCAACCGCTTGCGTCACGTGAAGAAATACTCCGGGCAATACTCGACGATCTGCACCACGCTCGCCTGGACGGGCTGGATCGCCGGGACGGGCAAGCTCGCCGGCGCGGACCCGCGCGAGATGGCAAAATCGGACCTTGTCGTGATCTGGGGCACCAACCCGGTCAACACGCAGGTCAACGTTATGACGCACGCGATCAAGGCGCGGCGGACGCGCGGCGCGAAGATCGTCGCGATCGACATCTATCAGAACGACACGATGAAGCAGGCCGACGTGGCGCTATGCCTGCGCCCCGGCACGGATGGCGCG
>JAPXTA010000063.1:0-28392 GCA_033812735.1 Hyphomicrobiaceae bacterium | reverse complement strand
GGTGAATATGTCCGCTTCGCGGAGCAGCTGGATGGCGCGCTTGTTCTGCTCGACTTTCGTCTCCTTGTTGAAGCGGTCGAGTTTAAGTTGCGCGGCTGCTTCGGTTCCGAGACTCACATGCACAAGCCCCGCTTTGCGGTAGAGTGACAACAGGGCTTCGTCGCGGATTATGTCTGTGACGCGTGTGTTGATGCCCCATTTGACCTTGTCAGGGAGGCCGCGCGCGATGAGCTCTTCGCAGAAGGCAACGAATTTCTTGCGATTGATGGTGGGTTCTTCGTCGGCAAGGATGAAGAAACCGACTTGGTGATCACGCACTAGGGTCTCTATTTCGTCGACTACCTTCTTTGGGTCGCGGATTCGATAGTCGCGCCAGAATTTCCACTGCGAGCAAAACGAGCAGGTAAAGGGGCATCCGCGAGCCATGTTGGGAATTGCCACACGCACGCCGAGAGGGACATAGATGTACTTCTCCCACTCGAGCAGTGACCAATCCGGTGTGATCTTGTCGAAGTCCTTGAGGGTGGGGGCGGCTGGCGTTGCGATGATCTGTCCATCGTCAGTTTTGTAAGCCAACCCTTTGATGTCCGCCCGGCCGTCAGGCCAGCGCCCTGCCGCATATGTGTTCACAAGGTTGCGGAAAATCTCCTCGCCCTCGCCGCGGACAATGACGTCGATCCAGGGGGCTTCGGACAGGACCTGCTTGTACATGAAGGTCGCGTGGATTCCGCCGAGCACGCGCAAGGCATCTGGGCAAACTTCCTTGGCAATCTCCAAGGCACGCTCGGCTGTATAAATCGAAGGCGTTATGGCTGTGCAGCCGATGATGTCCGGATTCAATTCGCGCAGCCGCCGTGCGAATTCCTCGTCCGTGAGGTTGTTCGTCATGGCGTCGAGAAAGTGGATGTCTTTGTAGCCTGCTTCCCGCAATGCTCCAGCGAGGTAAGCGACCCACGCGGGTGGCCAGTTCCCGGCGATTTCGGCGCCACCAGAGTGATAGTTTGGATGAACAAGAACGATCTTCATTATGGTCACTCCAGATGTCAAATAAAGTGTGCAATTGTGGTGTGACTGCGCTTTGACTTGAATCAAAGCGTCGTCCTCGCCGCGCCTCGTTTGAGACGCTGTTGATGGTTGAGAGGCTGCAGGCCGTGTTGGCTGGCGCGGCTGCCTGCATCTGCCAGCTACTCCGCGTCTCGGATCGGGTTTTCAGCTTTCGGCTGCAATTGGTGTCTCGGTGGCAGCGTCAGTCCACTGCTGTCGGGAATTCTTGTTATTGGAGCAGCTGCTGCACTTGAGCGATGGCTTTGAGCCCGCGCATGTTAGGTTCTGAGAGTTCTTCTGTATGGTTCAGCGGTCGTATTTTTCCTCAGTCGGTGCCGAGGCAAGCGGGGCGTCAGAATGACGGCAGTCCTTCCACAGGCGGCTCTCGCGGCCATAGAGGCCGTGGCAATCGATTGCGAGACGACTGGTCTCGATGCTCGCTCAGCCAGGATCATTCAACTTGGCGCGGTTCGGATTCGTGGAGGCGGGCTTGTCTCCGCTGGTAGTTTTGACCAGATCATCGATCCCGGCATATCGATCCCTGCTGAGACCACAGCCATACATGGACTGACCGATGAGGCAGTTCGCGGCCAACCGAAATTTGATACTGTCGCAGTGCCGTTTCTCGATTTCATCGGCAAGCGGCTGATCATTGGACACACAATCCAATTTGATATCGCGATGCTGCACCGTGAGTGCGTGCTTGCGAACATTGCCTGGCAGACGCCACGGGTGTTGGATGTGCGTCTGCTAGGTCGAGTTGCCTCGCCGACGTTGGCTGCTTACGACCTTGACCGGATGTGCAGTTGGCTCGGCGTCACGGTAAAAGGGCGCCATACGGCATTCGGCGATGCACTGGCGACAGCAGAAGTCTTTCTGAAGCTCGTGCCGCTCCTGCGTCAACGAGGCATCCGAACTCTTGCGGAGGCCGAAGCGGCCTGTGTGGAGCTAGCCGAACGCGACGCCCGAAGCGCGGGCGGCTTGATGCTCCCCGAACGCGCCGCAGCGACCAGCCCGGCTTTGTCGAAGCTCGACTCCTTCGCCTATCGCCACCGCGTATCGGATGTCATGTCCTCTCCGGCTGAGATACTACCGGCAACCGCAACCTTGGCCGAGGCGACAAAGCACATGATCTCGAGGGGGCTGAGCTCCGTCTTCGTTGCATTGGATCAAGAGCAGGTAGGAATCATCACTGAAAGAGATGCGCTTCGCGCATACAGTGCATTTGCGGCAGATGCCGCCGCCACACTGATCGGCTCGATTGCAAAGTCTCCTCTCATCGGTGTTGAAGAGGACGACTTTGTCTACCGAGCTATCGGTCGAATGGAGCGGCATGGGATTCGTCATCTGGCCGTCCGGCGCAACGGCAAGGAGATCGTCGGCGCTCTGACCCCACGCAATCTACTGCGCAACCGGGCGACTTCCAGCATAGTGATCGGCGATCGAATTGCTGCTGCCGAAACGCCGCCGGAATTGGCTTCCATCTGGTCCGAGGTGCCCGGAATGGTGGATGCCCTGCGCTGGGACGGTGTCTCGGCGCGCACCATTGCCGGAGTGATCAGCGCCGAAATCTGCGCCATCACGAACCGAGCCGCCGACCTGGCCATTAATGAGCAGATCCGGGCTGGCCTTGGCGAACCGCCGTGCGCCTTTGCCGTCTTGGTTCTCGGGTCGGCGGGACGTGGCGAAAGCCTCATCGCGGCCGACCAGGACAATGCCATCGTCTTCGCAAGCGGTGCTCCCGGCGGGACGGAGGATCATTGGTTCGAGCGTATGGCGACGCGCATGAATGCCATCTTGGATGAGGCCGGCATCGCGTATTGCATGGGCGGAGTGATGGCACAGAATGCGCAGTGGCGTCATTCGCGCCAGGGCTGGGCAGAACTAGTCTCATCTTGGGTCCGCCGCCAGCGACCGCAGGATCTCTTGAATGTCGACATCTTTTTCGACGCGACGACGGTTAGTGGGGACCGCGAACTCGGCGACAATTTGATCGCCGATGCACAATCTATGGCACGGCGGTCTCCCGACTTCCTCGTAATGCTGACAGAGCTGGCGCGCCAGTGGCAGTCGCCGACGACCATGTTCGGTGGATTTCACAAGGTCGATGGCCGGCTGGATCTCAAGAAGCACGGATTGATGCCGATCTTCACCGGTGCGCGCGTATTAGCGTTACGGCACGGTGTCCTCGCGCGATCGACACTTGATCGATTGAAGGGCGTTGTTTCACGCGGCGTCGGGTCCGAACGGGGAATCGACGATATCCTCGCTGCTCATGAACTGATGCTGAGCCGGGTGCTCGAGCAACAAATGCTTGATGTGAAATCAGGCATACGCCTGTCGCCGCGTATCGACGTCGACCGGCTCGACAAGTCGGAGAAGCGCGCACTTAAGGACGCAATCGAAGCTGTGCCGCTCTTGATTGATCTGGTTTCAGAAGGCCGCTTATAAGGCGCTACGCAAGAGGCGTTGTAGATCACTTTAGTATTTCGAGTAGAATCGAAGTGGCAAGCATGAGTGCGCTTAACAGCGCGGCTTGTTGCGCGAACCGGTAGCACACCTCACGCAACGTATTGCCGATCAACTGCTGTGCGACCTCTGGTCTAGGCCGCTCCTCTTTTGGGAGGATAACCCAGACTTCGGTGTGTTTGTATGACCGCCGGGGAGCATTCACGCCCTTAGTCGCGAGAACTGCGGAGGCGAATAGAGCGGAAACGCCACCGGCCTTAAAGGCCAAGGCGAGGTCGAATGACAAACCGACCATCATCGTGAAAATGCCGAGCGCCGCAAAACCGCAGCCACGGGCAATCGACAACTCAGCGACCCGTTGAATCGGTTGGAGCATCGTTCTCTCCCGCTCCGTTCACACCTGCAGGATAGGTGTTCACGCAGGAGCGGAGCAAGAGGCAAAATGGGGTTGCTCACCCAGGCATGAGCAGAAACGGCAATCCGACCAATATGATTGTCGCTGCCAGCCAGATACCGATCGACATGGGCGAGCTCTCCTGGAGCCCTTTCGCGCGTTCGTAGAGCGCAGCCGGAATGCCTGCCAGAGCGAGGGTTGTCGCCGAGGCCAGTAGCGATGCGAGATACGTGAGCACAAGCGGGCTCGCCAGGAACGAGCCAGCGAGGAGGGCTTTCAACAAGACCACAAAGGGGAACAGAACGGGAGACCAGGTCATACCGTTCATCAACGACATTCCGGCCGTCGCAATGAGCATTACGTCTTTCTGCATCGCGTCTTGGCGATGCTGCATATCGTCCATGGTCAGCCCTCCAAGCCAAGAAACGGCTTCACGCCTGCGGCAACGATCGTCAAGTACAGGAACATCCGTAGCGCCATAAGCCAGACGATCGCGAAGATCACGACCAAGCCGTTCGGGACGATGGCGGGAGTAATTGTGCGAACGAGCTTGAGCACCGGGTCGGTGACCTGACGGAACGTCGTCAGAATGACGGCGTCTTGCTTTTTCGCAAACAGGATCTCGAGGAGATAGCGGGCGATCATTGAATATATGAGAGCCGCCAGGATCATGTTCGGTACGTGAAAGTACCAATGCGTGAAGAAGCTCTCGCTCACCGTTGCCACCCTTCCGATTCAGCGCTTGGACTAGTGCATGCGAGAACGGCGGGACACAAGGTCCCGCCGCTCGACTTGTCTTGATGATGCGGCGTCAGTGCGCGACGACCGCGTCGCTCTTCTCCTGCATGATCGTGTCGCCGCGTGGACGGCGGACGGCGTCGACCATGTCCATCGTTGCCTTCGACGGTGCCGGTGTGAGCAGTGACACGATCCAGATCGTGAGGAAGCCCGCTGGCAGCGCGAACAGCGCCGAGGAGATGTTGTTAATGTTGAACCAGCCCACCTTTGAGGCCAGCGGATGGGAGCCGAGGACCCAGCCATCCATGGCGCCGGGAGCGACCATTGCCTTGGCAAGGTCGACGAGCGGCGCGCCCGAGACCGGGTTGAGCAGTGACGACATGCCGAGGTACTTCACACCGAATCCGGGGAAGTAACGCGTGACGACCAGATAGGTCATGCAGAGGCCGAAGCCGACGATCATGCCCGCAATGGCGCCGGCTTTGTTTGCCCGCTTCCACCACACACCGAGTACCAGTGCCGGGAAGATACCGGCTGCGGCGATCGAGAACGCCCAAGCCACCATCGCGAGGATGTCGGCAGGTCGAGTCGACGCGGTGTAGGCGGCGAGAAGTGCCACGACCACAAGAAGGACGCGCGAGACGATCAGACGAGTTTTCGTCGGCGCGTTCGGGCTGATCATCTTGTAGTAGATGTCGTGGCTGAGTGCGTTGGCGATCGCGAGCAGCAGACCGTCGGCCGTCGACAGCGCGGCGGCGAGACCGCCAGCTGCAACGAGACCGGCGATCACGTAGGGCATGCCGGCGATTTCAGGCGTCGACAACACGATCACGTCCGTGTTGATGCCGAGATCCTGATGCCGAAGGAAGCCACCCTGGTTGGGGATCGCTTGGCAGGCGGCTGCGACGGCTTCGGCAGTGGCTGCTGCCTTGCCGCAGATCGTCACCAGGCCGAGTTTGCCGTAGGTGTAGATCCACGCAGGAAGCTTGGCGAGTTCCGTCTTCGCTGCAATGAGGTTGTAAACCTCGAGCTTCGAGAACGCCGCGTAAGCGGGCGCCGTGAAGTAGAGCAGGAAGATGAAGAACAACGACCAAGCCACCGACGAGCGGGCTTCACGCACCGACGGGGTCGTGAAGTAGCGCATCAGAACGTGCGGCAACGACGCCGTGCCGACCATGAGGCAGAGGATCAGCGCGAAGAAGTTGGCCGGAGAATAGTTGAGGAATGGCGTTATGTGCGGCTTCAACGTCGCAGCACTCGCCAATCCATCCGCCACCATCTTCTTTTCGAGGGCTCCGATGTCCGTCAGCGCTTGACCATAGGTCAACTGCGGAATGGGCAATCCGTACTTTTTGAACGAGAGGATGACGACCGGAACCAAGTAGGCGACGATCAGCACGATGTACTGAGCCACCTGCGTCCAGGTCACCGCCTTCATGCCGCCGAGCATCGAGCAAAGCAGGATGCCGACGAGGCCAACGTACACCGCCACCGTGAAGTCCATGCCGAGGAAGCGTTGTGCGATGAGGCCCGTCGCGAAGATCTGGGCGACGACGTAGGTGAACGAGCACGCGAGGAGCACGAGCACGGCTAAGAAGCGCGGGAAGTTGCCTTCATAACGCGCCGCGAAGAAATCGGGCACCGTGTATGCGCCGTACTTGCGCAGGAACGGGGCGATCAAGATCGCGACGAGCACGTAGCCACCGGTCCAGCCAAGGACGAAGGCAAGGCCGTCGTAACCGAGGATGTAGAGGGAGCCGGCCATGCCGACGAACGAGGCGCCCGACATCCAGTCGGCGCCCGTCGCCATGCCGTTGTACATGGCGGGCACCGAGCGGCCGGCGACGTAATATTCGCCAGCTTGCGCGGTGCGCGAAAGAACGCCGATCGCGGCGTAGACCATGATGGTCAGAAATACGAAGCCGTAGCCGATGTAGACGTTCGGGACGCCCATCTGCTCGAGCACGGCGAGAACGGCGACGAAGCCGAAAAACCCGCCCGTATAGAGCATGTAGATTTTCCCGAGATTGTCGAGAAAACTACCGCCGGACTTAGCCTGTGCAGCCATTGTTCAGTCCCCCTTATTGGTCTTCAGCCACGCCTTCTTGCGTGTCGATCGCTTCCTGCCGCTTGGCGAAGGCGAACAACATCACAACGAAAGCGATGAGCGACCCCTGTGCGGCCATGTAGAATCCCAGCGGAAAACCGAGAATCTTGATAGCGTTAAGCGGTTCGACGAAGAAATGAATGGCGAAGCTGAAGAACACCCAGAGGGCGAACATCGTCCACATAAGTGCTGAAGTTCGCGACCAATAGCGGTCGCCATCTGAAGACGCCATAATCCAGTCACTCCCCATTTTGGGCTTTTGTTTCGCCCGTTGGACCGGTCACGTGATGCGACCGTACACGCCGCAATCGTGACTCGATGTCGCACGCTACCATCGTCTAGCCGCTCCAATTCCTAATACTTTGGTCGCAACCTTGATTGGGGGATCCGATGGATCGCGATGGTCTTGCTTTCACAGGGCGGTTGTGAGTGGGCTTCGGGGACCGGCTACGGTCGGCGCATAGCTTCTCGGCAAAGCTAATTTCGAGCAGATGTTTGGCTGAGCAAGCGGTGGCTGATGACGAGCCGTCGGAGCGGGGGCGCCGCTGTTTACGTTCGGTATCGGCTGGCAGTGGCTTCAAATCGCTGATGCATCGCAGGTAAGCCAAATTCAGAAAAATCGGCCCGTGGGGCCGATCAAAAAACGGCGATCGGCGCCTCGCGTTCGAGCTACTATGGCCGGATGTTGCGGCCTTCGGGTGAACGATCCAAGCGACTCTTTTCGCGCTGGGTTGTCGGCCGGTAGCTGAGTGCCACGAGGACCGCCGGACAGATGCTCTGATGATGCGTGCGGCGGCGAGTACGTCCGCGGGGCTTCTATATCACTCCGATCGCGGCAGCCGGTACACACGTGAGCAATGCGAGCGCCTGATGACCGAGGACGGGCCTTCGATGCTCGCTATCTCGGGCGTGCAACGTCTGGGACAACGCGGCAATGGCGTTGACGCGACGTTTGGTACCCTGCCTTGGGCACATCAATTGAACTGGCCGATCATTCGACGCCAAACTGGAAAAGGTGCAATCAGCAAGCCGTAGCGCCTCGCTCCAACCGAGAATTCCGTTTCTTTGATCGACTGTCCGGCGCCGCCCGTTAGGAAGGGTCTTGTCAAAGATTGAGTGTGTGTTACGTCCCGACGCAATAGCGTTGTTCAGTACCAATATGAAGACACCGGCAGCATGCAATTTGCCAAGCGAACCTCCTAGACTGAAAGTACGATTTGATGGCCTGGGGTAAAATCTACAACGGCAAACGCATTCTTCTTACTGGTCATACTGGCTTCAAGGGGAGCTGGTTGACGACGTGGCTGAATGAACTCGGAGCCGTGGTGACAGGGTACTCGCTGGCCCCGACCACAAACCCGAGCCTGTTCACGGCGGCCGCCGTCGCCGACCACTGCACCTCCATACTTGGTGACGTCCGCGACACTGATCGCGTGAAGGAGGTCGTGACGGGGGCAGCACCACACATTGTCTTTCATCTCGCAGCCCAACCGCTGGTACGCAAATCCTACGATGACCCGATCGGTACGTTCGCAACGAATATCCTAGGTACAGCAAACATTCTGGAAGCATGCCGCGCGACGCCATCTGTCCAAGCCATCGTTGTCGTGACGACCGACAAGGTCTATCAAAATTACGAATGGGTATGGCCATTCCGCGAGTCTGACCGCCTCGGTGGCTCCGATCCCTACAGCGCCAGCAAAGCCTGCGCCGAACTTGTCACCTCAGTCTATCGCGATAATTTGCTCAAGGCATCCAACGTCCGGATCGCGAGTGCGCGCGGCGGGAATGTCGTTGGTGGTGGGGATTGGTCCGAGGACCGGTTGGTACCCGACATCATACGGGCGTTTGCGTCAGGCTCCGAGATCGTTTTGCGAAGCCCCAAAGCGGTTCGGCCCTGGCAGCACGTTCTTGAGCTTTGCGAGGGGTATCTCGAGTTGGGTGCGAGGCTCGCAAGTGGTGATCGCATCGCCGAGGGATCCTGGAACTTCGGCCCAAGGCATGACGGGCAATTGACCGTTATCGAGATCACACAGTCCATGCTTGAAACGCTCGGCAATGCTAGCCATCCACTGCGCGTCGAGGCCGCTGACGCAACTCGAAAGGAGTCGCAGCTATTGCGGCTCGATACGTCCAAGGCGCTTGCGGAGCTAAGCTGGCGACCGCGCCTGACCGCCCGAGAAACCATCGCTTGGACAGCCTCGTGGTACACGGGATTTGCTGCCAGTCCCAGTAACGCGCGTGAGCTGATGATCGGCCAACTGGAAGAATTCAATCGCAAGCGTCAGATTGTCTGATGAACGCAATGCAGCGACGTTGGGCCAGCGCACTGGTAACGGGTGGTACCGGCTTCATCGGGCGGCACCTCCTTGCTCGGCTCGCCCGTGAAGGCATCACTGCGACGAGCCTGCAGCGTCGAAAGCTGCCGTCCGATAGCGGTGAGGTTCTAGTTGCGGACATGCGAACAAGTGGGGAGTTGGAACGCGTACTAGCGGGACGTCGGTTCGACGTCGTGTTTCACTTGGCAGCATATGGCGTCTCGCCGCATGATCGCGACATCCAGTTGATGCAGGCGATCAACACCGATGCGACGGCTTCCCTCGCACGCTTCACGCAAAGGTCCGGTTCGCACGCGTTGGTCATCGCGGGCAGTGGCTCGGAGTATGATTTTGCGGGCGTCGACACCCCGGTCGATATTGCGCATCCCTTGCAGACGAAGTCCGCTTATGGCGCCTCCAAGGCGGCGGGAAATGCTGCGGCGCTCGCTATTGCCGGCTCCGCGCCGATCGGCTTAGCGATTGGCCGGCTCTTCAACGTCTATGGGCCTGGCGAAGCCGAGCATCGCTTGCTGCCATCGCTCACGTCGCGCCTCTTACGCAACGAGTCCGTTGATCTCTCCGCAGGAACACAGTTGCGGGACTTTCTGCATGTCGACGACGCGGTAGCCGCCTTGTTGGCACTCGCCGACGCGGCGATCGAGCGGCAGGGCCGGGACATCGTCAACATTGCTACCGGTATTCCGGTAACGGTACGGCTATTCGCCGAGCTATGTGCCAACGTACTGGGTAAGCCGCATGCATTGCTGCGGTTCGGCGCCCTGCCGCTGCGGCCGGACGAAATGATGTTTTTCTCGGGAAATCCACAGGCGATCCGAGCCTTGACGAATTGGCAGCCGTCGTACCAATTGCGCGATGGCATCGCGGCAACCATAGAGACCATGCACGGCGCTAGGGAGTAATTGCGCTCCCAATAAGCTTCGTGGGCTATAGCGCTTTGAGTTGGAGCACTCATGTCGACCAAAGTTGTGATTCTTGCAGGCGGATTCGGTACCAGATTGTCCGAGGAGACCGACCTCAAGCCGAAGCCGATGGTCGAGATCGGCGGTATGCCTATTCTGTGGCACATCATGAAGATTTACGGCGCGGCGGGCTTCACCGATTTCGTGATCTGCGCGGGTTACAAGGCTTCTGCGATCAAGCGTTACTTCGTGGACTACTTCCTCGAAAACAGTGACGTCGAAGTCGACACCGCGACAGGCGATGTCAGGTATCTATCAACCGTTGCTGAACCCTGGCGAGTTAAGGTCATCGATACTGGCCTTGAAACGATGACAGGAGGTCGCCTCAAGCGGGTCAAAGACCACATCGGCCCCGGACCTTTCTGCCTGACTTACGGAGATGGAGTTGCCGATATCGACATCAGGGCGCTTCTCTCGCATCATCGTGCCGGCAAAAAGCTAGCCACCGTGACTGCTGTGCAGGCGCCGGGGCGCTTCGGCATTCTGTCACTTGGCAACGACGCTGCGGTCACCCGATTTCACGAGAAGCCGGCTGACGAAGTCGGCTGGATCAATGGTGGCTTCTTCGTGCTCGAGCCGGGCGTCCTCGATTACGTCGAAGGAGATTCGACGGTATGGGAACGAAAACCTCTCGAGCGACTTGCCGCCGACGGACAACTTAGCGCTTTCCGGCATACAGGCTTTTGGAAGCCAATGGATACCTTGCGCGACAAGCGCGAGCTAGAGGATCTTTGGCAACGGAAGATGGCTCCGTGGAAGTCTTGGTAGTCGCCCAGCTCCACGCTCGTTGGCGGACGTGCCGAAGGCGATCCCTATTTTGACAACTCCGCGAACAAGTGCCGGACAGAGCGCATTGCATGCGCGATCTCACCGACTTCGCCATAAGGTGAACGCGCTCGCCCGGCTGATAAGCGACAACGGCGCGTGGTGGACGATACGGTTTCTCGTCCAACGTTTCATCGGCCGCCCGCTGACACCGCTTTTTGCAGGCAATGCACGCCGTCGACTGCAAGCGTGGGCCAGATCGCAGCCCGAGCCGGTACACATCTACGTATCGGCGCTGGATTGGGATTATCCCTATCAGCAAAGGCCGCAGCACATCGCACGTGAACTCGTGGCGCGTGGGCTTCCCGTCATTTTCGTCACTCCGGCGATAGGTTATGATCGGACGCTTGCGGTTGCCGAGATTACCAGCGGACTATTGCTGACCCCGCATCGCGACATAGCAATCGAGGCGTGCGAAGGGCCGATCGTGCATATCGTCTCGACCGATGCGCGGCTAGACATTGCTTTCGTCGAACTGGTCAAGGCACGGAACGGTCGCATCGTCTACGACTATATCGACGATCTGGACGATGCCGTCAGTTCCGGGAAACTCACGGTGGATCGTCGCAAACTGCACGAGCGACTGCTGCGCAACGAGATTGCCTCCGCCATCGTCACATCTGCGACAGCATTGCATGACGAAGTGAAGGCGATGCGCGAGGGCAACCACGCGCTCATCACCAATGCGGCCGACGTCGCACCGTTCGTGGCTGCGCGCCGCGGGAGCAACCTGCGGAAGGATTTTGCAGCGGTCGTCGACCGAGGGCGTCCGATCGTAGGCTATTATGGTTCACTCGCATCGTGGCTCGATTGCGATCTGATAAATGCGGTGGCAAGAGCCAGGCCCTCTTATTCGATCGTCGTCCTCGGTCCAGATTTGGATGGGTCGCGCTCGCGACTCGATGCCTCGCTCGATAATCTGCACATCCTCAGCGCAATGCGCTACAGCGACCTGCCGCGGCACGCGGTTTGGTTCGACGTATGCCTTGTGCCGTTTGTCATCAATCAGATCACTCTCGCGACGTCGCCGTTGAAAATCTTCGAATACATGGCACTCGGAAAGACGACGGTATCCACCGACCTGCCTGAGTGTCGGAAGTACAAGTCGATCTTGATCGCACCTACGGCTGATGAGTTCTTCGCTGCTGTCGATAGGGCACTGGAGATGGCGTCCGAACCGGAAGCAGTGGCGATGGCAAGGAAAGAAGCTGCTGAAAACACTTGGGCTTCGAAAGTCGATGCCATTCTGGCACTGATCGCTCAAGGTCGCCTGGACGACGGCCGGCACGAAGGCCGACAGTAGACTGCCACGTAGCGGCCTATGTATTTGTCCGAGAGTTGCCGGCAAATCACTCGAATGCAACCGCCTCGAACGAAGAGGAAGTCAGGGCAACCTCGATGATCAAGCTAATGCTGCAGAACCGAGGGCTGATCCTTTCGCTGGTAAGGCGAGAGATCGACATGCGGTACAAGGGCTCGATCCTTGGCGCGGGATGGTTCGTGCTCAACAGCCTTATCGTGCTGGCCATATACACTTTCGTGTTTGGCTCGGTGTTGAAATCGACTTGGCCGATTGCTTCCCGCTCCGATTCTTCGCAGCCGACGGGCTATCTTGCGCTTGCGATCTTCTCGGGCCTCTTGGTGTTCAATCTGGCCAATGAATGCCTGTCGCGGGCGCCATCTCTCGTTGTTGCCAATCCAAACTACGTTAAGAAGGTCGTCTTTCCGCTCGAAATCCTTGCGCCAATCACGCTCGGCGCGGCGCTCTTCAATACGTTTATCGCATGGCTTGTCATGCTGACCGTCTCGGTCGCTCTCGGCGTTTGGCCGGCCGCAACCTTCCTGCTTGCGCCGTTGGTTATACTGCCACTGCTGCCGTTCATTCTCGGAATGACTTGGTTGCTGGCATCCCTCGGTGTTTATGTGCGCGATCTCGTTCAGGCTATTCCACTGCTTACAACGATGATGCTGTTTCTGGCGCCGATCCTGTATCCGATGACGGCAATCCCGGCCGACTACCGCTGGATCCCGGCTCTCAACCCCGTCACGTTGCCGGTTACTGAATTGAGGCGCGTGACATTCGAGGGGCAGTGGCCCGACGTTGGATCGCTAGCGATCGCGCTTGCCGTCAACCTGATCATCTGCTGGCTCGGCTATCTCTGGTTTACATACACCAAAAAGGGTTTTGCGGATGTCATCTGAACCCGCCGTCGTCGTCGAAGGCGTCAGCAAAGTCTATCCGATCTTCAAGGCGCCGGCTGATCGCTTGAAGCAGATGCTCGTGCCGCGACTGCAGCGCGCCATCGGGCGTGAGCCAACTTTGTATTTCCGCGAATTCTGGGCGCTGCAGGACATCAATTTCACGGTGGGACGGGGCAAGACCGTTGGTATCGTCGGACGTAACGGTTCCGGCAAATCTACGCTTTTGCAGATCGTGTGTGGCACGCTTTCGGCGACAACCGGCAGTGTGCGCGTGAGTGGAAATTTGAATGCGCTGCTCGAGCTGGGGACCGGCTTCAATCCGGAGTTCACGGGGCGAGAAAACGTCTTGCTCAACGGCCAGCTGAAGGGGTTTTCGCGCCAAAGCATGATCGAGAGGTTCGACGAGATCGCGGCCTTCGCCGACATCGGAGATTTCATCGACCAGCAAGTGAAAACATACTCTAGCGGCATGATGGTGCGGCTTGCCTTCGCGGTTCACGCGGTGCTCGATCCCGATGTCTTGATCGTCGATGAGGCGCTGGCGGTCGGAGACGCGCGATTTCAGGTCAAGTGCTACGATCGTCTCGCGGAACTCAAAGAGCGCGGCACTTCAATTCTCTTCGTGTCACACGATGTCGGCGCAGTCCGACGTTTCTGCGACAGCGCCATCTGGCTTGAAGGTGGTAAGGTGGTCGAGCAGGGCGATGCCTATACCGTATCGACGGCGTTCACGGAGTTCATGCTGGGCGGATCCAAGAATGCCGCGCCAGCCGCAGTTCGCGCCCCAACGACCACGACTGGCTCGACCGGCACTGAGCTTGGCGAGGCCTCGTCGCCGGCAAGCGCCGCTGTCTCATCTCCGGCCCGTGAAGTACCGTTTGCCGAGCGCTTTCCTTATCCTACTGCCGAACTCCAACCGGTGCGCCGCTGGGGGTCGCATCCCGGCTTGATTGTATCAGTGGCTATCACTGATGCAGATGAGAACCGCGTCACGGAGTGTGAAACAGGAGGAGATCTGTTCGTTCACGTCGTTGCAGATATACCGGGCGAGATAGAGAGAGATGGATTGAGTATCGGCATTTGCGTGCGCCGCGTAGACGGCATCGACGTATTAATCCGGTGCACCTACGATGAGGACGACACGCGCCAACTTCCAGTCGGAAGTCGAGTTCACGCGAAATTCAAAGTGAAGAACATTTTTGCCAGCGCGGACTACCGGCTCGCAGTCGCCGTAGAGGATCGAAGAGGCCTTCTGCCTACCTATTACGACTTCATTGAAGGTGCACTATTCTTCGCAGTGCGATCGACGAAATATCGCTGGGGTATCGTGGTGCCGGAAGTTCCAATGGAAGTAGAAGTCGTCACGCCGAAGTAGCGGACAATTGATCATCGTAAGTGATTCTTGGTAGCGATTCCGGGATCTATCGACCGTGAGATCCCGTCTCGATCCGCCGATACCGCTCGATTTGGTTCGGCACGCCAAACTCTGCAACCCGTCTTTGCCCCGTATAGCCACGCGGTGTCCAGGCCTCGTAGTTCACGATCATCTCCGACATCGCGGCAATCAAAGCCTGGACATGTGGCGCTTCCGGCGAAAGGCCCGTGTCATTGATGCGTACAGCAGAAACACCTTGGAGTGTCGGCAACGGCGGTGGCACGAGGATCCCGCAATCGTTGCCGCGAACCAAATCGGACGCGCCGCCGATATTGGTGAGGATGACCGGCAGGGCAAAATACGCTGCTTCCGTCATCGCTACGCTGTAACCCTCGAATACGGAAGGCTGCACGAACACATGTGCGGAGGAAAGCGCTGCACTAAGCGCGCGGCGATCGAGAAAGCCTGGCATCTCGACGGCGTCAGCAACGCCGAGCCGCTTGATCAACTCGGTTGCGCGATCGGCCGTATCGGCATCGGCAGGTCCACCAATAAGGCGGAGGTGTGCCTGGGGATGTACCTCGCGGACCTTGGCGAAGGCTGCAATCAATGCGGCATGGGCCTTTGGCGGCACGAACTGCGCAACATTGACGAAAACGAAGCGGTTTCTCCAGTCGCGCCTCGACCATTCGAGCAAGCGGCGCTCGGGACGGATAAGACCGTCTGGATTGAGCGCGTTGTTGATGACCTCGATGCGGTCACGGGCGATGCCAAAGACACTGGCATGGAAATCTGCCACACTTGACGATACGGCAACGAACTGGCTGACGTGCGCGGCCTTCCTTTGGTAAGCTGCCACGTCGTCCTGCAGCCAATGATAGTAGTTGTGAATGACCTCGACGACGCGAATGCCCTGCTCTGCGAGTATGTCGGCGCCGTCCAACGTGCCATGCAAGTAAGCGGTTTTGATCTTGAGTGCAGCGACGGCGCGGCGATACGCTTCCGGGTTCCAACCTCCAAAGATCTCGACGGCGAAACCCTGATCGGAGAGCCGGTTCGCGATCTCGCCGCCGCGATCGACGGCGAAGATAACTACGTGTTCGCCCTTGGCACGCATACCAGTCGCAAGATCGTAAACGACCTGCTCGACGCCACCACGATCGAGCGCGCCGATCTGCAAGAGCACCACTTCGGCATCGGGCGGGCGCGCCGTCTGAGGGGGCGACCCCACCCGGGGCGATGGTTGGCGTGTCGCTTTGCTGCGGACCTCCATGCCGAGTGGCCGCTTCCAGAGCGCCCGCAGCAGGGACTGACTGTCGATGCGGTCGAACGTCACCGCCACGCGCTCCGGCGACGGCGGCATCGTGATCGTTGTCCCGCGGAAGCGGGCATACTTCGACAGGCCGCGCATCATCAACCGGAACGACCGCATCGATGTGATCCGCGTGTAGTTCTGTCGCAGCGTATCGACGCTCGCTTGAACCACACGCTCCTTGGCGGCAAGGCGGGCGTTGAATTCCTCGGCGAAGGCGGCCGATCCAGCTACCAACGACCGACTTAAGCCTTCAAGCTCTTGTCTCAGCTTCTGCACCCGCGTTGCGAGCGTATCGTCAGGGGCAACAAGCGCTGCTTCGTCGCCTATCGCTTCTCGGATCTGGTGCAATGTTCTTTCAAGGTCGGTGCGTTTCGTAAGCGCCGCGTCCGCCTCCGCCTTCGCCATGTAAAGCGCGTTCTCGAGCTCGACACGTTTGGTATGCGCCTCGTTCTCGAGCTCGACACGCTTGGTATGCGCCTCGTTTTCGAGTGCGACACGCGCTGTCAACGCCTCGTTCGCCGCCAAGGTCATGCGATACTCCAGCTGTGCTTTGGCCTGGTCGAGATCTTGCCGCGTCGACCTGAGCGCCGCGCGCGTTTCTGCGAGCCGGGCATACGCGCGCTTGGCGACGTTCAGCGCAGCAGGAACTGCGGCAGTCGCAACATGGCGCAAATCAAGTATATCGGCCTCTGCGTGATCGACTGCGTCGCTTCCCGATCCTGCTTCTCGGCTCCAAACCGCTAAGAACTGCTCTCCAACCCACATCGATCCAGGCAACCAAGTTGTCTCACATGCGCTGACATGGACGAGCCGCAGCCCGTTTCCGAGCTCGGCTGGAAGCGAATCGAAATCGAACGACGCGCAATGCTCTTCGAACAGAGGCGCTTTTTCCCGGAACGGCGCCACAACCACCAAATGGCGACCGGTGATTTGGGCAAGACTGTTCAACGTGGCTCGCCAATCGGCAATATGTTCAAGAGTGTTCGATGAGAACACGACATCGACGACAGGAAGGGCGTCTTGCGATTGCAGGACGAAAAATTCGAATTGCGGGTGACGTTCGCGGGCCTTCGCAATAGCAACCGGTGAGATATCAGCTCCTGCGAGAGTAAGGCCCGGAAAGGCTTCTGCCAGCTGCGGCAAGCCAGCGCCCTCGGCACAGCCAAAGTCCAGGAGCTTCATCCGAGACGACTTCAGCTCGGACTTCAGCCAATGCGGCATGAGAGACAGCGATAGCGCTGAGAAGAACCTAGTCTGGCTTGGCCCGCCCTTCTCATCCCAATCGGACATGAACCGATGGTCCCAATACTTGGGAGAGTTCAGCGCAGGAGGCACATTTGGATCAGTCGCCATCAGCTGTACAGTTTCCATTCATGATCGCCGCCAGCGGACTGTCCGATGCAAGCCACCCACCGCACAGCGCATCGCTCTTCCGTCGCTACACCCGTTAGATATAGGTGATTGCGACATCGGATTTTAGCCCCTCCGAAGCCCCGGATCCGGACCAACGAACGGCAACGCTCGCACCACTCGGTGCATTGCCGCTGGCGGCCGGATCGGCGCCGAACGACACAAAATGCAACCGGACCGTGACGTCGCGCAAACGGACAGGCTTCGAGAAGTGAAAGTCGAAATACGGCGCGGATTTGGCGAGTGCGACACCCCGCGGCGCTGGGCGTCCAGGCGTCATGCAAGCGACAGTGATCCCATTGTCGACGTCCTCGCTCGCCTCGATGCACATTTCTTCAAGGAGAACGGTTACGTCGGCGACCATCGGAATGATACGAACCGCGCGCACAGGCTCGCTGACGTCGGGCTGCCACTTCAGTTTGTCGTACGTGTCGATGACGTCGCGGACGAAGTGATGCATGCCATCGGTAAAAAGGTAGAGTTCCGCTTGTGCGGGGAAACGAAGATGGCGGTCGCCAATCGGTAGGCCTGCAAGCGTGTTCTCGCGCACAAGGTTTGGCAGCGACAGTGAGCGAAGCATCTCAGCACTATCGTCGAACTGGGCAATCAACTTGTCGAGCACGGCGCGGTTGGTGCGGCGCATTTCGGCACACCGCGCTTCATCCGGCAACAAGCCAGCCGAGAACTCCTCTGCCGTGACAAAGCAGAAGCCCTCGGCCAGGAAATCTCCGATATGAGGCGTCTTGATAATGGGAATGACTCCGAACCACAGGTACTCGGAGAGCTTTGTCGGACAGGATACACGATTGACTGCAGTATCGTCCCGCAGAACGAAGCCCAGATCGGAAGCAAGATAACGTTGTGGAAGTTCTTCCTTGCCGACGACGCCGAAGCGGGCCTTTTCAAGCAAGGACATGCCGGCCGCACGATCACGGATCGCCGCGTGTTCGTTGCTCAGGAACTCGAACGTGGCGAATGCCGCAGCCTTGTCACTGATGGCCAGCGTGAGATCGATATTCTGCCAGACTTGGATGCCGCCGGCGTAGATGACACGGTAATCGTCGCCCTCTTTGCGCGGGACGCGCTGATCGAGCGCGGCATCATATGTTTCGATGATGGGCAGGCAAACGAACTGGGCGTTGCAGTCGGGATGCTTGGCAAGAAGATGGTCACGCATCGCGTTCGTCACTACGACGACAATTTGCGAGTTCTTGAGAATAAAGCGTTCGACACCTTCGTAGAACGTGGCAACGACCGGCCGCCCGAGCATCCGCTCCTCTTCGGGTACGATCCCGTGCACGTCCGTGATGATCTTGCCGGTCGGGTAAAAGGGCAACAGGAACCGGCCCAGATGCATAGTGTGGCAATATACGAAACGGCACCCGAGGATGAGCCGCTCCAGCAGCGCATGGTGTTCGCTGTTCGTCAGGTCGACACGATACTCGTCGACCAGTTCGCCGTGGCGGCGCGGTACGAGTGCGCCTGGCTCGGCGCCAGAATAAGGGTCAATGTAGATCCGGCGAGAGTTCTCAAAAATTCGATCGACCGCGCGAATGCGGCTCATCCACCCTTCGCGAGCGGAAGCTGCCAAGGGACACGGCGCGACTATGACGATGAACTCTTCCGGCAAGGGTGTCATCGCTGGGGCCGTGTTCCGATCATGCAAATCTCGAATGATTGGTAACGGTAGCGCTTGTCCATCGATTGCAGGAAACGCATGAGCTTGGGTCGCGATTCTGCGTTTCGCAGACGGCTTATGTCGACACGGGAACTGTTCGGCCGCTTGCCCACTCGAGCCTTCGGATGAACGGCGCAGAGATTGACGAACCCAGCGACAGTCAACTTATCTGCAAGTTCACCGTAAGTGGATTCATTGATGTGGGTGCCGCGCGCTGGCAGCCACCCACAATTGCTGTCATCAACGATTCTAGTAACGTCCCACGGTCCGAAAGCGCGATGAGGCGTCAGGATGACGACGCGGCCGCCAGGCTTCAATGCCGCGAAAATCGAGGCCAAGTGATCGGCAACATCCTGTGGCGCAATGTGCTCGTAAACGTTGTCGGTGACCGCAACGTCGAATGGCTCGTCCACCGAGAAACGCACGACATCGCCACGCTGGAAACGCAGCTTTTTATCCTGGACCGTTATGTCCTTGGCGAAAACGTCGATCCCATGAAGGCGCTCGTAGCGAAGGTTGCGTGAGCACGACAGGAGGAAATCGCCGCCGCCACATCCGACATCGAGAATAGCCCGGCCTTCGAGCTCGTCCTTAAGGAGCCCGACCAGGGCATCCTTCGGGCTGGAGGTTGCGTCCAAGTTGATCGTAAACTTCACGCCATACAGCTCGAAGGCTTTGGTATAGACCTCGTCGTTGAGCCGCCGGCGGATTTCGATCGAGGGTTCTGCCAAAATCAGATCGTGAAAACGATCTTCAAGTTCGTACGATGCGATCAGGGTTTCTTCCGACAAGCCGATGTTTCGTGCAAATCCGCTCAGCGCGGGGTATCGAGACCGCTTTGCACGGGCGTCGAGGCTTCGAGCATATTCGCGCAGTGCCTCTGTAGACGGTAGTAGGCGACCAGCCTCTGCCGGCAACTTCGTCTGCGGCGGCAATCCTGCAACGCTAAAACCCATGGCCATCGGGCCTCCCGATTTGCGCCCCCGGCGCCAGTCACTGACCAATCGACGTGCCGTTTGCACGGCCGGCGAGGAACGTTCGGCAAGCGTCTGCAATGCGCTCTGCGGCCTTGCCGTCGCCGTAGGGCGAAACGCCGCGAGCCATCGCCGTATAGACGTTTTCATCCGTGCAGACACGAACGACCTCCTGAACAATTGTATCGGTGTCAGTACCGACAAGACGCGCGACGCCTGCTTCTATTGCCTCCGGCCGTTCTGTCTCATTGCGAAGGACTAGCACAGGTTTGCCGAGCGCCGGCGCTTCTTCCTGGATGCCCCCTGAGTCGGTAAGCACCATATGCGATCGCTGGAGCAGGCCAGCCATCTCGAGATAGTCGACCGGATCTATCAGATGCAAACGCGGCAGCCCCGAGAGGCTCGGCATGACGGCCTTGCGCACATTGGGATTAGGATGCACCGGATAAACGAACTCGAAGCCATCGAGACGGTCGTGCAACGTCCTCAGCGCGGAACAGATATTGTCGAGAGGAGTGCCAAAGTTCTCACGGCGATGCGCAGTGACAAGGATCAGTCGCTTCGAAGGATCAACCGGATAGGCAGATTTGAGATCCCGCGCGGTTACCGACAGAAGTGCGTCGATGACCGTATTGCCCGTTACGAAAATGCGGCCCGGATCGATGCGCTCGGCAAGCAGGTTGCGGCGCGCTCCTTCGGTTGGTGCAAAATGAAGCGCGGACACAAGACCGGCGACAACTCTGTTCAGCTCCTCAGGGAAAGGATTGTTCAAGTCTCCCGTCCGCAGTCCCGCTTCGACGTGACCAACCGGAATCTGACGAAAAAAGCAGGCCAGGGCAGCGACCATGACGGAAGTGGTATCGCCCTGGGTCAGCATCAGCGCCGGTTTGCGCTCCGTCAGCACTGGGTCGAGCTTGTCGAAGATGCGCGCTGAGAGCCCGGCGAGCGTCTGGTTCGGCACCATCACGGCGAGATCGATGTCTGGCACAATGCCGAAGATGCTCAGGGTTTGGCTGATCAACTGCGAGTGCTGCCCAGTGCTCAACACGACGACGTCGGCAAAATTGGCGGCCCGGAGCGCTGAGATCACCGGCGCCATTTTAATGCATTCGGGGCGCGTACCAACCAAACATCCGACTAGAGGTTTCACGCGTGCTCACCCTTCAAAGCGCTCATCGGGCAAATAACAGTCGCTCAGCTATCGCCGTTCGGCGATCCGCTGTCGCTGGCCGAAAACATGCCAGGGATGCCCTCTCCAGCGACTTGCCGCACTCTGAGGATTATCCTGCGGCTTCCTATGCCGGCCAAGTCGCGTTTACAAGTGTCACTGACACGGCTTATCCACTATTGCGTGCTGACGGCAATGTCAGAATATTGGCAATTCTTTCGTGCCACTCATGAGCACAGCGGGGCGTAGTCGATCCCGAGTTCACCTTGAAGCAGCAGCTTCAATTCAGTGCGCTCGATATAGGACTTGGACACGTGTTCCTCATCGATTATGCGGCGGGCAACGTACCGTGCCGTGTCGATCTTGCCCTTCACAAGGTAGAAATAGGCCAGCGCTGCTTTGATATGGAGCCGCGCTAGTGGTGTCGTTGCGTTCGCGGCTGCTTTCTCGATGTAAATTGCGTTGGAAAGATTGTAGTAGCCGTCTGCGGTCTCGCCGAGACGCGCGATGACATCTTCCCTGCTGATTGCGCGGCGTGGCACGAAGACGGACGTCACTTGCTGAGGGCAATCATAGACTTTCTTGAACAAATCTCCCATCAGTTCCATCGCAATCAGCAACCAAGGCTGAAAGGCAAAGATGTAGTCCTGATGCAGCACCAGGGACTTACCCGGAATCAAGTGCGGGAAAAAATCCAGGGCAATCGCATGCATAAGTGCGGGAGTCTTGGCGACGTCGATCGACAATATCTCGATCGGCCGAGGATCTTTGTAGCCGAATTTTGTGATGTCACCCTTGTGTACCGTCAACATGGACTGGTATTTTTTTGTGTTGCGACGGAAATGGGGTTCGAAATCGTAAATGGACTCTCGATTGGACGCGTCGTTATACAAGCCCTTGATGAATTGCGCTGAATAACCGTCGCGATCGTCGGTGAATAGATCGTAGACGTGCACCAGGGGGGGCTCGACCTTCTTGGCGGCAGGATTGCCGAGCAGACCCTCGCTGATGATCGTAGTGGTCCCTCCGACCAATACTCCGGCGTCGATAATAGTGCCTGCACCGCTGAAGTAATGGCGAGCACACCAATAATAGATGAGCCGATCGTCCTGCGAGAGCTGACCGTGGCACGTCATTATTTCGGGAGGCAGCGCTTCAATAGTGGCGTCGATGTCGACCTGACGGATCTCGGGCAAGCCAATGCCCAGATCGTATGCCGTGCCGGCACCGACCTCGGCCAAACCAGATATGCCAGAATGTTCTTTCGACATGAAATTGGTCCATTCAACAAAGGCGCAGGTCCCGCCGAGACTGGCGCGGGTATCACAATCCTGCGGCGCTCTGGGGCGCGAGCCCCTGCAACCCTATATCCACCGCCCTAATTGGAAGCGCCTCAGACCCTATTGGGCGGCAAGCGATCCATTTTGATCCGCGACGACCAATGCCAATCGATGTTGAAGGATACAAACAACCTAGGATTGAATATGCAGACTAATTCCCAGTTTTGGTCTACACGTGTACTTCGGGCACCACCGATCGACGAGAGGGCGTGATAAGTTCCGTGATCAGATTGGGCGGTCATTAGGCTGCGTCGGCGCGCGTAACGGCGCATGCAGAACTCATTGACGATCATGTGCGCGGCTTCTAGACGAAGCGCGCGTTTGTTGACCGGCGCCGGTTGGAGGGAACATTCGGATCATGCCGAACAGTGCAACCGTAGACGTCGGCCCGCAAATAAATGCGTCTCAGGGCCAGTCCTCCGCAGTGAATTTGTCTGAAGCCGGATGGAGCAATCATCCGATCGCGTCGATTGCGCCCGGGTCGACACTTGCGGCTGTTCTCGATGCAATGCCGCGACACCTCCGGCTGCCGCTGCTGGAGCCCGGCAGTTGCGTCCGAACGCAGACCGGCGCCTTCGAAGGATCGTTCGGCGGTGCGCCGCAAACAACAGCGGTGCCAGGTGGCAAACTGCTGCTTGTGATCCGCGTGGCGAACGCCAGTGATCTCCTTGCTCTCGAACGGCATCGGGAAATCGAGGTGGTACGGGAGGGCGCTGAAGCCGTTGTGGCGGTCTGTGAACCGAATGCGGCGGCGGACTTGCCATTGCCGCCATCGCTATTCGACAAATTCGTTTTCAGCGACCACGTCGGCGAAGATACGAGCGAGAGGCTGATACTCGTTTACGAGCCGTTGCTCGGCGGGCCTCAAGATAGCGCGGCAATTGACACGTTTATCAGACGCATGGCCGCATTCCGCGCTTCGGCAATAGCCCAGCCGCAAAAGAAAAGTGATGCCAGCGCGAAACAACTTGCTGAACTTGAGCAGGATCGCGACCGCTGGCGCCAGCACAGCGCCCAACTTCAGCGGCGGCTTTCCGACATTTTGCAAAGCAGTACTTGGCGTTCGATGAGTGGCGTGCGGACGGTCGTCTCCAAGATTCGCGGCACGCATTACGAACCGCCTGAACTACCAGCAATGCCAGATACTGCTGATCGCGCTGTCGCGGCCGAACGCGATCGCGGAGACGACCTGCACGCGACTGCCATTGAGTCCGGCGATGGTTCCGCGCCGATCGTCATGTTGCTCGAGTCGTTCGACTTCGGCGGCTTGGAGCGCGTCGTTCTCGACCTCTCCGAGCGCCTCACGCGGCGCGGCCGGCGGATCGTCATACTCGTCGTCGGGCAAGAAGGGCGGCTCGCCGCCGAGGCTCGAAAGGCCGGCATTGCCGTGATCGGTATGAACGGCGACATTTCAAAGCTCGAGTCGGAGATCAAGCGCCTCAAAGCACAGCTCGCATTCGCGCATCATAGCTACGCGGGCTGGGACGCTTTCGCGGCCGTCGGCACGCCGATCATCGAAGTCATTCAGAACATCTATCACTGGCAGCGCGGCAACGGCCAAATTCGCCATATCCGGCGACACTTGACGATGGCGGTGGTCTGTTCGAGGGCGGTGCGCGCTTATTCGATCGATCATCTCGGTCTGCGGCCAAACCAGCTTGTCCTCATCCCGAATGGAATAGATCCGCGCGGTCTAGTGCGGCCGCACGCCGACGAGCTGCGCCGGTCGCGCCAAGCTGCGCCGGAGACGATGTTCGTGCAAACGTCTCACATTTGGGCGAACAAGTGCCATCATACGACGCTCTCCGCATTCTTGGACGTTCACGCGCGTTACCCTGGTACCCGGTTGGTGTTCGACGGGACGATTGGGCATGGCGATGTCGGCGAAACGCTGATGAACCGCATTGAGACGTCCGGCGCCAAAAAGGCGATCGAGGTCATCAATTCGAAGAACCGCGAAGAGATCAGCCGGGTCTATTCGCGCGCTCACGCATTCATTTTGCCGTCGATCGTCGAGGGGTTGTCGATCGCGACCTTGGAGGCGGCGTGGTTTGGCGTGCCGCAGATCCTTTCTGATACCGGCGGCGCTCGTGATCTGCTCGAACTCGACGACGGCACGACCCCGTTCGGCATCATCGTCAAGCCGCCGATCGAGGCAGGCGCCGTAACCCCTGAAGAGGTCGACCGCATCGGCCGGCTAGAGCGACCGTCGCATGTCGATGACGTGGCGGCGGCAATGGCCAGCATCGCTGCGAACCGCGAGCAGTGGATCGACCGCGGCCTTGCCGGAATTGACCGCGCCGAAGCCTTTCACATCGAGCGCACCGTCGATCGCTATGAGCAGTTGATTGGCGCTGCGGTAACGCGACGTCGCTGAGCCGCGGCGCGCCTTCGGCATCGATCGTAGCAATGCCAAGTTGGCGATGGTTGACGGCACGGACAACCGGCGCGTGCGAGCCTTAATCATTATCGCATTGACAACAGTGGCTGACTTGACTTCACTGATCAGTGCAGCGCATTTTTCTGAAACCATATAACGATGTTTGAGCCTGAACTTTCGGCGCTTTGGTGATCGTGGCGAGCGACTTGCAGGGGTCGCTTCACATTCGAGCTTTTGATACGCAATTTAGTAACGGAGAGTCACAATGCCGGTTTATTATGGTAACGATAGCAGTGACCACGTCACCCCGGGCGCCGGGTATGATTTCCTTTATGGTGGTAGAGGAAATGACGACCTCGCTAGCAACATCACCGGATTTGACTATTGGGACGGTGGCGAAGGAAATGATTATCTCTGGGCCTTGTGGTCATCGTCCGCGTACGGGACTTTCGAAGGTGGGGAAGGCAACGACTATATTCAAATGGGAGCTGGATCGATTGTTGAACATGCCTATGGCGGCAGCGGCAATGATTACATCGAGGACGGCAGTGACCTTTATTCGAACACTGGAAACAGCACGATCTACGGCGGAACCGGCAGCGATCTGATTCTCGGCAATCGTGGCAATGACGTCATCTACGGTGGCGAAGGCAACGACTCTGGCAGTGGCTTCAACGCGGCGTTCGGCACCTATAATTACAGCTCCGGATTGGCATTCTCTGCTGGCCTCTATGGCGGCGATGGCAACGATTTCGTCGATGGTGATCGTGGCATTGACCTTCTGGATGGTGGCAACGGCAACGATACGCTCTACGGCGGTGACGGCAGCGACTCCATCTATGGCGGCCTCGACGCGGACTTCATTGCCGGTGGTCAAGGTAATGAGCTGGTCGACGCGGGCTGGGGCAGCGACACCGTTTTCGGCGGTGGCGATAATGACACCATCTACCTTTCTGGTGACAGCGACTACGGCTACGGCGAGAACGGCAACGACTTCTTGTACGGTGACGTTGGCGGTGATCTGGTGTCGGGCGGCAACGGCAACGACGACGTACGCGGCGCTGGAGGGGTAGACGCCGTCTTCGGCGGCCTAGGCAACGACTACTACTTCGGCGGCACCGAGACAGACTACTTCTACATCGCCGACGGCGGCGTGGTCGCCAATGAGACCGACTTCATTCTCGACTTTGAGGATGCGCTCGATTGGTTGGCACTCCCGGCGACGGCTTGGAACGACCTGCTGATCTATGACGCTCTCGGCTATACGTGGATCGCCATCGCTGGCGCCGGCGGCTACCATTACACCGGTATCAGCGGTACATCGGCTGCGGCCATCTCGAACAACATCCTCTACGTCTGACGGGCGCTCCTGAGTGCCACGACAATTCAGAAGGCCCGCTGAACGGCGGGCCTTTTGCATTTGCGCAGCAGGTTTAGTGGCTGCTGTTCGATCAATCGCCATATGCGAATGACAATCATTAGCCATTGACAGCGTTCTTATTCTCGGATCGGATCGACCGTAGTCGCAATAGTTGTGCACGGACGCAGCGACTTTTATGCCTTCCTATTGCGGCATTGGCTTTGGTCGGACAATTTTAAGGATTTACCATGGCTTTTCCAGCAGACCGATATGGCACAGATGGCGATGATTTTTATCTAGGGAGCGCCTTTGCCTGGCTTTACGGTTTAAACGGCAACGACGGTATTATCGATACTTCCAATACCGGGACCCTCTTGTATGGCGGTCAAGGAAACGATTATTTGTTAGGCGCGTACTACGAATCATATATGGGCTCTGGTGCCTCCAACAGCCCCGTTTTATTTATAAGTTTTGCCGTCTCCGATGACGGGGCGGACAAATTGAGTGGGGATGATGGGAGAGACGTCCTTTACGGTGCTGGCGGCAACGACGTCCTCTATGGCGGCGAGGGTGACGACTCCGGTAACGTTGCGATTCTGGGCTCCTACTTTCAAGCAGGACTTTATGGCGGCGATGGTAACGATTACGTCGATGGTGATCGTGGCATTGACCTTTTAGATGGCGGCGACGGCAACGATACGCTCTACGGCGGGGACGGCAATGACTCCGTCTATGGCGGCCTTGACGCAGATTTCATTGCCGGCGGCCAAGGCTTGGATCTCGTCGACGCCGGCTGGGGTGACGACATTGTTTTGGGCGGCGGCGAGAGTGACATCATCTATCTTTCTGGCAACAACGATTACGGCTACGGCGAGGACGGCGGCGACTTCCTCTACGGTGACGTAGGCGACGATCTGGTGTCGGGCGGCAACGGCAACGACGACGTACGCGGCGCGGGAGGGGTCGACGCCATCCTCGGCGGCCATGGCAACGACTACTATTTCGGTGGCACCGAGACAGACTACTTCTACATCGCCGACGGCGGCGTGGTCGCCAACGAGACCGACTTCATCCTCGATTATCAGGACGCACTCGACTGGCTCGCGCTTCCAGCAACGGCCTGGAACGATCTGCTGATCTATGACGCTCTCGGATACACCTGGATCGCTATCGCTGGCGCCGGCGGTTACCACTACACCGGTATCAGCGGTACATCGGCTGCGGCCATCTCGAACAACATCCTCTACGTCTGACGGGCGCTCCAGCCAGACACGACAATTCAGAAGGCCCGCCAAACGGCGGGCCTTTTGCATTTGCGCGGCAGGCTTACGGGCTGCGGTTCGATCAATCGCCGCATGCGAACGATAATGATCATTCTTGGCAACTGTAGCGTTCCTGACTTTATTTATCAGAAGGCGCACGTAGTTGCGCTAGTATGCGAGTTGCAGAATGTTCTGAGAAGGCGAGTGGGTACAGATGTTATTTTAGCCGGGTTGGTGAAAGTGAATCTCTAGGACCGCAGTGCAAGCAGTCGGCGCAGTATGCTTATGTAGGCATGAATCTGCGGCGGAGGTTCCTCTACAAGACGCAGAATGATCTGCGAATCGCTGATAAACTATTTCTTGAGGATTATCCGATCAATGGCAACTTACAATGGAACGACTGGCAACGACTTCATCGCAGGTTCCGCCGGGTATGACTATCTCTATGGAGGAGACGGGAACGATAATCTCTCGTCAAACCGAGCTGGCCTCGACATTGTAGAAGGTGGTCGAGGCTCCGACTACCTCTTCGTTGATGATAGCTTTGATATTAGCGCACGTGGTCATCTGTACGGTGGCGAGGATAGTGACACTGTTTTTGGCTCACGCAATGGCGACTATCTGTATGGCGGTAATGGCAACGACATGTTGGCCGGGGCCGACTTCCTAATCCCGTCTGGCGGGCAATTGAGGACGAACGACGCCGTATCTGGTAACGACGTGTTTTATGGCGGCGAAGGCGCTGATGCCGCTTACGGCTTTGACGGGCACGACGTCATTTACGGTGGCGACGGGAACGATTCCGGTGGTGCATTTGTCTTCGCTGCCTACGACTACTATCTCAATGGAGCAACTTGGACCACGCAGTACGGCCTCTACGGCGGCGATGGCAACGACTACATCGACGGCGACCGTGGCATTGACCTTGTAGATGGCGGCAACGGCAACGACACGCTTTACGGCGGTGACGGCAGCGACTCCATCTATGGCGGCCTCGACGCGGACTTCATTGCCGGTGGTCAAGGTAATGAGCTGGTCGACGCGGGCTGGGGC
>JAPXTA010000062.1:0-28428 GCA_033812735.1 Hyphomicrobiaceae bacterium | reverse complement strand
CTTCAACGGCGGTTTGGCTGGCCTCGTTTGAGGCGGTGAAGCAGAGTTACCGGCAGGGGGCATGACTAACCATCATCGGTTCAAGTTCGGGGGAAACCCCTGCTGGGATGCTTGGCCCGCTTGGGCGCCGGGTGTACTGGAACAACAGAATCGATGCGAGTCGCGGGCCCGGGGTCGAACAAGCGGATGCGTTGCAATCGCATAGCGATCCGGCGGCCACGGGGCAAGGGCGGCGAAGCAGGTGGCAGGCAAGTCGAGTAGCGAGTCGAAGGGAAACGCGATTTTGGTCGATCTGAAGCACCAGCGATCCAAGGCCGGCGAAGACCGGTCTGGACCGGGTTCGCCGTCAGAGCGGAACGGGACCGAGAACGCGCACAGGGGCGACGGACGAACAGTGATCTCTCAATTCAAACTGCGGTCGTACGGCGTGGCTGCTGCCGCGAGCGTCGCCGTCGCCGTGGGCGGCTGCGGGATGTCCTCGCTGACGTCGGGCATCGGCGGTGGCATGTTCGGCTCGTCCAGCACGTCCAAGACGACGGCGAGCACCGGCGTGACCGAAGAAGCCATGCTGACCGCGGCCAAGGCTGAGGGGACAGGCGGCGGCGGCGGTGCGGACGTAGCCCACGGCTGCCCGCGCTTCACGGTCTGGACCCGCGACGGCAACGTCACCATCTACGAGCCCGGCCGTGCCGGTGACGCCCTGGCGGTCATGCATCGCGGCGAAATCACCAAGACGGCCCGCGAGTGCAATATCGAAAACGGCCGCGTCACCGTGAAGTACGGGTTCTCCGGCCGCATCCTGCTCGGCCCGAAGGGCAAGACCGGCCCCGTCCTTCTCCCAGTCAACATCTTCGTGACCGACGCAAAGCGCGAGAAGATCGCGAACGAGAAATTGCGCGTCGATGTCAACGTCGCGCTTGAAAAGCCGATCGGCTATTTCTCGACCGTGCGCGAAGTGTCGTTCCCGATCCCAGAGGGCGCGCGCCCGGGCGAGTACGAAGTCTTCGTCGGCTTCGACCGCAACATCCCGAATGCCGGTTGATCTCGCGCCAACGAGCGGGATGGACAAGCCGACGCCGGACTGCATTTTCGTCTATGGGTCGCTGCTGAGCGCCATCGCTCATCCGAAGGGCGAGCAATTGCGCCGCGAAGCCTCGTTGGTCGCTGCGGCCTCACTGCCCGGCCGGCTTTACCGCGTCTCCTGGTATCCCGCCTTGTCCCTCGATGCTGGTGGCATGGTGCATGGCGAGCTTTATCGGATGCGGGCGCCCGCTAAGACGCTGGCATGGCTCGACGAGTACGAGGGGCTGACCAGCGGACCCTCTGCGGTGGCCGGCAGCGACGAGTACGACCGCCGCATCGTGATGGTGACGCTCGAGGGCGGCGCGGCCATCGACGCCTGGGTCTATGTCTATCTGCGTCCGCTCGACCCCGCTCAGATCGTGCCGTCGGGCCGCTGGACTGGCTGAAAGCGCATCTGCAACCTTGAATAAATCGGCCTTTCTATTTTCAGACATAATGTTATGTTTAAAAACTGCCGGTTGTCCGGCACGAAATTCGTAATTGCG
Source organism: Hyphomicrobiaceae bacterium (assembly GCA_033812735.1). Classification (GTDB taxonomy): domain Bacteria; phylum Pseudomonadota; class Alphaproteobacteria; order Rhizobiales; family Hyphomicrobiaceae; genus JABFRJ01. The sequence continues at coordinate 26,860 of JAPXTA010000062.1, read as the reverse complement.
TACGGCTGGAGCGTAAACGTCTGCATCGGGGAGCAGCGTCGCCAAAGTGCAAGTCGCGTCCAGTCAGTCGGAGTATCCTATGTTCGCGTCCACCCCCGCGCCTCGCCAGCGCTCCCGCAATGTCCCCAAGGTCTCGAAGGCGGCCGCCTTCACGCGCATGATCCTGATCATCGGCGCCACGCTCGGCTCGCTCGTGCTCGCCATCCGCTACTCGAGTTCGAATGCGTGCGCCGAGGTGATCTGCCGCTTGGACGAGACCCATGCAACGACCGGGCTCGCCGTGATCGGCACGCCGCCCGCGCCGCCTGCCAGACAAACGGGTAACCGCTGAGGGCGCGCGCAGACCGGGGTGGCCGATAGCCTATTGCCTATCCCCGGCTGCGCGTTACCTATTGCAGCCATGACCGACGAGCGCCTCCATACCGAGGAAGCCATCATCCACGCCTTCCTGGAGCCGCTTGCGGCCGGTTATCCCGGTGCGTTCGGCTTGCGCGATGATTGTGCGGCGATTGCGCCACCTCCCGGCACTGACTTGGTGATCAAGACAGACCCGGTGCGCGCCGGCGTGCACTTCCTGCCGGACGATCCGCCGGCGGACATTGCTTGGAAGGCGCTCGCGGTGAACGTCTCGGACCTCATTGCCAAGGGCGCGAACCCGCACGTCTACCTGATGGCGCTGTCATTCCCCGAAGCGCCGCAACGTGACTGGCTGACGGCGTTCGCCAAGGGCCTCCAGGAGGCGCAGACAGCCTTTGGCTGCCAGTTGATCGGCGGCGACACCGACCGCGCCCCAGGCCCGTTGTCGATCGATATGACGGTCATTGGCACGGTCCCCACAGGCCGCATGATCCGGCGCGCGGTCGCCAAACCCGGTGACGTCGTCTTCGTTTCCGGCACCATCGGCGATGCGGGGCTCGGGCTCTTGCTCCGCTCCGGCGATGCCACTGCCGCGCGCTGGCCGCTCGACAAAGCGGCCCTCTCGGCTCTCATCCATCGCTACAGGCGGCCAAGCCCGAACCTCGCTCTGATTGCGCCGCTACGCGCCTATGCCCGCGCGGCGATGGATCTGTCGGACGGCCTGATTAAGGATCTCGACCGGATGTGCCGCGCATCCGGTGTCGGCGCTGACATCGACCTCGCGAAAGTGCCGCTGAGCGCAGCGGGTAGCGCGGTGGCGGCGGCCGAGCCGGATTGGCTGCGGCGCGCCGTCGTAGCGGGCGACGACTATGAGGTATTGTGCACGCTTGCGCCGGAGCACGCCGCTGCCTTCCAACGCGAGGCGGAGGCGGCAGGCGTCCCGGTGACACAGATCGGTGTGATCAGCCCCAAAGCCGGGTTGCGCGTGATGGATCCGTCCGGTGCCGAACTGTCGTTCGCGGCGGCGGGCTGGGATCACTTCACATCACGTCCGGCAAAGACCGGCCTGTGACGCGGTCGCCGTTATAGTTTTTGCCCGCACTGGCCTCTTTGACCTTGCCCGGCCACAATGTTTCGGGCAGATGGACCACCAATTCCGGCATGCTGCCCCGCCTACGTTGCATACCGGAGATCAACCAGGGAGGTTCATCCAGCATGACCGTCAACCGTCGTAAATTCATGAAGGGCGCCGCAGCCGGTGGCTTGGCGTCCACCGCCGTCGCCGCGCCGGCGATCGCGCAAGCAGCTCCGGAAATCAAATGGCGCCTGACGTCGAGCTTCCCGAAGTCTCTCGACACCATCTACGGCGCAGCAGAAGTGTTCACCAAGGCTGTCGCTGAGGCGACTGACAACAAGTTTCAAATTCAAGTTTTCGCCGGCGGCGAAATCGTCCCGGGCCTGCAAGCCGCCGACGCCGTCACCAACGGCCAGGTCGAGATGTGCCATACGGCGTCCTACTACTACTGGGGCAAGGATCCCTCGTTCGCGTTCGGCACCGCGGTTCCCTTCGGGATCAACCAGCGCATGCAGAATGCGTGGATGTACGAAGGCGGCGGCATCGACATGATGAACGCCTTCTACGCCAAGCATAAGATCTTCGGTCTCCCGCTCGGCAACACCGGCGCCCAGATGGGCGGCTGGTATCGCAAGGAAATCAACACCGTTGAAGACCTCAAAGGGTTGAAGATGCGGATCGGCGGCTTCGGCGGTGCGATCCTTGCGAAAGTTGGCGGCGTGCCCCAGCAGATCGCCGGCGGCGATATCTATCCGGCTCTCGAAAAGGGCACGATCGACGCGGCCGAATGGGTCGGCCCCTACGACGACGAGAAGCTCGGCTTCTTCAAGGTCGCGAAGTACTTCTACTATCCCGGCTGGTGGGAAGGCCAGGCGATGCTCCATCTCTTCATCAATCAGGAGAAGTGGAACAGCCTGCCGAAGAACTATCAGGCGATCGTTCGCGACGCGGCCCACCGCGCCGACCACGTGATGATGGCCAAGTACGACATGCTCAATCCGGCAGCGTTGAAGCGTCTCGTCGGCTCGGGCGCCGTCCTTCGTCCCTTCTCGGAAGCCGTTCTCGATGCCTGCTTCAAGGCCACCAACGAGATCTGCGCTGAGATTTCGGGCAAGAACGAAGACTTCAAGAAGCTCTATGAAGCCATGAAGGCTATTCGCGCCGACCAGTACCTCTGGTTCCAGCTCTCCGAAAACACCTTCGACCAGTACATGATGATCCAGCAGCGCAAGAAGACGCTCTGATCTCGTTACTGACGCCTGAAATGCATAGCCCCGGCATCAGCGATGATGCCGGGGCTTCTTGTTGTTCAAGCTCTGTCGGCGTTACTGCGACAGGCGCAGCGTCGAGATCTTGAGTGCGATGTCGCGGAAGGCTTGGCGCAGGGCTTCACCGCTCGTCGCATCGTAGTAGTGGCTTTCGTCGGTCGCACAGCCCTTGAGCAGCGTCTTTGCAGCCGAGGAAACCTGGAAGCCGACGGTGTAGACTTCGATGCCCTTGGCCTTCATCGCAGTGCAGAGCGCGGGAGCTTGCGTCTCTGAGGCACCGTTCGACGGATTGTAGTTGGCGCGGGCATTGTAGGACGTTTTTGCTTCGACGCCGTTCCAGTACTCGGTGTTGTAATCGCCGTCGGTCATGAGAACCGCGATCTTCTTGTTCTTCGAGGCCGTGTAGCTAGCGGCCGCGCTCGCCGTCGGGAACAGAGAGTTCCAGTTCGGCGACAGCAGATACCAGGCCCAAGCCGTACCGAGCTGGCCAGCGGTCGAACCGGCCAGTGCCAGCTTGTCGATGCGCCGCTTGAGCATCGTCTTGTCGTTCGACAGCGGTTGGATCGAATTGACCTCGGCATCGCTCGAGTTGACCATCGAGCAGGTGCCGCTCGTGTTGGGATAGAAGCGGCCGATGCGCGTGGTCGCAGTCGTCGGTGCGACGTCGGTATACTTGTCGTCGCCGATGCGCTCGGTCACACAATCGTTGGAAATCTTGTAGGTATAGGTGCCGTCGCCACCCTTCTTGGTGAACTTGAAGTACTGGTAGCCATTGCCAGGATTATTTGTCGTGGGATTCGTGCCGGACGTAACGGTGCCGCGAACCAGCGGTGCGAGCGTCGAGCCGACGTTGACGGCCTCCGCGAACGGCGCCAGCGCCACGCGGGAAGTCACATCACCCTGGTTGTCCCAGACGACGATGTCGATCAGGTCCTTGGCGGCGAGCTTCAGATCTTGGATCTTGGTGCCGCTCATCGAGCCCGTGACGTCGAGCATCAGCGAGGTCTCGATGTTCGTGTCCGTGTTGCTGCCGCCAGCGGCGAGCAGCGACGATGCCGACGCTGTGACCTTGCGGCAGAACCAGCCGCTGATCGGGCACGGCTGCGGGCTGGAGTTGTCACCATTGACGGTTTTGCGGATCGACGCCGATGAAATGAAGGGAGTGCGGACCCAAGCTTCTGCGGTCCAGGTAAATTCGGTGCCCGCGCCATTGACCGTCGCGGTGTCCGAAATCTTGGCATTCATGCCGTGCTGAATGACCTGCGCGCTGAAGTAGGCCTTCGCGGCGGCTGAGGCAGCTTGCGACTTGTTGGCAGAAGCAAGCTGCGCAGCACGCCCACCCGCGAGGGCCGCGTTGTCGACGATGACTTGCATCTGGCTCCGGACTGCTGACATGCGGCCGATGTCCACGCCGACGCCGACGAGCAGAACCATCGGTATGACCATGAGGCCGAACATCATGCCAATCGACCCATCGCGGTCGCTGGCGAACTGCCGAAGCTTGGAAGGAGTGCGCAAGGAGGGCACTGCAATGAGCGAATTTGACATAGGGACACCCGAGGTGGCGATTTAGACGCACCCTGACGCCGCTCTATTTTCGAGAGGTTGAAGGAAATTCGTAAGATTGGAAGTATCGGCAAATACCCGTCTAGTCGTTCCGATTAACGTTTTTTAGCCATTTACGGAGTGCTTCAAATTTGATGGGATTTGAACGCGGGGATGGAAACGGTTGCCGCGCTACAGCCTGCAGGCGTTACTCGTCCGCACTCACCCAGCCATCGACGAGATTGACCGCCAACAGCTCGGCACTATCGAGCGCGCCGCGCTTGGCAGGCCTCAACGAAAGCCGCATCGCCTCGACCGCATCGACCTGCCGCCGGAGCGCCTCGACCGCTTCCGCCCGCGTCACCGACTTGAACGTAAACGACGTCCCCGGCGCCATCTGCGCGAGACGGCCGAGATCCGCGGTGATGACGGTCGCGATCTTCGGATAGCCGCCGGTCGTCTGGCGGTCGGCGAGCAGCACCAACGGTTCTCCCATGCCGGGCACCTGCACGGAACCGGTGGCGATGCCGTCGGAAACGATGTTGTAGCCCTTAGGCCCGTGCTCGATCTTCGGCCCCGTCAGCCGCGTGCCCATCCGGTCCGCCTGCGGCGTCACCGTGTAGGGCTCCGACAGGAGCGTCGCGATGCCTTTTTCGGTGAAGTAATCCGCCTGCGGCCCGAGGATGACGCGAATGGGGCCCGTGTCGCGGACGATGTCCTGCGTGGCCGAAAGATCCTCGCCCGGCGGCGAAGCAAGCAAGAGCGGCAGGCTGTCACCTTCGCGCAAACCCCGCCCCTCGATACCGCCGATCCCCGCGCGCAAATGCAGCGCCATCGAGCCGAGCTGCAGCGGCACGCCGAGACCTCCGGCAATCGCGAGATAGCCGAAGCGCCCCGCGCGCGCCGGCCCGATGTCGATGGTGTGTCCCGCAGGAACAGTCACCGCGGCGAGCGGCGGCACGGTTTTACCGTCCACCTTGACGATTTGATCGGCACCGGTCACGGCGATCCGTGCGGGACCATCCTCGACGCGAAACCGCCCGCCGCCGAGCGCCATCTCGATGCCGCCGGCACCCGGACCATTGCCCGCGAGCGCATTGGCGATGGCGAGCGATAGCCGGTCCATGGCGCCTGCCGGTCCGACGCCGAACCGTTGCCAGCCGAACCGGCCGTTGTCCTGGATGGTCGTGCCAGGGCCGCACGAGACGACGACGAGACGGCTCATGAAGCAACGACCTCCGCGATCGGATCGCCGGCTTCCGCCCGTTGATCGAGCGCATCCCACCGGCTGGCGTCGACCGGCTCGAAGACGACTTCGTCGCCCGGTTCGAAGAGAACGGCCGGCTCTCGCGTCGCAACGAACGTTCGCACCGGCGTCCGCCCGAGCAGATGCCAGCCGGACGGCATTGCCGCGCCCGCCACCAACGCTTGAATACCGCCGATCGAAATCGTCCCCGCTGGCGTCCACGGTCTCGGATCGAGCCGCCGCGGCGTCGCGATGCTTTGGTCGAGCCCGCCGAGGTAAGCGTAACCCGGCATGAAGCCGATCATGTAGACGCGGTAGACCGCGCTCGAATGCTTCTCGATGAGCTTTGCAACGGTGATCTTGTGGCGCGCCGCGACATCCTCGAGATCGATGCCGAACTCGCCGCCATAAACCACCGGCACCTTCCAGCGGCGGCCCTTGATCTCGGGCTTCTCCATTGTCGCCAGCGTCCGGCGCGCGAACGCTATGAACGCCTCGACGTCGAACACCAGTGGATCGAACTGTACCATCAGCGAGCGATAGGTCGGCACCGTCTCGACGAGGCCGGCGGGCGCAGCCGCGCGAACCGCGGCATCGAGCGCTAGAATACGCGCATTGAGATCCGGATCGATGATCTCGCCAAGTTCGACGAACAGCGCGCTATCGCCGGCGTCGAGAAAGCGCGGAGTGATGGAGGACATACGTCAGGAACTTCCCAGCAGGTTTGCCGGCAAAGCAACAGCGATCGTGCCCGCCGTCAAGCCCGCCCGGCCAAGAGAGGCCGCACATCTGCGAGGCAGCCATTCACTGCCGCCGCAGCTGCCATGGCGGGCGACATCAAATGCGTCCGCGCGCTTGGCCCCTGCCGCCCCTTGAAGTTGCGGTTCGTGGTCGAGGCGCAGCGTTCGCCGCTCGGCACCGTATCGCCGTTAATGCCGACGCACATCGAGCAGCCCGAATCCACCCATTCGAGGCCGGCCTCGATGAAGATCCGGTCGAGACCTTCCTGTTCGGCCTGCTCCTTGACGAGCTTCGAGCCCGGCGACACGAGACCCGGCACCCGCGAGGTCCGGCCCTTGAGCACGCTCGCGGCCACGCGGAGATCCTCGATCCGGCTGTTGGTGCACGAGCCGATGAACACCCGGTCCACAGGCACGCCCGCAAGCGGCTGGCCGGCCGTCAGCCCCATGTAGCTGAGCGCCTGCTCCAGGTACGCCCGCCGCGCCGCGTCGGAAGCCTTCGCGGGATCGGGCGCATGGCCGGTGATCGGCAAGGCGTCTTCCGGGGAGATGCCCCAAGTGAGGATCGGCGCGATCTCACTTGCATCGAGCGACACCGCGCGGTCGAAGACGGCATCCGTGTCGCTCGCGAGCGCTGACCAGGCCTCGCAGGCCGCATCGAACGCGGCGCCCTTCGGCGCATGTGGTCTGCCGTCGATGTAGCGGAACGTCGTCTCATCGGGCGCGACGATGCCAAGCCGGCCGCCCGCCTCGATCGACATGTTGCAGACGGTCATTCGCCCGGCCATGTCGAGGGCGCGGATGGCCGATCCGGTATACTCGATCGCATGCCCCCGCGCGCCGTCGGCGCCGATTTTGGCGATGACCGCGAGGATAAGATCTTTCGCGCCGACACCTGCACCAAGCCGCCCATCGACAGTGATGCGCAACCGCTTCGGCTTTTTTTGCCACAGCGTTTGCGTCATCAGCACGTGCGCGACTTCCGAAGCGCCGATGCCAAACGCGAAGGCCCCGAACGCGCCGTGCGTGGAGGTATGACTGTCGCCGCAAACGATGGTGAGGCCCGGCAGCGTCAAGCCCTGCTCCGGCCCAACGACATGGACGATGCCTTGCCGCGCATCGTCCTGGCCGATGAGCGTGATGTCATGCGCGCGCGCGTTCGACGAGAGGTCCGCAACCATGCGGCCGATCTCCGCCGACGCCGGAATCTTCGATCGCACCGGCACGTAGTGATCGGCGACCGCGAACGTCAGCGACGGCTCGGCGACCTGAGCCTTCCGCTTGTCGAGTTCGATGAAGGCGTGAAACGAGCCCTCATGCAGAAAATGCCGATCGATCCACAGCAAGGAATCGCCGCCCGGCCGCGTGGTGACGACGTGCTGGTCCCAAAGTTTGTCGATAATCGTACGCGGTGCGGCGGATGGCATGTGGTTTGGCTCAGCTGACTTCCGGACAGCGGACGACTTTGCGCAACGCCTGCCGCAAGTCGTCGAAGCTGCTCGCCGGGACATAAAGCCCCCCGGTCTCCGTCGCAAGACACGACACCTGCATGGCGTGTGCCGGACCGAGCAGATAGCCGATCACGTGTACGACCAGGTTTCGTCCCCTGGCCTTCAAACCCTGCGCCAAAGCGCACGGATGCCCGCCGCAGTTTTCCTCGCCGTCCGTTACCAGAACGATCGTCGCGGCCTTGTTTTCGTAGTCCATCGCCTCCGCCGCATATCCGACCGCAGCCGTCGCAGGCGTCCACCCCTGCGGTAGAATGCGCCCGAGCACGTCGAGGATGGCGGCCTCCGAATGCCGGCGTGGTGGCAGGCGCATCTCGATGTTGCCGCAGCGATCGGGCGGTCGTCGGTCGAGAACCCCGCCGTAAGTCACGAGCCCAGTCCGCCGTGTCGAGGTCATCTCCGGCAGGACCTCGGCCAAAGCCGTGCGCGCATGGTCGAGCCGGGTCCGTCCGTCGGCATAAAGGAGCATCGAACCCGAAGCGTCGAACACCACCATCGTGTCGGCTTGGCAGCTGGTTTCCAGCTTCTCGGCGATCACGGTCCCACCAGCCGTCAGGCCCGTGAGGGCAGCGGCGAAACCCGCAATCAATCGGGTGTATCGCGGCATGATCAGCCACAGGCGCGCGAGTCGCATCATGACGCTCACGTTACAGGCGTGTTGCCCTGCGCGAAAGCACACCATGTCGCAAAGGCGAGCGGTCTTGTGCGACGCACCAAAACCCCCAGCTGCTTGCCGCTAAATCGCTGTCGTGCGAGGTTTCGCCACGTCAATGAGGAGGTCTCTACATGTCTCGAATTTCTCGCCGCCGCGCGCTCCAAGGCGTGGCAGCCGCTTCGGCGCTGGTCGCTTCGCCAGCCTACCTTCGTGCTCAGGCAAAGACCGTCAAGCTCGGCATTCTCCAGCCGGTGACCGGTGCCGTCGCTCAGGACGGTCAGCAGGGCAAGATCGGCGCCGAAGCCGCGATCAAGGCGATCAACGACGCCGGCGGCATCAAGAGTATGGGCGGCGCCAAGATCGAAATGGTCTTCGGTGACGCGCGCTCGACGCCGGAAGGCGGCACGCAGGAAGTCGAGAAGATGCAAGCCGACGGCGTCGCAGCCATCGTCGGCGGCTTCGCCTCGCCGATCTGCCTCGCAGCCACCCAAGCAGCGGCGCGCTACGACCTGCCCTACGTCGTCGACGTCGGCGTGTCAGACCAGATCGTCGGCCGCAACCTGACCAACACCTTCCGCTTCGGCCCGGGCTTCGGCACCGTCACCAAGGCCGCCGTCGCCAACCTCGACAAGCTCAACACGGGGGCGGGCAAGCCGGTCAAGACGGCGATGCTCATCCACGAAGATGGGCTGTTCGGATCGGGCCTCGCCAAGTTGCTGGCGGGCGAACTCCCGAAGCTCGGCATCGAAGTCGTCGGCACCATCGCCCATCCGACGCCCTCGCGCGACATGAGCAACGTCGCGCTGCAGATCAAGGACAAGAATCCCGATCTGCTGATCCCTTCGTCGTACTACGGCGAGTTCGTCCTTCTCTCGCGCACGCTCCAGCAGCAGAAGATCAAGCCGAAGGGCATCTACGCCGTGCTGAACGGCGCCGCCTCGAACTTCCGCTTCGTCAAGGAGTTCCCCGAAGCCGCCAACTTCGTGATGGATTGCAACCACTGGCACGACCCGAGGAAACCTGAATCGCAAGCGTTGCTGAAGTCGGTCGTCGGCAGCGGCGGGTTCTGGACCTACAACATCGCGCTCAACTACTCGTGCGTGAAACTCGTGGCCGACGCGTTGGAACGCGCTGGGTCCGCCGACAAAGTCAAGCTCACCGAAGCACTGCGCTCATCGACGTTTACCGGCCACATCATGCCCTACGGCCCGACCAAGTTCGGCGCCAACGGCCAGAACGAAGGCGGAGCGCCCGTCAACACGCAAGTGCAGAACGGTGACATCAAGGTCATCTTCCCGGCCGACTTCGCCGACGCCAAACCGGTGTTCCCGGTTCCGGCTTGAGGCGAAGCTCCGTTGAAGCTCGACGGCTATAACGCCTTCTGCCGCTCCCTGACCCACACACATCATGTGGTGCAGTGGGGCGGCGCTCACGTTTGGAAAGTGGGCACGAAAGTCTTCGCGATTGCCGATGTCGTCGAGGGCAAGCTGCACGTGACGTTCAAGGTCTCGGACTTGAGCTTCGACATCCTGAAATCCGAGCCCGGCTGCCGTCCCGCGCCGTATCTCGCCTCGCGTGGACTGAAGTGGATACAGCGCACGGATGCAACGTCGATGAGCGATCACGCGCTCAAAGATTATCTGCGTGAAAGCCATCGCCTTGCGGCGCTCAACTTGACGAAGAAAATGCGCCGCGATCTTGGTTTCGATCACGCCGCGAAATGACAAGGCGGCGAAGCCCGAAAGCTTCGCCGCCACTTTTTCAAACCTGATTTGGCTTATCGGCGCGACGCCAGCTCGCCATAGACCTTCATGACGGCTTGGCCACGGAAGCTTGGCCGCGAGCGATACCCGAGTTCGATCTGGCGAATGAACGCCCGATCGCCGCGCAGGTCGATCGTCGTGTCGGTGCCGGCCCGAAGTTCGCGATCGATCCGGAAATCCTCGACGAAGCCGTTCATGTAAACGACACGCAAGCTGTTCATGTAGATGTCGTTGCGCTCGGCAACGAGATGCAGCGTGCGATATGCCCGCTCGCGGCGCGCATCGCCCGGATCATTGACCTGGATGACGTCGCGCTCACCTCGGAAGCTGACGGCCTGCTCGCCGAGCAGGATCAAGCCGCGCGACGCCCAGCGATCTGCGACCGGACCAGGGCGCGGGCCCTCGTCACGTCCAGCGCGCTCGGTGGCTAGCATCGAGACGGTCGCACGGCCCGGCCGCCGCCGCGGATCGAGTTCGACGGTCACACTCTCGACATTGCGCCGGTCACCCTCGAGATCGATCGGCCGCGTCTCCTGACCGGCTTCGAGTCTCTGGTTTGCGCGCTCGCGCTGTACTTCGCCGTTGCGGAAGCGAATGTTGATGCTGCGAATGTTGATCGCCTCGTTCTCCGAGCGGATCTTGATCTGCCCGAAGCGGCCGTCGCCGCGCGACGTGCGAAGCTCGACCCGGTCGTCCTGAAGACTGATCGTGCGCGTATCGACTTCGGTCCAGCCGCGCGGGCGATCCGGCACGACTGGCGGCGGCAAATCAGGACGTCGCGAGGCGCGCTCGCCGTAGACCGACACGGTCGCCTGCTGCAGGCGGATGCCGCCGGCACCGATCGAAAGCCCGACGTTGCCCTTGTACTGCATGTCGATCTGGCGAAGGAAGCTGCGCTCGCCGGGGAGGTCGACGCGCAGATCCTGACCGCGCCGGATCATCCGGTCGACCCTGAGATCTTCGGCGTGGCCGTTGAGGTAGACGAGGCGCAGCGCGATGAGATTGACGTCGTTGCCCTCGGCCACGAACCGTAGCGTCCGGAACGACTTGTCGCGGAACCAGCCTTCGTTCTGGCTGATCTGGATGCTGTCGCGGTCATTGCCGAAACCGACGGTCTGCCGTCCCAGCATTTCCCAGTTGTCCCCGCCGCCGCCCGGCCCACGTTGTGCCTGCGCCGGTGTAACCGCAGTGAGCGCCGCGAGCGCTACGGCAGCCAACCAATTCAATCGCATCGAGATGCCCTCCCATGGCAAGCGTCTACGCCGACGAGGCGTCGATCCGCTGCCAGCAAGGCATTCAAACGTGCACGTTTCAAGGCAAGCGAGCGGCGAAACACTGCTTTGGATCGTGTGCTAATGGACGCTGAACCGCCTGAGCCGCAGCGCATTGGAGAGCACGAAGATGCTCGACAATCCCATTGCCGCACTGGCGAGCATGGGCGAGAGGAGAATGCCGTAGCCAGGATAAAGCAGGCCGGCCGCAATAGGCACGAGGGCCACGTTGTAGCCGAACGCCCAGACGAGGTTCTCCGCGATGTTGCGAAGGGTTGCTTGCGACAGCGCATAAGCCGTCGCGACGCCGCCGAGGTCGCCCGACATCAGCACGATGTCGGCGCTGTCGATGGCGACGTCGGTGCCGTTGCCAACAGCGATGCCGACGTCCGCCGCGGCAAGCGCGGGCGCATCGTTGATGCCGTCGCCGACGAACGCGATTTTGCGACCTCCGGCGGCGAGCACCTTCAGGGCGTCGACCTTGCCGGCCGGCAGGACTTCACCGATCACTTGATCGATGCCGAGCTCGCGCCCGATCGCGGCGGCCGTGTGCCGGCTATCGCCCGAGATCATCGCGAGCTTGAGGCCCTTCGCCTTCAGCTTGGCGAGGGCTGCTGCAGTCGTCGGCTTGATGGTGTCAGCGACGGCGATGATGCCGGCAGCCCGTCCGTCGATCGCAGCAATGACCGCCGACTTGCCGGCATCGGAAAACGCATCGACAGCGTCACGCAAGGCGTCGACCTCCAGCCCTTGCTCGCCAAGAAAGCGAGCCGAACCGACCACGATGGCGCGGCCCTCGACCACCCCGGTGAGGCCACGCCCCGGATGAGCGGCAAACGCAGTGGGAGGCGTGAGCGCAAGGCCGCGTGAAGTGGCCGCCGCGACGAGAGCATGTGCGGTCGGATGCTCGGAGCGGCTTTCGAGGGAAGCAACCAGCCGCAGCACCTCGTCGTCTGTGAACCCGTCGAGCGCCCGGCAGTCGGTGAGTTCCGGCTTGCCCTTCGTCAGCGTACCGGTCTTGTCGAAGGCGACGATATCGACGCCACCCATGGCCTCCAACGCATCGCCGCGCCGGAACAGCACCCCGAGTTCCGCCGCGCGCCCCGTCGCGACCATGATCGACGTCGGTGTCGCAAGACCCATCGCGCACGGACACGCAACGATGAGCACCGCAACGGCATTGACGAGAGCCATCGCCAGCGCGGGTGTCGGGCCGAAGATCATCCAGGCGATGAATGTGAGAAGAGCGATCCCGAGAATGGCCGGCACGAACCACGCGGTCACGCGATCGACCATCGCTTGGATGGGGAGCTTCGAGGCTTGCGCGTTCTCGACCATGCGGATGATCGAGGCGAGCATCGTCGCGGAACCGACCTTGGTGGCGCGCACGGTGAGTGTGCCCGTCGTGTTGATCGTGGCGCCGATCACAGCCGCGCCGATCGCCTTTTCGGCAGGCACTGGCTCGCCCGTCACCATCGATTGGTCGACATAGGAGTGCCCCTCCACCACTTCGCCGTCGACGGGGATCTTCTCGCCAGGCCGCACCAGAACGAGATCGCCGGCCATGACGTCGCCGATCGGCACCGATTGCGATTTGCCCTCACGCAGCACCTCGGCCGTGCGCGGCTGAAGGCCAGCGAGCCTCCGGATTGCTGCACTCGTGCGTCCACGGCTGCGCAATTCCATCCAACGCCCGAACAGGATCAGCGTGACGATGACGGCCGCAGCCTCGAAGTAGACGTGGCGCGTCCCCTCCGGCAGTAAGGTCGGAACGAACGTCGCAATCGTCGAATAGGCCCACGCGGCCGATGTGCCGAGCGCGACCAGCGCGTTCATCTCTGGCGCCCCGCGCAACAGCGACGGAATGCCTTTCACGAAGAAGCGGCGGCCAGGCCCCGCCAGCACCATCGTCGTCATCACGAACAGCACGATACGTAGCGGCGTCTCGCCGATGTTGTGATCGATCCAGTGGTGCAGGCCCATGAACAGATGCCGGCCCATCTCGATGGCCGCGATCGGCGCTGTCAGGATCGCGGCATGTGTCAGGTCCCGCGTCAGCGACGCCTGCTCGCGATCATGCGATTCCTTCACATGATCGCGCGGTTCGTCGTCAGCAATTTGATGTGCCTCGTATCCGGCGTCAGCGATCGCCGCTTCGATATCTCGCACGGCAACGGCGCCGTCGCGATACGTGACGCTCGCACGCTCCGTTGCCAGATTGACGACAACGCGATCGACACCCGGAACATCCGCGATCGCATGCTCGACATGTGACACACACGAGGCACAAGTCATGCCTGTCACGGCGAATTCAGTCGTGACGGGCGGCACCGAATAGCCAGCGGCATCGACGGCTGCGACGACCTCGGTGAGGACACGCTTGTCGGAGAGTTCGAGCGTGGCGCGTTCGGTCGCGAGATTGACCGAAGACGACCGGACGCCGGGAACGTCAGCGATGGCCTTTTCGACATGGGCGACGCAAGACGCGCACGTCATGCCGCTGATCGGCAGGGAGATCCGGGTGAGATCCTGTTGCGGGGCGCCGTCCATAGCCGTTCGTCGTCTCGGTTGGCGCGGACCGTTGCGGGCAGTCAGCGCAATGTGAATTGCAAGAGGATCGTACGCTGAAGGAATGAATTGAAGTTGTCGTCGGAGACCAGCGTGAGAACCACATCGCCTTGCGGCGATCGGTGAACAGCGAGACCTTCCATGTTGTCGATCTCGCTCATCATGTCGGCCGCCAACAGCACCTCAGGCTCCAACACTGAACCAGGAACCAATGCCTCCGCCTTGATCAGGCGCATGCGCATTTGTACGCCCTCGGTCCAGCGGAAACGTCGTTCGAGGACGATGATACTGCCATCACCAAGAGCTGCGAGATCGGTAACGTCGAAGCCGTCGATATCAGTCAGATAGATGGGGCGCGGCTCGCCTTGTTGCCAGACCCAGCCGGTATGATGTCCCCGGCTATCAGTATAGCGTTCAGCGAAGGCCACGACCGCACCCTTGTGCGGGCCGGCCGGCACCACCGTCACGGATTCGAACCCGCGGTTGGACTTGAGTTTCTTCGCTTCGGGCGGCGTCCTGAGATAGCCCGCCGGTGGTTGCAGAACGCCATTGACGATCGGGAAACGCCCGATGCGCGCGTTTCGTTCGAAGCTGAGGAGTGCGACGCCGTTGGTAAGATTGCCGCTGACCAGTGCAAGCCCCTCGCAATCGGCATCCCGCTTGCGCGTCAGCGCGCGGCCGGATGTCGCCGTGATGTCGCCCATCCGCGCGCGCGCGATGCCGGACGGCGCTGTACCAGAATAGGTGATCTCACCGCCGAGCCAGTGGCCCTCGTCGGTGATGGCGAGAAAGCGTCGCCCGTCCGGCTCGATGACAAGTCCTGAAAGTCCGCCGAAGTTTTTCTCGCTCGACGTGAGCACAAGCCCACCGCGGAATTCGAGCCGTCCGAACTTTGTCGCACTCGATGCACGCCCGAAACGATCGATCGCCCGGGATGAGACCTCGATGTCGTGGACGCCATCGTTCTTCAGGGCGGCGGCCGCTGCCGATTGCGCGCGCGCGGGTGGCGCGGCAAAGGCAGCGCCTGCCAGAGCGAGGACAGTGCGGCGAGTGGGAAGAACCATTGGAACGACTATTGAACAACAAGCTGCTGACGGCGCCGTCGGATGAGCCGCGACTGCGGCGACATCAAGATGCGGGCGGACCGTCCGCCCTGCAACTCAGCCCTTTCCTGCAATGACGGCCTCCAAAGCCTTTCCGGCTGACTCGATATCGTCCGCGGAGACATCATGATGCGTCACGGCGCGCATGCGCTTGGCGGTCCCATACGCACCACCCATGCGGATGCCCTTCGCTTCGAGCGCCTTGGCGATGTCGCTGCCGGCCTTGCCCGTACCGGTGACATCGAGGAAGACGAGGTTAGTGACGGCGAGCCCAGGACCAGGTTCGTAAACCTTGACGCCCTTGATGTTGCCGGCGATCTCGCGCAGGCGCTGGGCGTTCTTATGGTCCTCCGCGAGGCGGTCCCAATGATGGTCGAGAGCATAAAGCCCCGCCGCGGCGATGATGCCAGACTGACGCATCGCGCCGCCGATGCGCTGCTTCCAGCGCCAGGCTTCCTTGATGAAGTCTTTGGAGCCGACGAGCACGCCGCCGATCGGGCAGCCGAGCCCCTTCGACAAATCGAGCCACGCGGTGTCGAACAGCTTGGCCATCTCGCTGGCGCGCACGCCGGCTGCGACCGCTGCATTCGGCAATCGCGCCCCGTCCATATGCAGCAATAGACCCTTGGAACGCGCAGCCTTCGCAACATCTTGCAATTGCGCGAGCGGCCAGACCGCGCCGCCGCCGAGATTGGACGTTTGCTCGACGCAGACGAGCTTGCTGCGCGGGTGATGGCGGCTCGAGGTATCGCGCACATTCGCGAGCACGTCGGCACCGGTGAACAGGCCGTTCGCCGTCCGGATCGGCCAGCTCTGGCTTCCCGCCAGGCCGGAACCGCCGCCGCCTTCATAAACGAAAATATGGCTCGTCTCCGCCGCGAGCACTTCGTCGCCCGACGTCGTATGAACCGCGATCGCGATTTGATTGCACATCGTGCCTGACGGCAGCAGCACCGCCGCCTCATGACCGAGCAGGTCGGCCACCCGCTCTTCGAGCCGTCGCGTCGACGGATCTTCGAAGCGCTGTTCGTCGCCGACCTCGGCTTCCGCGATCGCCTTGCGCATGCCGGCTGTCGGCCGCGTGGACGTGTCGGAGAAAAGGTCGATCAGCCGGTTCGGTGCCATGCGTGCCTCTCGTGGTTGGACGCGTGTTTATGGCACAGCCTTGCGGCCCCGTGCAGCGGGGCAGCGTTGCCGGTTCTGCAGGGGAGGGCGCCGCTAAAGCGGCCGGCGAGGCCCGGCCCCTCATACGGTAACGGCCCGCATCGCCAGGGGCGCGCGGGCCGTCACTTGTCCACAGGTTAGCCGGCTCAGTTCGCAAGGAAGCAGTAGAAGTAGCCGTTACCGCCGGTCTTCTTGAGCGCATCCTGGCTGCAACCCGCGCTGCCGTGCGACGAGTTCCACGACTTCATATGGCGCGTGTCCTTGAGGCCGATGCGGTCGTGATGGCCGACGATCGCCGAGCCGTCGCCGTTCTTGGTCCAGTTGCCGCACGTCGTGTCGCCGCCGGCGGTGGAATACCGGCCATCGGGGTCCGACCCGGTCAGGATGTCGTGCATATTGACCGCATCCCCGCGGCCCGAAACGACCTCGCCCTTTTCGGTGAGGATCGATTGCTTGGTGAGTTTATTGCCGTCCGAATGCAACTCCGCGACGTCCTTGGCGATGACCTCGCCCTTCACGTTCTGCCAGGGGCCCTTGCCGATCCGGTCGCGCGCGTTGACCCCAGCTTCGCCACCCGGCGCCGTCGTGCTGAGATAGGCCTTCCAATTGGTCCCCGCAGCCCCTGCCGCCTTGGCAAGCGCGGCACAATGCGCATCGGCACCATCGAGGCCGCCGAGATTGGCGCCGTCGCCCTTGCCCGCGCTGGTGACGAAAAACGACATTGTGGAGGCCTGCTGGGCATGTACGGCGGTGACGATAAGTCCCGAGGCAGCAAGCAGAGCGAGCGCCGGCAGACGGATAGATGTCTTCATGATTTTGCTTCCCGATCGTTTCCTCGAGGTCTGATCGGCGCCGCGTTGTCGCAGCTTCGCCAGCCGATCCCTCGTTCAGTCAACGTCGGGGACGTCTAGGAAATTCCGAGTGTAATAGTATTCATACGCATCATGACCGGCGCGGCGGCACAAAGCAAGGCGGGCGGGGTTCGAGCCCGCCCGCAATCGCAATTCTGAAGTCAGTCCGAAATTTATTGCTTCGGTGCACCCTGCAGCTTGTCGAGGATGCCACCACGCGGAGCAGCAGGCGCGGGCTGCGCCGGTGCCGTCGAATCACCTGCGGCCGGAGCAGCGGTCCCGCCGGCTGCCGGCGTGCTCGTGGCCGGTGCCGTCGTGCCGAGCAGGCTCGGACCGGCAGAGCGATTGGCGAGCAGCGTCAGGCTCAGCGAAGTGACAAAGAACGCGATCGCCAGGTAAGACGTTGTTCGCGTGAGAAAATTCGCTTGGCCACGACCGGACATGAAGCCGCCGCCGCCCATGCCGAGCGCACCGCCTTCGGATCGCTGCATCAGCACGATGCCGACAAGCGCCGAAGCGATCATGAGGTGGATGACCAGAAGAACCGTGATCATGGTTGTCTCAAGCAAAAGAAGCCGCAGCCGTTTACGGCGCAGCAGGAAAAGGCAGCCCGTGCTTTACACGACGGAAGCTTTACCGGCAACGAGATAACGGGCCCGAGGAGAGACGCCTGGACCTACCTCTCGAACTGCCATGCGCAAATGCCATGTAGATGTGTGCGGTACCACCCAATTGTCGCACTGGCATCCTGTTGCGGACCGATGTAGGAAGCACGTGCAACGACGTGGCTTCGAGTCCGGGGATCTGTGCGCGTCAGGGTGGGGAACAGCGGAAATTCAGGCGTCGTCGGCGCCCTGAATAACGTTCGCTGATTGCTCTAAATCCTGAGTCTGTGGCGAAAATCGGGACTTGGCCGCACCGCAGCAAGGGCCATTCGAGGCGCACGCATGCCGAAGAAGTTGATCATCGACGGGACCGAAGTTGAGGTCGAGGACGGCATCACGCTGTTACAGGCGTGTGAGCAGGCCGGCGTCGAGATTCCACGATTTTGCTACCATGAGCGGCTGTCGATCGCCGGCAATTGCCGTATGTGCCTCGTCGAAGTCGCAGGCATGCCGAAGCTTCAGGCAAGCTGCGCACTCGGCGTGAACGACTTGCCGCCCAACCGCGACGGCTCGCCGAAGGTCATCAATACCCGCAACGCCGTCGTGAAGAAGGCCCGCGAAGGGGTGATGGAGTTCCTCCTCATCAACCACCCGCTTGACTGCCCCATTTGCGACCAGGGCGGCGAATGCGACCTGCAAGATCAGGCACTTGCCTATGGCCGCGGCGGCACCCGCTACGACGAGAACAAGCGCGCCGTCGAGGAAAAGAACCTCGGTCCGCTCATCAAGACGATGATGACGCGCTGCATCCAGTGCACGCGCTGCGTCCGCTTCATGACCGAGGTCGCCGGCGTCGAGGAACTTGGCGCCATCGGCCGCGGCGAGAACATGGAAATCACGACGTATCTCGAAAAGGGCATGATGTCCGAGATGTCGGCCAATGTGGTCGATCTCTGCCCGGTCGGCGCGTTGACCCATCGTCCCTGGGCCTTCAATGCCCGCCCCTGGGAAATGGTGAAGACCGAGTCGATCGACGTCATGGATGCGGTCGGCTCCAACATCCGCGTTGACGTGCGCGGCCGCGAAGTCATGCGCGTCCTCCCGCGCAACAACGACGACGTCAACGAAGAGTGGATCTCCGACAAGTCGCGACACGTTGCCGACGGTCTGCGCACGCAGCGCCTCGACCAGCCGTACGTCCGCAAGGACGGTAAGCTCCAGCCGGCCACCTGGGCCGATGCGCTCGCAACGGTCGCGGGCAAACTCAAGTCGGCCAACACGGAACGCATCGGCGCGATCGTCGGCGACCTTGCCGGTGCCGAGGAAATGTTCGCGCTCAAGGATTTGTTCAACCGTCTCGGCTCGCAGAACGTCGAGTGCCGCCAGGACGGCCAGAAGCTCGACCCGAAGCACGGCCGCGCCAGCTATCTCTTCAACGCGGGTATCGCCGGTATCGAACAGGCCGATGCGATCCTTCTCGTCGGTACCAACCCGCGCCTCGAAGCAGCAGTGCTCAACACGCGCATCCGCAAGCGCTGGCGCCAGGGTGGGCTGACCGTCGGCCTGGTCGGCGCCAAGGCTGACTTGAGCTATCCGGTTGAACACATCGGCGCCAATCCGCAGGCTCTGCTCGATATCGCCGAGGGTCGCCACCCATTCTCGGGCGTCCTCCGCCAGGCAAAGCGCCCGATGGTCATCGTCGGCAACGGCGCGCTGACCCGAGCTGACGGTAGTGCCCTTCTAGCGCTCGCCGCCTGCATCGCCCGCGACGCCGCCGTCGGTAAGGACGGCGCAGCCGGAGCGCTCAACATTCTTCACACCGCAGCGTCTCGCGTGGCGGGTCTCGATCTCGGCCTCGTCGCCGCGAACGATCCGCTCAAGGGCAGCATGGAAGTTGTCTATCTGCTCGGCGCTGACGAAATCGATATGAAGGCATTGGGCCAAGCGTTCGTGGTCTATCAAGGCAGCCACGGTGACGCCGCCGCCCACCGCGCCGATGTGATCTTGCCGGGGTCGGCCTACACCGAGAAGTCGGCGACCTACGTCAACCTCGAGGGACGCGCGCAGATGACGCTGAAGGCGGCGTTTGCTCCGGGCGACGCCAAGGAAGACTGGGCGATCCTGCGTGCCCTGTCGGCCGAAGCCGGCCAGACGCTACCCTACGACAACATCAACCAGCTGCGAGCCGCGATGTACAAGACCGCGCCGCAACTCGCGCGCCTTGGCTCGGTGCAGCCGGCCGGCGACGGTTGGACCGCTCTCGCGAGCGGTGGCGGTAGCGTGCAGGCCGCGCCGTTCGCGCCCTGCATCAAGGACTTCTATCTCACTAACCCGATTGCCCGCGCCTCGCAGGTCATGGCCGAGCTTTCCTTGCTCGCCAATGGCGGCGCCACGGCGAAGCAGGCGGCGGAGTGAGCTGAATGCTTTTTGGCGCCCCAACCTCTTGCATTCCCGGAAGCGATCGGCGCGTCAGCGGCGAGCGGTATCAGGGACCTTTACCCGGTAAAGATCCCGGTTCGTCTCGCAGGCTCGACGGCCGGGAATGCAATTCTCTTGTTGCACGCCGCAAACGACAGGCTGCCGGACGATGATGAACTGGATCAATAATTTCTGGGCCGAATGGGGCGGGGTCATCACCTGGCTCGCATGGACGGGCTTCCTCAGCGTGCTGCTGCTGGTCGTCCTTCTGGTGCTCGTGGCCTATCTCATTCTCGTCGACCGCAAGACCTGGGCCGCAGTTCAGTTGCGCCGTGGCCCGAACGTCGTCGGCCCCTTCGGCCTGCTGCAGTCGTTCGCCGACTTGCTGAAGTTCGTGCTGAAAGAGCCGATCATTCCGGCCGGCGCGGATAAGGGCGTCTTCCTGCTGGCCCCGCTCGTCACGTCGATCCTTGCGCTTGGCGCCTGGGCCGTCATCCCCGTCGGCAACGGCATGGCGGTATCGAACGTCAACGTTGGCATCCTCTATCTCTTCGCCATCTCTTCGCTCGGCGTCTACGGCGTCATCATGGGTGGTTGGGCGTCGAACTCGAAATATCCCTTCCTCGGCTCTCTTCGTTCCGCCGCGCAGATGGTGTCTTACGAAGTCTCCATCGGCTTCGTCATAATCACTGTTCTTCTGCTGGTCGGCTCGCTCAACATGGGCGACATCGTCAAGGCCCAGCAATCAGGCCTCGGCACGCGCATGGGGCTGACGAACTCGCTGCTCGACTGGCATTGGCTGCCGCTGTTCCCGATGTTCGTCGTCTTCTTCATCTCCGCGCTCGCCGAAACGAACCGCCCGCCGTTCGATCTGCCGGAAGCCGAATCCGAACTCGTCGCCGGCTTCATGGTCGAATACTCGTCGACGCCCTATCTGCTGTTCATGCTCGGCGAATACGTCGCCATTACCACCATGTGCGCGATGACGACCATTCTGTTCCTCGGTGGCTGGCTGCCGCCGGTCGATGTCGCGCCGCTGAACTGGATCCCGGGGCCGATCTGGTTCCTCATCAAGCTCGTCTTCGTCTTCTTCATGTTCGCCATGGTGAAGGCGTTCGTGCCGCGCTATCGCTACGACCAGCTGATGCGCCTCGGCTGGAAAGTCTTCCTGCCGCTTTCGCTCGCCATGGTCGTGACAGTCGCCGGCTGGCTCCAGTACGGCCCGATGGTGAATTGAGGTCTACGACATGAGCATTTCAGCTGGCATCAAGTCGCTCTTCCTGAAGGAGTTCGTCGACGCGTTCTTCCTGTCGATGCGCTATTTCTTCAAGCCGAAGTCGACGCTGAACTATCCCTTCGAGAAGGGCCCGCTGTCGCCGCGCTTCCGGGGCGAGCACGCGTTGCGCCGCTATCCGAACGGCGAGGAACGCTGCATCGCCTGCAAGCTCTGCGAGGCCATTTGCCCGGCGCAGGCGATCACCATCGAGGCCGGCCCCCGCCGCAACGACGGCACGCGGCGCACCACGAAATACGACATCGACATGACGAAGTGCATCTACTGCGGGCTCTGCCAGGAAGCTTGCCCCGTAGACGCCATCGTTGAGGGCCCGAACTTCGAGTTCTCGACCGAGACGCGCGAGGAGTTGTTCTACAACAAGGAAAAGCTGCTCGCGAACGGCGACCGCTGGGAGCGCGAAATCGCGCGCAACCTCGCGGCCGATGCGAAATATAGGTGAGTGCATCCCCCTCTCCCCATCGCTGAACAGCGATGGGGAGAGGGTTGGGGTGAGGGGCGGCAACAAGCACGGTGCAAGCCGCCGCCCCTCACCCTAGCCCTCTCCCCGCAGGCGGGGAGAGGGGACTACGACTGAACGAGATCGAGACAGATGACCCTCACAGCCGCCTTCTTCTACCTGTTCGCGATACTCTCGGTAGTGTCGGCGTTCATGGTCATCTCGGCGAAGAACCCGGTGCACGCCGTGCTCTGGCTGATCTTCACGTTCTTCAACGCGGCTGGCCTTTTCGTCCTGCTCGGCGCCGAGTTCCTGGCGATGATCCTCGTCGTCGTCTACGTCGGCGCGGTCGCGGTGCTCTTCCTCTTCGTCGTCATGATGCTCGACGTCGACTTCGCGGAACTGCGTGCGGGCTTCATGAAGAACGCGCCGCTCGGCGCGCTGATCGGCCTCGTCGTACTAGCCGAACTCGTGATGCTCGTCGCCGCGCAATACTGGGCGCCGGGCGCCATCAAGGGGCTCGCTCCCGCCGCCGCGCCTGTTCCCGCTGGCATCACCAACACGGCGGCCCTCGGTCAGTTGCTCTACACGAAATATGTCTACTTCTTCCAAGGTGCCGGCCTGATCCTGCTCGTCGCCATGATCGGCGCGATCGTGCTGACGCTGCGCCATAAGGAAGGCGTCAAGCGCCAGGACATCGCTGTCCAGAACGCCCGCACTAAGACGACCGCCATGGACGTCGTGAAGGTACCGTCCGGCGGCTACACCATCCCCGACAAAGCAGCCGCGAAAGGGCAGGGGTGATGGCGGGCTATACCAACGGCAGCGGCAAGAAGCCGGACGAGCCCGAGCGCAAGACGAACATCACGTCGCTTGAGGAAGTCAGGAAGCGCGCCGAAGCCGAAGCCAAGGCGAAGATGCGCGCCGCTCGCAAGGCGCAGCCGTCGGTTTGGAAAGAACGGATCATCGGCGCCGTACTCGTGGCAATGGCGCTCGGCATGGTCTGGCATTGGGTTTCGCCACTATTCCGCTCGGCAAGCGGCGTGGCGCGGTAAGAACCGGTGTCATCCTCGGGCTTGTCCCGAGGACCCATCGGGCCGCTCGACAGGCGGCGAAGGGGTGACGGATTGATGAGGCTCGTGCCGGTCGGCCGGGCGGAGCGAGATGTGAAATGGGTCCTCGGGCCAAGCCCGAGGATGACATTTGCGGTGGGGCGGCTGATCGGCTGGTCTGCGAGAGGTGAGACGGACGATGATCGGACTAGGACACTATCTGACGGTTGCCGCGTGTCTCTTCACGCTCGGCATCTTCGGCATCTTCCTCAACCGGAAGAACGTCATCGTCATCCTGATGTCGGTCGAGCTGATGCTGCTCGCCGTCAACATCAACCTCGTCGCGTTCTCGAGCTATCTCGGCGATCTCGTCGGACAGGTCTTCGCCCTGTTCGTCTTGACGGTCGCAGCCGGTGAAGCGGCGATCGGCCTCGCCATCGTCGTCGTCTACTACCGCAACCGCGGCTCCATCGCGGTCGAAGACATCAACATGATGAAGGGGTGAGGGAGATGGATAGTTTTCCTTGGCTCACCGTGCTCTTCTGCGTGGGCGTCGGGGTGGCTCCTGGCCTCTACGACGGCCTATCCCAGAGCCGGCGCGGTTTAATGGCCTTAGGGGTTGCGACGGCCGGGTTCCTCGCTTGGTATTACTTTCCCGGGCTCGGCTATCAGTCCGGTGGCCATCAGGGAATTGGTACATGGGCTGGCGCTGTAGCTATCGTCGCTGTCGGCTTACCCGTAGCCCTCGTTGCTTATGCCTTAAGCCGGTCACTCGGTAGATCCCTCCTAAGACAATAAGCATTTGGCGGATCGATTCCGGTTCGACCAGTAAAGAGCTGCAAAAATGATCTACCAAGCCATCGTCTTCCTTCCGCTACTCGGCGCGTTCATCGCGGGCTTCTTCGGCCGCGCGATCGGCGCGCGGGCATCCGAGATTGTGACGACCGCATTCCTCATGATCGCGGCGGTGCTGTCGTGGATCGTGTTCTATCAGGTCGGCATTGGTCATGGCGCCTGGAAGGTGCATGTGATGCGCTGGATCACCTCGGGCGATCTCGACGTGTCGTGGATGCTCCGGGTCGATACACTGACGGCCGTTATGCTCGTCGTTGTCACGACCGTGTCGTCGCTCGTGCACCTCTATTCGATCGGCTACATGGCCGAGGACGACAGCCGCCCGCGCTTCTTCGCCTACCTCTCGCTGTTCACGTTCGCCATGCTGATGCTGGTGACGAGCGACAACCTGCTACAGATGTTCTTCGGCTGGGAAGGCGTCGGTCTCGCCTCCTATCTGCTGATCGGCTTCTGGTATCACAAGCCCGAGGCGAACGCGGCCGCTATCAAGGCGTTCGTCGTCAACCGCGTCGGCGACTTCGGCTTCGCCCTCGGCATCTTCGGCCTGTTCTGGTTCACCGGCTCGATCAACCTCGACCAAGTCTTCTCGGCAGCTCCTGGTCTGGTCGGCAAGACCTTCACCTTCCTCGGCTACCAAGTCGACATGCTGACCACCATCTGCTTGCTCTTGTTTATGGGCGCGATGGGCAAATCGGCGCAGTTCCTGCTCCACACCTGGTTGCCGGACGCCATGGAAGGCCCGACGCCGGTTTCAGCCCTCATCCACGCCGCCACCATGGTCACGGCAGGCGTATTCATGGTCGCCCGCCTGTCGCCGGTCTTCGAGTTTGCCCCGACCGCGCTGATGGTGGTGACGGCTGTTGGCACCTTGACCGCGTTCTTCGCCGCAACTGTCGGCCTCGTGCAGAACGACATCAAGCGCGTCATCGCCTACTCGACCTGTTCGCAGCTCGGCTACATGTTCGCAGCCCTCGGTATCGGCGCATACGGCGCCGCCATCTTCCACCTCTTCACGCACGCCTTCTTCAAGGCACTGCTGTTCCTCGGCGCCGGCTCCGTCATCCACGCGATGCACCACGAGCAGGACATGCGGAACATGGGCGGCCTCGCCAAGAAGATCCCCTTCACCTACTGGATGATGGTGATCGGCACGCTGGCGCTAACAGGCGTCGGTATCCCCCACATCATCGGTTTCGCCGGTTTCCACTCCAAGGACGCCATCATCGAAGCCGCCTATGCCGCGCACACGCCGAACAACTACGTGTTCTGGACTCTGGTGTTCGCCGCCTTCATGACGTCGTTCTACTCTTGGCGCCTCGCGTTCATGACCTTCCATCAGTCGCCGCGCTGGGCGCACGGCGATCATGGTCACGGCCATGACGATCACAAGCACGACGACCAAAAGCACGACCACAAGAAGGCCGACCACACCCACGGTCATGGCGATCATGGGCACGGCGATCATGGCCATCACGAGCCGCACGAGAGCCCGCTGGTGATGCTCGTTCCGCTCGCGGTCCTCGCGGTCGGTGCGGTCGTCGCAGGCTTTATTTTCGCGCCCTACTTCATCGGCACAACCCGCGTGTCAGGTGCGACGGACCCCTACAAGCTGTTCTGGGGCAAGGCGATCTTTGAAGGGTCGAAGAACCACATCATGCACGAGATGCACCAGATTCCCGGCTGGGTCGGCTGGGCGCCGTTCACGGCGATGCTGTCGGGACTGGGGCTTGCCTACGTCTACTACATCGCGGTGCCGACGCTGCCCGCCGCAACGGCGCGCGCGTTCAAGCCGATCTATCTGTTCCTTCTCAATAAGTGGTACTTCGACGAGCTCTACGATTTCCTGTTCGTGCGGCCCGCGAACGCCATCGGCCGCTTCCTCTGGAAGCGTGGTGACGGCGCTGTCATCGACGGCACCATCGACGGCACGGCGAACTTCGTCGGCTGGCTGACCGGCAAGGCACAGCGCCTGCAGACCGGTTACGTCTATCACTACGCCTTCTGGATGCTGCTCGGCCTCGCCGCCATCCTCACCTTCATCATGACATCAGGGGGCTTTGCCCGATGAAACTCGCAGGGATCCCCATCCTGTCGCTGGTCACGTTCCTGCCGATAGCAGGCGCGCTCTGGATCGCCGTCCTGAACAAGGACGCGAAGCAGAACGCCCGCTGGATCGCGCTTTGGTTCACGATCATCACGTTCGTCGTCTCGATCCCGATCTGGACCGGCTTCGACAAGACGAACCCCGGCTTCCAATTCGTCGAGGAAGCGCGCTGGTTCGGCACCTTCACCTACAAGATGGGTGTCGACGGCATTTCGATGCTGTTCGTCATCCTCACGACCTTCCTGATGCCGCTCTGCATCCTGGCGAGCTGGGAGTCGGTCGAGAACCGCGTCAAGGAATACATGATCGCTTTCCTCGTGCTCGAGACGCTGATGATCGGCGTCTTCTGCGCGCTCGACATGGTCCTCTTCTACCTGTTCTTCGAAGCCGGCCTCATTCCAATGTTCCTTATCATTGGCGTGTGGGGCGGCAAGCGGCGCGTCTACGCGAGCTTCAAGTTCTTCCTCTACACCCTGCTCGGCTCGGTGCTGATGCTCTTGGCGATGATGGCGATGTTCGGCTACGCCGGCACGACCGACATCCCGGCCCTGATGCAGACCAAGTTCCCGAAGGACATGCAGTGGTGGCTGTGGCTCGCCTTCTTCGCGTCGTTCGCGGTGAAGATGCCGATGTGGCCGGTCCACACCTGGCTGCCTGACGCCCACGTCGAGGCGCCGACGGCTGGCTCCGTCATTCTGGCGGCGATCCTGCTGAAAATGGGCGGTTACGGCTTCCTGCGGTTCTCGCTGCCGATGTTCCCGCTGGCGAGTGAGCAGTTCGCGCCGCTGGTGTTCACGCTCTCCGGCATCGCCATCGTCTACACCTCGCTTGTCGCGCTCGCGCAGGAAGACGTGAAGAAGCTGATCGCCTACTCGTCCGTTGCCCACATGGGCTACGTGACCATGGGCATCTTCACGATGAACCAGCAGGGTCTCGACGGCGCCATCTTCCAGATGCTGTCGCACGGCATCGTATCGGC
>JAPXTA010000061.1:0-28588 GCA_033812735.1 Hyphomicrobiaceae bacterium | reverse complement strand
TCAAGTCGGCATCCGCATCCCCGATAGCGAGATCAGCGCTGCCATGGCGCAATGCGACGCAAAGACGTTGGACGCGCTGCACACGGCACGCGATCGCATCGCCGCTCACCACGCACGACAATTGCCGAAGAGCGACCGCTACACCGATGCCGTCGGCGTCGAGCTTGGCGACCGCTGGACCGCAGTCGAATCCGCCGGCCTCTATGTCCCAGGCGGCCTCGCGAGCTATCCTAGCTCGGTTCTCATGAATGCCGTCCCGGCAAAGGTCGCGGGCGTTCCCCGCATTGCCATGTGCGTACCGGCCATGCGCGGCGCGCTCAATCCGCTGGTCCTCGCCGCCGCCGAAATCGCAGGCGTCGACGAGATCTATCGCATCGGCGGCGCCCAGGCGATCGCAGCCCTCGCCTACGGCACGGCGAGCATCAAACCAGTCGTCAAGATCACCGGCCCCGGCAACGCGTTCGTCGCCGCTGCCAAGCGGCAGGTCTACGGCACGGTCGGCATCGACTCGATCGCCGGTCCAAGCGAAGTGCTGGTCATCGCGGATCGTGACAACGACCCCGACTGGATCGCGGCAGACCTCCTCGCTCAAGCCGAGCACGATGCGAGCGCCCAGTCGATCCTGATCACCGACGACAAGACCTTCGGCGACAAGGTCGCCGCCGCTGTTGCCCGTCAGCTCGCAACGCTGCCCCGTGGCAATATCGCGGGCGAAAGCTGGAACACCTATGGCGCCATTATCGTCGTGAAGTCCCTCGACGAAGCCCCCGCGCTCGCCGACCGCATCGCCGCCGAGCACTTGGAAATAGCCTGCGCCAACGAGGAACAAGTCGCGGCAAAAATCCGCAACGCCGGCGCGATCTTCCTCGGCAAGCACACGCCCGAAGTCATCGGTGATTACGTCGCCGGCTCCAACCACGTGCTGCCGACGGCGCGTTCGTCCAAGTTCTCCTCCGGCCTCGGCGTCCTCGATTTCATGAAGCGGACCTCCATCCTCAAGTTGTCGTCATCGGCGCTGGCAACGCTCGCGCCCGCCGCCGAGACGCTCGCGACGGCCGAGGGCCTCGAAGCACATCGCCGCTCGGTCGCGGTTCGTCTCGCACGGGGAGCGTAGATCATGAGCGATACGCGCGATGCGCAAGAGGGCTCGGACGCCCTCCCCAATTCGCCCCACCGCCTGATCGCCATCACGCTCGATCAAGGCTCGATCGGTCGCGGCAACTCGAACATCGAGCACGAGCGCGAAGTCGCCATCTACGACATTCTCGAAGCCAACCACTTTGAAATCGAGGGCCGCAACGATGGCCCCTACACGCTTCAAATCGGCCTCTCCGAAGACCGTCTCGTCCTCAACATCTCGTCGGAAACGAACACCGAGGCGCCCTACACCTACATGCTCTCGCTGACGCCGCTCAAAAAGGTGATGAAGGACTATTTCCTCGTCTGCGAGACCTACTACACCGCCATCCGCACCCAGCCCCCCTCGAAGATCCAGGCGATCGACATGGGCCGCCGCGGCCTCCACAATGAGGGTAGCCAAATCCTCGCCGAACGCCTCAAGGGCAAGGTATCGGTCGATCACGATACCGCACGCCGCCTCTTCACCCTCATCTGTGCTTTGCACTGGAAAGGATGATCGGTGGCGGACGAGCCCGCACGTTCGCAGGCTTTGCCCGGTGCGGTGCTGTTCGCCTGCACCATGAACGCCGTGCGTTCGCCGATGGCGGCGGCCATCCTGCGCCACCTCACCGGTCGTCGTTGCTATGTCGAATCGGCCGGCGTGCGCGCGGGCGATCTCGACCCCTTCGTCGTCGCCGTCATGGACGAGATCGGCATCGACGTCTCGAAGCATCGGCCACGCACGCTCGCCGAACTCAACGACACCTCGTTCGACCTGATTGTTTCATTGTCGCCCGAAGCGCACCACCAGGCGCTCGAATTGACGCGTACCATGGCCGTCGATGTCGAATACTGGCCGACGTTCGATGCGTCGCTCATGGTCGGCCAGGGGAGCCGTGAGCAGACGCTCCATTCCTACCGCCAAGTGCGCGACCTCCTCTTCACCAAGGTAAAGCGCCGCTTCGGTCTCGAAGGCGGCCCCAGTGTCTAGCCAGTGTCTAGCCAGTGTTTAGCCATCGTCTGATCTGCCGCCTCTTTATGCGGCGCGCCGAAATCGAACGCTTGCGGCAGGTTGGACAGCAGCTAAAGTGGCGCCGGTTCGAGTCCGCGCAATTGGGGGCGCGCTCCGCGATCCTGTGATCTAACGCGCGCCTGCGCGGCGTCGCAGGCCGCCGCAATCACTAAAGCCGGGGGAATATCGGCATGCGCCGCTTGCTCGACGGGTTGTTCCTTGCCGGCGGCATAGCTGCCGCCTTCTTTCTCGTCGTCGTCTTCGCTCTGATGATGATCATGTCGGTCGGGCGGCAGTTCGGTCTCAACATCCCTGCCGGTGACGACTTCGCGGCTTGGTCCATGGCCGCGATGAGCTTCCTCGGCCTCGCCCACACGTTTAAGCGCGGCGAGATGATCCGCGTCGGGCTGTTGCTGGAACGGCTGAGCGGCCGCAAAAAGCAAGTCGCTGAGATCCTGAGCCACGGCGTGGCTCTCGCCTTCATCTCCTATTTCACGTGGTGGGTCGGCCGCCTCGCCTACGACAGTTGGCGCTTCGACGACATGTCGACCGGCACCATTTCGATCCCGCTTTGGATCCCGCAGCTGTCGCTCGTCGTCGGGCTCGGTCTCTTCGCCGTCGCTCTGCTCGACGAGTTGATCCATGTGCTCAAAGGCAACCCGCCGAGTTACGAAAAGCCGCCGCCGCAAACGACGGAAGAACTCCTCAAACGAGTGACCGAAGGCGGAGGCGTCTGACATGGCCGGTCTCGATCTCCCGACGCTCTCCCTCGTCCTGCTGGCGTCTCTCGTCCTCCTGCTCGGATCCGGCATCTGGATTGCCGTTGGCCTCGGCCTCGTCGGCATGCTGGCCATGGTGCTGACGACGCAAGTGCCATTTGGTCAAGTGCTCGCGACCACCGTTTGGAGCGCTTCGGCCTCTTGGACGCTAGCAGCATTGCCGCTCTTCATTTGGATGGGGGAAATCCTCTTTCGAACACGGCTATCTGAAGAAATGTTCCGCGGTCTCTCTCCCTGGCTCCAGTGGCTGCCGGGCCGCCTGATGCATGTGAACGTCGTCGGCTGCGGAATCTTCGCGGCCGTCTCCGGCTCGTCAGCCGCAACCTGTGCGACGATCGGCAAGATCGCCCTCCCGGAGCTTGAGAAGCGCGGCTACGACAAAGATATGGCACTGGGCACACTCGCCGGGTCGGGCACGCTCGGCTTGCTCATTCCGCCGTCGATTCCAATGGTCGTCTACGCGGTGACAGCCAACGTTTCGGTGCTGAAGGTATTCCTCGGCGGCTTCCTGCCGGGGCTGCTCGTGATGGCGCTCTACTCGGGCTACATCATGCTTTGGTCGTTGATGAACCCGCACAAGACGCCCCCGCGCGATCCCGCGATGAGCTTCCTTCAAAAGCTAGATCAATCGCGCAAGCTCATCCCGACCTTGCTACTGATCATGACCGTGTTCCTGTCGTTGGTTCTGGGCTACGCAACGGCGACCGAATGTGCGGCGTGGGGCGTCACTGGCGCGCTCATCCTGGCTTGGTGGAGTGGCACGCTCAACCGCCAGAACTTCTTAGAAAGCCTCATGAGCGCGACGCGCCTGACGGCGATGATCATGTTGATCCTCGCGGGCGCGGCGTTCTGCACGGCGGCAATGGCCTACACCGGCATTCCCAAGGCGCTTGCCGAGTGGGTCGACGGCATGAACCTTAACCGGCACATGCTCGTGCTTGCCCTGACCATCATGTACATCATTCTCGGCTGTCTCATCGACGGCATTTCGATGATCGTACTGACGGCCGTGATCGTCCTGCCGATGGTGGAGAAGGCGGGCTTCGATCTCGTCTGGTTCGGCGTCTATCTCGTCATCCACGTCGAGATGGCGCAGATCACGCCGCCGGTTGGCTTCAACTTGTTCGTGCTCCAGAATATGAGCGGCCGCGATACGATGGCCGTCGCACGCGCGGCGTTCCCGTTCTTCATTCTCCTCAACATCGCGGTTGTCATCATCACGTTCTTCCCGGAAATCGTGACGGCCGTCCCGAATTGGGCCTTCCCGGAGGGGCCGCGCAAGGCGGGTTGACGCTGGTCAACGGCGGCGGTTGCTCGCGACGAGCAGACCGCTCGTCGACAAGGCCGCAACGCTCGCCAGTGCGAACGCCGGAACGAGACCCAGGACGGGCAGGCCATAGCCGACGATCAAGAAGAACACGACGAATGACAGCAGTGACAGCGTCATGCCTCTGAAAATGCGTAGTGCCGCATCGCTGCCCCATTGCGAGTGTGTGAACGAGCCGATGACAGTCATGATCACGGGATAGCTGGCGACGATGCCCGAGAGCTGCGGCCCCAAATGATCGGCTGAAAGCATGATCGCCGCGACCAGCATGAAGGTCGCCAGCATGCGCGCCGGGATATCCCACCACGGCAACGCGCCGGGTACCGCGTTGGATGTCGGCACCGGCAGCAACCGATACGTCAGTGCGAGCGTCGCCGCCGCGCCTGCCGCACCCGCCCACAGCGGGATCGCCAACCCTTGCGTAAAGTAGGCGACGGCAAAGTAGCCCAATACGGCGACCGCGAGGCAAAGCGGCCACGCGAAGCGGCGTGACATGAATCCGTAGCCAAGGATGAACGCGCCCATGCCCCAAACGGCAAGCTCGATGCCGAGGCACGCACGAACGCCAAAGTCAGTGCCCTTGTCGAGCGCCAAGAAGAACAGCACCGGGCCGGTCATCCACGGCAGGCCCATGATGAGACCACCGATCGTGGCACCCCAGCGGCGGGCGGCAAGCGACATCAACGCCACGAGCACGGGCGGTACGGCGAACTTCGCCAAAAGTATAATAGTGCTCACCGATGTGCGTCCGCCGTCCTGCCCGACTAAACGGCACGGTTTTGGCCTTGTTCGCGGAATGGCAGCAAGGGCCGGCAAGCCAGGGCTGATATGCAAGTGGTTGTCTAAAACCACTGGCCTTGCGGGCGGCCACGCCTGCCGGTACGCTGCCCAACGAACAATCGGACCACCGGTCAGGTGGCCACTCCTGGGAGGAACTGCATGACCTGGAAGCTGCTTTCAGCAGGAATGATGCTGTCTGTCGCCGCGGCCGCGACGCCCGCGGTCGCGCAAGACACGGTGCATCAGTGGAAGTATTCGCACTGGGTGCCCGCGACCCATCCGCTGCAACCCGTTCTGCAAGCTTGGGCCAAGTCGATCGACGAGGCCTCGAAAGGCACGATCAAGATCAGCATCTTTCCGGCCCAGCAGCTCGGCAAGGCACCGGATCACTATGACATGGTGATCAAGGGTATCGCCGACGTCGCCTACGTCTCGACCGGCTATCAGGCAGGACGCATGCTCGTGACGAGCGTCGCGCAGATGCCCTTCATGATGAGCAATGCCGAAAGCGGCTCGAAAGCCTTCGACGAATGGTATCGGCCCTATGCCGCGAAGGATATGCCGGGTGTTAAGCTCTGCTACATGTACACCCACGATGTCGCGAGCCTCCACTCTAAGAAGGAGATCCGCACACCCGACCAAATCAAAGGCATGAAAATCCGCCCGGCGCACGCGACGATGGCCCAGTGGATGACGAGCCTCGGCGCGACGACTGTGCAAGTCTCGGCGCCTGAATCCCGCGAGGCCCTGGAGCGCGGCGTTGCCGATGCGATTACCTTCCCGTGGGGTTCGATCTATTCGTTCAAGATCGACGGCATCACCAAGTTCCACATCGACGAGCCGATGTACGTCGCGACGTTCGCGACCATCATCAACAACGACAAATACAATGCGCTCTCCGAGTCACAGAAGAAGGTGATCGACGCCCATTGCAATACGGAATGGGCCGGCGTGACCGCGCGTGATTGGGCCAAGGCCGAAGACGAGGGCCGCCAGAAGATGCGCGCTCCGGGCTCAGGCCACACGACCATCAAGCTGAAACCCGAAGAACTGGCCGCGTGGAAGAAGTCTGCCGAGCCGCTGGTCGACAAGTGGAAGGCCGACATGAAGGCCGCCGGCTGGGACGGCGACAAGGCGCTCGCCGATTTCCGCGCCGCGCTGAAGAAACACAACGCGCTCGCGGAGTGAACCTTTTGTCATGGCAGGCCCAGGACAATCCTGTGCCTGCCATCCATCGTCCCGCTGGCACTGACCCGAACTTTGACGGGTTACCAGCTGGAAAATTCGAGCGAGCCGCGTCCTGGATCCCGGGCACAAGGCCCGGGATGACAAAAAATGCTCGACCGCGCAGTCAGTACCATCGAAAAGATCGGCGGGCTTTTCCTGCTTGCCGTCGCGTTGCTCACCTTCGTGATGGTGATCCTGCGCAAGTTTTTCGACACCGCCATTCCCGACTGGTTCGACTTCTCGCGCCTCTTGCAGGGCATCGCGATCCTGTGGGGCATTGCCTGCGCCTGCTATCGCGGCAGCCACATCGCGGTCGATCTCGTTTGGGACATGTCGTCCGCCGAGAACCGCAAGCGGATCGATTTCATTGCCGACACGGCCGTGCTGATCTCAGTGGCTGTCTTCGCCGTGTTCGCCATCATCGCCGCCGTTGAAATGCGCGGCAACAATCTGCTGACATCAGACCTGCGCATCCCGCAGTGGGGCTTCTATCTTCTCGGCGCGCTGGGAGTCCTAGCCGCAGCCTTCATGGCCGCCGTACGGCTGAAGCAGACGGTATTTCGACAGCACTACGGCGCAGGATTGCCGCCGCCAGCCGCGAAGGCCGACTGACCGATGGCGACCAACACGCTTCTCGCCACGTCAGGCTTTGTTTTGATGTTCGTGCTGATGCTGCTGCGCGTGCCGATCGGCGTCGCCATGGGCATCACCGGCGTCGTCGGCTTTTCGCTCCACACCGGCATCTGGCCCGGTCTGGCGCTCCTCGGCCAGGTCCCCTGGTCGGTCGTGACAGACTACAATTTCTCCGTCATCCCGATGTTTGTCCTGATGGGCGCGTTCGCCTCCGCGTCTGGCATGAGCCGCGATCTCTTCCACATGGGCGAAGCCTGGTTCGGCCATCTGCGCGGCGGTCTCGCCATCGGGTCCATCGTCGCCTGCGGTGGATTTGCCGCCATCAACGGCTCAGCCGTCGCATCCGCAGCGACCATGGCGACGGTTGCACTCCCCGAAATGCGCAAGCGCAACTACCATTCCGGTTTTGCCGCGGGCGTCATCGCCGCGGGTGGCACCATCGGCATCATGATCCCGCCGTCGGTCATCTTCGTGCTCTACGGCATCATGACGGAAACCGACATTGCCAAGCTGTTCTTCGCCGGCATCATTCCCGGCATCATGGCAATCGTCATGTACTCGATCACCGTCCAGATCGTCGGCATCTGGCGTCCTAACTGGATGCCGCGCGGCGAGCGTTGGTCCTGGGCCGAGCGGTTCAAGTCCCTGCGCAATATCTGGCCCGTCGCGTTGCTCTTCGCCTTCGTGCTCGGCGGCATGTACAATGGCTTCTTCACGACGACCGAGGCGGCCGGCATGGGGGCCATGGGCGCGCTATTCCTCGGCGTCGCAAGGCGCACGCTGACACTGCGCCAGATCATCGACAGCGCCGTCGATGCGCTCAAGGTCACCGCCTCAATTTTCGTTGTCGTCATCGGCGCGTATCTGTTCGGCTATTTCTTGACCATCACCCAGACGACGCAGGCGATCGTAGACTGGCTGACCGCGCTGCCGCTCGGCCCCTACGGCATCTTGACGCTCATCCTGGTCGGCTATTTCATCCTCGGCGCGCTGATGGACGAACTCGCCATGATCCTCTTGACCATCCCGATCGTCCACCCGGTCATGATGAAGCTCGGCTTCGATCCCGTCTGGTTCGGCGTCATCGTCGTCATGGCCGTGACGCTCGGCATGATTTGCCCGCCGGTCGGCATCAACGTCTTTGTCATCAACTCGATCCACCGCGATATCTCGCTGCCCCGGATCTACGCTGGCGTCATGCCGTTCATCGCGAGCGACATCCTCCGCCTCATCATCCTGTGCGCCTTCCCCGCGCTCTCTCTCGCGCTCCCCAATGCCATGGACCAGCCGGTCGGGCAGTTCTTCAAAATCCTCTTCGGCCTTTGATGCGCTGCGAAGGGGTGCGATTGACACCGCTTCGACCAGATTGTTATGAATAATAACAATCGAGCTGTGCCGGTCCGCGGTTGCCGCGCGCCACGTCTTTGGAGCCGTTATTCGATGTCGGACGCCGCGACCCCCTTGATCCTTCAGGAACAGCGCGGCCCGGTCATGCTGCTGACGCTCAACCGGGCCAAGAAGCGCAACGCTATCAACGATCCGACGGTTTACGAACTCGAACGCATCGTGACGTCTCTGCCGGCCGAGGTACGCTGCATCGTCCT
Source organism: Hyphomicrobiaceae bacterium (assembly GCA_033812735.1). Taxonomy (GTDB): domain Bacteria; phylum Pseudomonadota; class Alphaproteobacteria; order Rhizobiales; family Hyphomicrobiaceae; genus JABFRJ01. Next base: position 20,107 of record JAPXTA010000061.1, on the reverse strand, counting down.
GCAGGGCTCGGGCGATCATTTCTGCGCCGGCCTCGATCTCTCTGAATTGACCGCGCGCGACGTTCCCGAAGGCATCCTCCATTCGATGAACTGGCATCGCATCTTCGAGCGCATGCAGTTCGGCACCGTGCCGGTCGTATCCGTCCTCAAGGGCGCAGTGATCGGCGGCGGCCTCGAACTCGCGACCGCGACGCACGTCCGCGTCGCCGAACGCTCCGCCTATTACGCGCTCCCGGAGGGCCAGCGCGGCATCTACGTCGGTGGTGGCGCCTCCGTCCGCCTGCCGCGGATCATCGGTGTCGACCGCATGATGGACATGATGCTGACCGGCCGCACGTACAACGCCGAGGAGGGCCTGTCGCTCGGCCTCTCGCAGTATGTCGTCGACAACGGCGCCGGCCTCGACAAGGCGCTGCAGCTCGCCGCCCGCATCGCCGAGAACGCCAAGATCACGAACTTCGCGCTGCTGCAGGCTCTACCCCGCATCGCCGAGATCGACCGCCCCGGCGGCTTCTTCATGGAAGCGCTGATGGCCGGCGTCGCCCAAGGCGAGCCCGACGCAAAGCAGCGCCTGCGTGATTTTCTCGAAGGCCGGACTGCCAAAGTGAAGCCGCAAGGCTAGACTGCCGTGTGAACGTACGGCCGAGTGCTGCGCCAGATAGCACCGGCTGCTGTGGGAGAAGAGACGCTATGACCGCAAACGCACCGCTGCGCGATGTGCCGCTGCTGCCCGCCGACCTCAAAATCGATCGGCGGCCGGATGGATCGATCATCGCGCGGCATGCGTCGCCGCTCGCTCCTTATCCAACGAAAACCACCATCTGGCTCGACGAGTGGGCCGCGAAGGCGGGCGATCGCGTCTACATGGCGCAGCGCGACGGCGCCGGACCTTGGAATACCCTCACCTACGCGCAGATGCGTAGCGCCGCCCGCTCGGTTGCCGCAGCCCTGCTCGAACGCTCGCTCTCGGCCAACCGCCCGATCGCGTTTCTATCCGGCAACGACCTCGGCCAAGCCGTCGTCAGCTTCGCCGCCCAGTACATCGGCGTTCCCTTTGCCCCGGTATCGCCTGCCTATTCCTTGATGAGCGAGGACTTCGGCAAGCTGCGCTACGTGCTGGCACAGCTCAATCCGGGCCTCATCTACGTGTCCACAGGCAAGCCCTTCGCCAAGGCGCTCGCCGCCGTCGTGCCGGCAGATGTCGAGGTCGTCTACGCCGTCGATCCACCGCCCGGCCGAGAAAAGGTTACGGCGCTTTCCGAGTTGATGAAGACCGTGGTGACCCCGAGCGTCGATGCCGCGAACGCGGTCGTCGGTCCGGATACCGTCGTGAAGTTCCTGTTCACCTCGGGCTCCACCGGCAATCCGAAAGGCGTGATCAACACGCAGCGCATGCTGACCGCCGACATGGTGATGGTCGCGAGCGGTATGCCGTTCGTCGAGAAGACGCCACCGGTCCTCGTCGACTGGCTACCGTGGAGCCACACCTTCGCCGGCAATCACAATATCAACTACGTCCTGCGTCACGGCGGCACGCTATATCTCGACGACGGCAAGCCAATGCCTGGCCTGATCAATCAGACCGTTGCGAACCTGAAGGAAATCGCGCCGACGGTGTATTTCAACGTGCCGCGCGGCTTCGAAGCGCTGATGCCGTTTCTCAAGTCGGATGCTGTGTTGCGCAAGAACTTCTTCTCGCGGCTCCAGGCCATGTTCTACGCTGGCGCATCGCTGCCGCAGCATATCTGGGAAGGGCTCGAACAGGTCGCCGTTGAGGAAACCGGTCATCGCGTGCGCATGATCACGGGCCTCGGTTCGACGGAGACCGCACCGGGGTGCATTGCGTCGACAAACCGCTGCGCCCGCTCGGGCATGGTTGGTTTGCCGCTGCCGGGCGTTGAGCTGAAGCTCGTCCCGAACGCCGGTAAGCTTGAAGCGCGCGTGCGCGGCGCCAACATCACGCCGGGTTACTGGCGCCAACCCGAGTTGACAAAGGCCGCATTCGACGAAGAGGGCTTCTACAAGCTCGGCGACGCCTTGAAGTTCGTCGATGAGAAGGATCCGAGCCTCGGCTTCCTGTTCGATGGCCGCGTCGCCGAGGATTTCAAGCTCACGACAGGCACTTGGGTCTCCGTCGGCACGATGAGGGTCGAGATCATTCACGCACTCGCCCCGCTCGTCCGCGATGCCGTCATAACCGGCCATGACCGCGGCTACGCGGGCGCTTTGCTGATCCCCGAACTCGAACCGTGCCGCGCCGCAGCAGGCCTCGATGCGAGCGCCACGCCTGAGCAAGTCTTCTCATCACCGGTCCTCGCCGCCGCGATCGTCTCCAAGCTCAAGGAGCATGCGGCCCACCATGCGGGCTCATCGACGCGGATCGGTCGCGCCATGCTACTCACGCGGCCGCTATCGCTCGACAAGGGCGAGATCACCGATAAGGGTTCGGTCAACCAGCGTACCGTGATCGCCAACTCGCAAGCCCTGGTCGACGCGCTCTATGCCGAGACGCCCGCCGAGAACGTGCTCAAGGTGAGCTAGAGACGGCTGCAGCTAGCAAAGAGAGAAAGCCTTCGCAATGCCTAGCTTCGTCAATCGCGTGCCGGTTCGAATCGCCTGGGGCGACTGCGACCCCGCGCAGATCGTCTTCTATCCGCGCTATTTCGCCTTCTTCGACATGGCGACGCAGGAGTTGTTCCGTGCCGCGACCGGCATGTCCAAAAAGGACATGGTCGCCAAGTACAACCTGATCGGCTTTCCAATGGTCGACACGCGCGCCAAGTTCATGATCCCATCCGCTTACGGCGACGACATCATCATCGAGAGCCGCGTCACTGAATTCCGAAATTCGTCGTTCGATGTCACCCATCACGTTCTGAAGGAGGGCGGCAAGCTCGCGATCGAAGGCTTCGAAACGCGCGTGCTCGTCGGGCCCGATCCCGCGAAACCCGGCGGAATGAAATCACACAAGATACCCGCCGAGATACTTGCCGCTTTCGACAAGTAGGAAACACCAACGACAATCGAAAGGGAGGACTAAAGCCATGAGAATGAAAGTAAGCCTTTATGCGATAGCGCTGGCGGCTCTTGCCGCGGCCTCGCCCGCACTGGCCGACATCAAGGTCGGGGTAACGCTGTCGGCAACCGGTCCTGCGGCGGCCCTCGGCGTGCCCGTTCGTAACGCCTTCGAATTCTGGCCGAAGGAGATCGCCGGCGAGAAGGTGCAGATCATCATTCTCGACGATGCCGGCGATCCCGGTCAGGCCGTGACCAACGCGCGCCGCCTCGTCAGCGAAGACAAGGTCGACATCCTCGTCGGTGGCGTCATCACGCCGGTGTCACTGGCGGTCTCGGGCGTCGCCGCGGAATCCGAGACGGTGCAGTTCGCCTGTTCGCCGATCCCGTGGGCGGCCGACAAGCACAAGTGGACGTTCGTCATGCCGCAGGCCGTTTCTCTGATGGCCAAGGGCGTCTTCGACCACATGAAGAAGAACAACGTGAAGACCATCGGCTTCATCGGCTTTTCCGACAGCTGGGGCGACCTCTGGGTCACCGAGCACAAGAAGCAGGGCGATCCGGCCGGCATCAAGATGACCGTTGAGGAGCGCTATGCGCGCGCCGATACATCTGTCGCAGGTCAAGCGCTGAAGGTCGTGGCAGCGAAGCCTGATGCGGTGCTGATCGCGGCCTCCGGCACTGGCGCGGCCCTCCCGCAGATCGCGCTGCGCGAGCGCGGTTTCACCGGCCTCATCTATCAGACCCACGGCGCCGTCTCGAACGACTTCCTGCGGATCGCCGGCAAGTCGGCGGAAGGTCTCGTCCTACCGTCCGGCCCGCCCGTCGTCGCCGAATTGCAGCCTGATAGCGCACCCACCAAGAAGCCGGGGCTCGATCTCGTCAAGCAGTATGAAGCCAAGCACGGCGCCGCCTCGCGCAATCAGTTCGCTGGCCACTCCTACGACGTCAGCGAATTGATGAAGCGTGTCGTCCCGATCGCCCTCAAGAAGGGTAAGCCGGGCACGAAGGAGTTCCGCGCTGCCATTCGCGAAGCGCTCGAAAGCGAGAAGGACATCGCCGCGTCACACGGCGTCTACAACTTCACGCCGGCCGACCACTTCGGCATCGACGATCGTGGCCGCGTCATGCTCACCGTCAAGGACGGCAAGTGGGAACTGATCAAGTGAGCCGGTCCCGCTGACGGCAAGAAGATTAGGGCGAGGCCGCAAAGCCTCGCCCTTTTTGCGTTCAAGAGCACTGGCGGCGTCAGACGAACTGCACCGTCACATTGCCCAGTTGCCCGAAATCGGCGTGGATCGTGTCGCCCGCCTTGCACCAAACCGGCCGCGTGAAAGAGCCTGCGAGCATCGTATGCCCTGGCTCGAGCGTGACGCCGTGCGGGCCAACTTTGTTGGCGAGCCACGCGATGCCCATCGCCGGATGCCCCATCACGCCCGACGCAAGGCCCGTCTCCTCGACTTCACCGTTCTTATAAAGCGCGCAACCGATCCAGCGAAGGTCGACATCGTCAGGCTCCACCGGCCGCCCGCCGAGCACGATGCCGGCTGCCGCGCCGTTGTCGGAGATCGTGTCGTAGATCTTGCGCGGGTCTTTGAGACGTGCGTCGATCAGCTCGAGCGACGGCACCACATACTCGGTCGCGCGCAGTACATCGATTAATCCGACGCCGGGCCCCTTGAGCGGCTTCTTCAGCACGAACGCCAGCTCCACTTCGACGCGCGGCACGCAGAAGTCCGACGCTTTGATCTTGCCGCCGTCGGGATAGACCATGTCGTCGAGCAGCACGCCGTAGTCTGGCTCGTCGATCATCGACGACCGCTGCATCGCTTTGGAAGTCAGCCCGATCTTGTGGCCTATCACCCTCCGTCCGCCCGCCACGCGCTGGCGGATCACCTCGCTCTGGATCGCATAGGCGTCGTCGAAATCGATCTTCGGCCAGCGCAGCGACAGCTGGTCGGCCTGCTTGCGTTCGCGGGCCGCAGCAATGAGTACTGCGGCTGCCTCTTTCCGTTCTGCGTCAGTCATCATGGTCTGGCGTCATCCCTGGATTTCTCAGCGAACCTTGGACGATCACGCCGAGGCGTGCAAGCAGCGGCTCACAATGCCGCATCACGGCCGGGTACCGCTTGTGGTGCGCGCGCCGTTCCGAGCGCTGCCGGGAGTTGCAGTAATTCCGCGGCAAGCGCTATGGCAATCGCGCGCGGCTCCTTGCCGGGAACGCTGGATAGGCCGATCGGACACGTCAATCGGTTGATGGCGGTCTCCGAAATCCCGGCGCGGCGAAAGCGCTGAACGAAGCGCGCGCGCTTGGTCTTCGACCCGATCAGCCCGAGGTAGGCGAACGTATTCGCCCCGAGCAGCACCGCCGTGATCGCTTCGTCGAGGGCGTGCGAGAACGTCATGACGACATGCAATGCCCCGGCTGGTGCGGCGCGCGCGACCGCCACTGGATCATCGGCCACGATCATGTCGACGCCATCCGGCACACGCGGAGGAAACCGCTCGCGTGCGACATCGACCCAAACGACGTCATACGCCAGACCATCGAGCACCGAGACGACGTCCCGCCCCACATGACCGGCGCCATAAAGATACAGTTTGGGGCGTGGTGGACGGATCGGCTCGACCAGCCAAATTTCTTCGCCGCTCTCGATCGCCGCAAAGCCTGGCGCCCGGCTTCCCGATAGCATCGCCCGAACGGCGTGCGCGACTGGCAGTGGCAGGGCGCTGCTCTCGCGTCGCTCGGTCAGCCATTGCCAGGGCGCATTGCTCGTGGCCGGCCGGACCAGCAAACCGCGCCGTGCTTGCAACATCTCTTCCACGACGGCCTTGTCGGCACCCGTCATTGTTTCGATGGCGACCTGCACGAACCCACCGCAGCATTGCTGAAGCGCCGGGCCGAGCGGCATGTCCACGATCCGGCGCGAGCGAGGCGCCGTTGACACGAGTGCCGCTCGCGCCTGTGCAATGGCGGCAAACTCCAATGCCCCACCGCCGATCGTGCCAAAAGTCGAACAACCGTTGACCAGCATCCGTGCGCCTGTTTCGCGCGGCGTCGAGCCCTCGGCCGAGAGAACGGTGACGGCCGCAACCGGGCCGCTATTCAGCAAATCGGCGATTGCGCTCAGCCAGTCTGTCATGTGCCGCCCCGCCGAGCCCGTTCGCATGCCCATAACATCCGCTCCGGCGTCGCCGGTGCATCGAGCGGCACGAAGACCCCGTCAGGCGCAAGGCTCTGCACCGCGTCGGTCAAGGCGGCATGCACCGAATTCGCAAGCATGAGCGGCGGCTCGCCGACGGCTTTGCTCCTGAAAATCGTATCCTCGGCATTGATACCGCGCTCGAACAACTGGATGCGCATGTCACGCGGCCGATCGCCCGCCGTTGGTATCTTGTAGGTCGAGCCCGCATGCGTGCGCAGCCGCCCCGTGGCGTCCCAATAGAGCTCCTCCGTCGTAAGCCAGCCCGCGCCCTGAACGAACCCGCCCTCGATCTGTCCAAGATCGATCGCCGGGTTGAGTGAGCGCCCGACGTCGTGAAGGATATCGGTCCGGATCATCCGGTTTTCGCCCGTCAGCGTGTCGACTTCGACCTCCGTCACCGCGGCACCGTAGGCAAAGTAGAAGAATGGACGCCCCCGCGCGTTGTCACGGTCCCAGTGGATTTTCGGTGTCGCATAGAAGCCGGTCGCAGACAGCGGGACGCGGTTCATCCAAGCCTCGCGCGCGAGATCATCGAAGGCGATCTCCCGCGGTCCCGCGACGACACGGCCCGGCTGGAATGTGATAGCCGAAGCGTCGACGGACCAATGCTTCGAAAGGAATGCGACGAGCCGCGCCTTGATCTTGTTTGCAGCATCGCGCGCGGCCATGCCGTTCATGTCCGAACCGGACGACGCCGCCGTTGCTGAAGTATTCGGCACCTTGCCCGTCGTCGTCGCCGTAATCTTGATGCGGGCAAGATCGACTTGAAACGTCTCGGCCACAACTTGCGCGACCTTCGTGAACAAGCCTTGCCCCATTTCGGTGCCGCCATGATTGAGATGGATCGACCCGTCGGAATAGAGGTGGATGAGAGCGCCGGCCTGATTGAGAAACGTCTTGGTGAACGAAATGCCGAATTTCACCGGCGTCAGCGCAATGCCGCGCTTGATGATGTCATTGCTTGCATTCCACTCTCGCACAGCCTCTCGCCGCTCCGCATAACCGGCGCTCGCCGCGAGTTCATCGACGATGTCTTGGATGATGCAATCCTCGACCTCCATGAAGTACTGCGTCGTGCGCCGCGCACGGCTTGAGCTATCTTTGTGGTCATAGAAATTGACGCGTCTGACCTCGAGCGGGTCCTTACCGAGCACACGCGCAATGTGCTCGACGATGCGCTCTGCGGCCAGCATCCCCTGCGGCCCACCGAAGCCACGGAACGCCGTATTCGACTGCGTGTGCGTCTTGAGGCGATACGATGTGATGCGCGCTGCCGGCAGATAATAGCAATTATCAGCGTGGAACATCGCCCGGTCGGCAATCGGCTGTGACAGATCGAAGCTCATGCCGCATCGCACCGCCTGCGTCATGTCGAGGCCGAGAATGCGGCCGTCGTCATCGAAGCCGACGCGATAGTCGACCCGGACGTCGTGCCGCTTGCCAGTCAGCATGAAATCGTCGTCCCGGTCATAGACGCATTTGACCGGGCGGCGCGTAACGCGCGCGCCGAGCGCTGCAACGGCTGCGGGGAGATTGCCTTGGCTCTCTTTGCCGCCGAAGCCGCCGCCCATGCGGCGCACTTCGACCGTCACGGCGTGCGCGGCAATACCGAGCACATCAGCCACCTTGTGCTGTATCTCGGTTGGATGCTGGGAGGACGAATGCACGGTCATGTCTTCGTCTTCGCCGGGAACGGCGAGCGCAGCCTGTGTCTCCAGATAGAAGTGCTCCTGGCCGCCGATCTCAAGCCGCCCGCTGACCCGCCGTGGCGCCGCCGCAAGAGCCGCCTCCGCGTCGCCGCGCTGCATGACATACGGCGGTTCGAGCAAACTGTTCGCGGCGAGCGCCTGATCGATGGTGATGATCGCAGGCCGCTCTTCGTAGACGATCCGGGCGAGCGTGGTCGCATGGCGCGCGGCCGGCCGCGATGTCGCGACAACTGCAAACATCGCCTGGCCCACATACTGCACGACGCTGTCGGCGAACAGCGGATCATCGTGCGTCGGCGTCGGCGACACGTCGTTGACCCCGGGAATGTCGCCAGCCGTCAACACCGCAACGACGCCCGGCGCCGCCCTCACCGCATCGAGGTCCATCGATACGATCCGCGCATGCGCCTTGGCGCTCATGCCGATCTGCGCATGCAGCACGCCCGGCGGCGCGGGGATGTCATCCACGTACACAGCCGCACCGGTGACGTGCTTGACCGCGCTGTCGTGTGCCTGCGGCGTGCCGACGCCGCCCCGGATCGATGCGTTGTCCCCGTCGAGCGGCTTCTGCATGACCCTCACTCCGCCGCAGCCGCGAGGCGTACCGCACTCGTCGAACCGTTGCGCTCGAGGAATACGCGCAGCAGTAAATTCTTGGCGACTTGCATGCGGTAGGCGGCTGACGCCCTCATGTCGTCGATCGGCTTGAAATCCGACTCGAACGCCGCGGTCGCCGCGTCGATCGTCGCGCGCGTCCAAGGTCTGCCTGTGAGTGCCGCTTCGACGCCAACCGCTCGTTTCGGTATTGCCGCCATGCCACCGAATGCGATACGCGCCGCTGCAACCGTGCCGTCGGCAATGGCAACATTGAACGCACCACAGACGGCTGAAATGTCGTCCTCGAAACGCTTCGAAACCTTGTGAATGGCGAGGTCCGCCGAATTCGCAGGCGGAGCCCAATCGATCGAAACGAGGACCTCGCCGGGTCGGCGGTCCTGCTTTCCATAGGCGATGAAAAACGCCTCGAGAGGGATGCGCCGCCCCGTGCGTCCATGCCGCAACGTAACGGCACCGTCCATCGCGATCAGCGCCGGCGCGAGATCGCCGATGGGTGAACCGTTCGCGATGTTGCCGCCGATGGTGCCGCTGGCGCGAACTTGCGGACCCGCGAACCGTGCGATCAGTGCGGCAATCGCAGGCGTTTCGTGATGGAGCGCATCGATCGTGACGCCTGCCCCCGCGCGCCGCCGGGACTGGCCGTCGACGGTGACATCCTGCACGGTCCGAAAGGCCTCGTCGCTGACGCGCCATGTGCCGATCACAGATGGCATGGCCTTGCCTTGCTTGGTAACCCACAAGCCAACGTCGGTGGCGCCAGAGACGATGGTGGCGCCACGCGTTGCAGCCGCGAGATTGCAGAGCGCATCGACGGTCGTGGGCATGTGCAGGGCTGCCTGTCCGTCAGAGAGTGAGACAGTGCCAGCACACGCAATGTCATTGAGAGTGGCAGGATCGCGCGCGCGCCGATCATCATCCCAGGTGGGCCGCGGCGCATCGTACATCCGCGCCGCCGCCTCGATGATCGGGCCATAGCCGGTGCAGCGGCAAAGATTGCCGCCAAGGCTCTCGATGATCACCTCGCGCAAGGGCGCATGACGATGCGTGAGGTACATCGCATAGAGCGACATGACGATGCCCGGTGTGCAGAACCCGCATTGCGATCCCTGGCATGTGACCATCGCTTGTTGAACCGGGTGCAAGGCGCCGTCCGGCCCCGCGAGCCCCTCGACTGTGACGACGATACTACCTTCGAGATGCGGCAGCAGAGCAATGCACGCGTTCATTGCTCGGTAAGAGACGCAGCCATCCCCCGTCAGCGAGCCGATCACGATCGTGCAGGCGCCGCAGTCGCCTGCGCCGCAACCCTCTTTGGTCCCAGCTTGCCGCCGCATCACGCGCAGCCATTCGAGAACGGTCGTCGTCGGCGCTACGCCACGGATTTCGACGCGTTCGCCATTCAGGTCGCAGGTGATGTAATCGCGCATCGACTGTCCTGTCTGCCTCATCGCAGGAAGTCTTGCCCGGTGCCTCAAAAAGTCAAGCGAAGTCGGCGCTTAGGAGGAAGTCCTGCATGTTGAGGCCCGCCGCGCTATAATCGCAGCGGCGCTGGGCGAGCGATTCGTCTGGCCCTCTATTCGTTGGACCTGCCCCTCGATGACCACAACTGTATTTCTGGCCGTGCTGGCGGCTGCGGCGCTGCATGCCGGCTGGAATGCGATGATCAAGGTGCGGCTCGAACCGCTCCTGGCAATCACGCTGATCTCCATCGGTTGTGGTGTTGTCTCCGCCCCGCTGTTGCCGTTCGTCGGTGTGCCCGAAGCAGACGCATGGCCCTACATCGCAGCCTCGCTTGCAATCCATCTCGTTTACTACGGTGCCCTCGGGGAAGCCTATCGCACCGGCGATCTCGGCCAGATCTATCCGATCGCCCGCGGGTCCGCGCCGCTGATGACGGCAATCGGCGCGACCTTCCTGCTGGACGAGCATCTAGGCCCGCTCGGTGTTGTCGGCATCGTGGTGCTTGCATCGGGCATCATCATGCTGTCGCTCAAGGGCGGCCGCGATGTCGGCAAGTTCGAGTTCCGCGCGATCGGCTTCGCGCTGCTCACCGCCGCCTCGATCGCGCTCTACACCCTCGTCGATGGTGTCGGCGGCCGTATTGGCGCCTCGCCCATTCCCTATATCGTCTGGCTCGTCTTCCTCGATGGCGTGATGATGCTCATTTTCGGGCTGATCAAGTATCCCCGTGAAATGCGCGGCGTTCCCTTGAGAACGGCAATGCTGCTGCTGGCCGGCGGCGCGATGTCCGCGTCGGCCTATGCAATCGCCATCTGGGCCATGGCCCAGGCACCGATCGCGCTGGTCGCCGCGCTTCGTGAAACCAGCGTCCTATTCGCCGCGCTCATTGGCATCGTGATCCTGCGCGAGCCGATCATTCCGCTCCGCATCGTTGCGGCACTCGTCGTCGTCACAGGTATCGTTCTGGTGCGAATGAGGGCGTTCTAATGCAGCTCACGCGGGCAATCCTGTTGATCGCAGCACTCTTCGGCGCAGCCGGCACGGCGCTTCTCGCAGCCGGAAGCCACGCCGCAGGCAGCACGGCGACCACTGCCGGGCAGATGCTGCTGTGGCATGCACCCACTCTGATCGCAGCGGTGCTGGCGAGGGAAACCAGCCATCTGCACCGCTTATTGTCTACGCTGGCGCTTGTCACGCTCGCGGCGGGGGTGGGCTTATTTGCCCTCGACCTCGCCGTCCGCGCGTTTCTCGGCTGGCCGCGTCTATTCCCCATGGCCGCGCCACTGGGCGGCTCGCTGACAATCCTGGGCTGGATCACGCTGGCCGTCGCCGCACTCGCGAAGCGCTGAGACACGGCGACGGATGACCGCGCTTACTTCAGATGCCGCAGCGCCTGTTCGAGATCGGCGATGAGATCAGCCGGATCTTCGAGACCGGCATGCAGACGCACGATCGGACCGCGCTTCGACCAGTCGGTGACGGTGCGCATGGCGGGGATGTTCGTGATCATCACAAGGCTTTCAAACCCGCCCCATGACGCACCGATCTGGAAGTTGTCGAGTGCGTCGATGAAGCTGTCGACCTTGTCTTGCGGCGTCCCCGGCTGAAACTCGAACCCAAACAGACCACACGCGCCCTTGAAATCGCGCTTCCAAAGATCATGCCCCGGAAACTTATGCCATGCCGGCCAAAGAATATTGGCGATCTCCGGTCGGGTGTCCGCCCATTCGCAGATCTTCATCGTCGTCTCGGCATGAACCGGCAGGCGCACAGCCATGGTCCGCACGCCGCGCAAAGCGAGATACGCGTCGTCGCCGCCGATGCAGATGCCGAAAGCGCTGTGATAGTCGTGCACCGCGGGCCACGCCTCTTCGGTCGTCGTGACCGCGCCGAGCAGCACGTCGGAGTGTCCGCCGATATGCTTCGTGCCGGCGATCATCGAAACGTCAGCGCCATGCTTCAGCGGCTGGAATAGAAAGCCAGAGCCCCACGTGTTATCGACACACAGCTTGATCCCGCGCTTCTTTGTTTCCCGCGCGAGCGCCGGCAGGTCGAGCATCTCGAATGCACCAGTGCCGGGCACTTCCGCGTAGACGACCTTGGTATTCGGCTTGAATCGGCCGGCGATATCGCTGCCGTCGGCCTTGTAGATCTCGACCTGTACGCCCCAAGGCTCGAGGAACGTCTTCGCATAATTGCGGGTCGGCTCATAAGCGCTCTCGGTGATCAGGCAGTGATCGCCGGGCCGCAGGAAAGGTGTCATCCCAAACGCAATGGCAGCCAGACCGGATGGCGAGACGCGGGTGCGATAACCGCCCTCGAGATCGGCGATCATGTCCTCGAGTGCGAACACCGTCGGCGTGCCGTTCGTCGCATAGCTGAAGGCGCGCTCCCGCGTTGGCCGTTTGGCGCGCACATCGCGGAGGGTCGCGACGTTCTCGTAGAGGACCGTCGAGGCACGCACGACCGGCGGATTGACCGGGCGGCGTTGGCCCTTCGCCGGGCGGCTCTTCTGCACGAGGCGCGTGCGGATGGTTGGCTTCTTCTCGTCGCTCATGATCTCGGGTCCCCAAAAGCTCTTTTGAAGACCTAACGCGCGCGGTAAGCCTGTGCAATCGATGCCGTTGCAGAGCCGATCAGCTTCCGCCGGTGCGCCGGATCACCCCGCCCGCCTCCTTGACGATCTGGTAGCGGCCATCGTCGAGCAGAATGAGCCCAAGTGTCGTGGAGCCGATCCCGCGAGCCGAGCGGCGCCCGTTGCCGACCTCGTACGTATAGCGGAACGTGATCTCCACGCTGTCGTCCACGCCGGGCTTTGCTTGCAGGGTGCCGGGCATCATCTCGTAACGCCGCGACGGCCACTTGGCGTAGTAGGCTCGTTTCCCGGCCATGACGCCGGCACGGCTCGTCTGCTGCCGGCCGTAGTAGGCGACAACGGGCGCATAAAGATCAGGGCTGTTCTCATGATCGTCGCGGCCGGTCCCAAGATAGTCGTCGGCAACGAAGGCCATCAGGCGCTGCAGCATGGCTTCGCGCGTCGCATCCGGTGCGGGCGCGGCAGGCGGCTGCGCCTGAATGCGGATGAGGGGAGACGGCACGGGCGATTGCGGTGCGGCGCCAACCGGTGTGGCAAGGATGGCGAGGACTGTCAGTAATGGGACGCGCATGGGATCACTCCAATCGTGATCCAAGATACGCATGGCAGAACAGTTGGCGCCATGCTGGACAGCACGACCTCATCAATTCGCTGCGATCAGGCCTTTAGTTGAGGGCGATCAGCTTGGCGCCGTCGGTGAGCACGTACATCCGCCCACCCGCGACGACGGGAGCTATGTAAACTTCGCCACCGAGTTCCTGAGTGCCCGCGACCTTGCCCGTTTGCGCCTCGACGCCAACGAGAGTGCCCTTGCTCGAGACCGCCCATAACTTGCCCCCGGCCAGCACCGGGCCCGACCACTGGACGTTCTGTCCCGGCAATTTTGCCGTCCATTGGATCTTCCCGTCCCGCCGCCTCACCGCCAGCATCTGGCCTGATGTGTCCACCACGAAAATGGTCTCGGCGACCACCCACGGCTGTTGCAAGCTCGGAACTGTGATCGCCCATTGCCGCTCGCCATTGCGGGCAGACGTTGCGATCATGCGGCCGGCATGGCCGATAGCGAACACCGTGCCGCCATCGATCACCGGTCGCGCAGCGTCGCTCATCGACGCGAGTGAGGATGCGGAGCGGGTGCGCGCAAGGCTCTCGGTCCACAGCACTTGGCCGGTCGAAATCTTCAGAGCGACGACGTCGCCCGACGAAAATGGCGCGATCACCGTATCGCCTTCGATAGCAGGGCTCGCGTTGTTCACGAGGCTGGCGCGCTCGGGCACACCCTTGAACGTCCACATTTCCGAGCCGTCTGCTCCAGAGAGGCAATAGAGCACACCATCCATCGTCACGACGAAGACGCGATCGCCGGCGGCAGACGGCGACGAGCGGACGGGGACCCCGACCTTTTGCTCCCAGAATTTCTTGCCGGTTTTGGCATCGAGTGCGGCTACCGTTCCATAGCCCGTCGCGGCGTACAGACGGCCACCGTCGGCAGCCAAGCCGCCACCGAAGCCGTTCTCGGGGTTCTTCACGCCCTCAGGCATGACCGAGTAGCGCCAAGCGATGCTGCCGCCGCTGCCGAACGCCGTCACGGTGCCGGCGGCATCAAGCGTGTAGACCCGACCATCGTAAACGATCGGGCTTGCCGACAACTTGCCGTACTTGCTCGAACCTTTGCCCGCGCTCGCCGACCAAGCCACTTTCACGGATTGGTTGAGATTGAGATGACCCGGCGCATTGTTCGCAGCGCCACCCGGCTGGCTCCAGCTCTCGTTGGTGATTGGCGCGGGGAGACTGATCGGTTTGTCGGCGGTGGCCAAGTCGCCGCCGATCTTGCTGCCCTCGGCCATGATGGGCACGCGCTTCCCCGGTAACGGCACCTGCTTTTCGGCGAACGGATTGAGATCGGTGAGCTTCGGCAGGCTCGGCAAACTGTCGGAACAACCGGCCAGCGCGACCGTGGCTGCAACGGCAAAGACGAGCCGCATCGCAGCGCGCCTTGTCAGATCCTGTCGCTTCCCCATCGTCGCGCCCGTTTCATCCAATGCCGTCGGGACCCTCGACCCTTGGGCTTCCTGTCACTTCTTCGCCGGCGTCTCCGCCTTCGGACTATCGGCCTTCGGAGCCGTCGCCGGTGCTGGCGAGGCACCCTGCTGCGCCTTCGCCAGATCGGCCTGCGCAAGCACTGACATCAAGATCGTCACATGCTCACGCATCCCACCCGGTAATTCCTTGTCGCCAAGGAGACGTTCGAGCTGCGCCCTGGCATCGTCATTGCGGTTGGCCTTCATGGCGGCGAGCGCCATGAGTTCCCGCGCCTGATTCCGCCATGGATGAGAATCGGTCAACAGAGGGTTGAGGCGATTCTGCAGCTCGGTAAAGTCGATGCTGTCAGCCATCAACATGGCGCTTTGCAGGCGGGCGAAGTCAGCGATCAACGGATCGACGCCGTTTTGCTTCTGGACGGCGTCGTAGGCAGCGGCCGCTTCTGCTTTCCGGCCGGCCTCGGCATGAACACCGGCGAGGCGCAGATTGGCCAGCGCCGCATAGCCCGTGCCGCTCGACGCGATGGCCGAGAGCGCCTTGATGGCTTCTTCGGGCTTCTTCTCGCCGATCAGCTTGGCGGCACTCGCGAATTCCGCGCCATTCGTCTCGGCGGCGGTCAGGCGGCGCTGCTCGATGAATTTGAAGACCGCGACGCCGAGCACAAGGGCAGCCGCTGCTCCCATGATGAAGATCTTGTACTGTTCCCACAGCTTGAGCATGCGCTCGCGCTGGAGATCCTCCTCGATCTCTTGTTTGAAGGCGTCGAACTGATCGGCCATGCCGCAGGCTTCCCGTCCACGTTAGGGGCTTGTTGGCTTCCTGATACCCTGCCGGCATGGGCAAGGGCAAACTAAACGAGGTTCGCGATCGTGTTTTGGGCAGTTTTTTGGGCTGTTTTGGGGCGCGATCCGGACGAATCGGCATGGGCTCAATCGAGCCGCTTGCCGAGGCGGACATTCCGGCTGGTGTCGATCGGCAAGCGATCGTGCCAATCGCCTGCCCTATAACCATGCCGTTCGTAGAAGGCGCGAGCGGGATGGGAGGCATTCACGACAACCTCGCTGCGGCCATAGGCGCGGGTGATGGCCTCGGCACGGTCGAGCATGAAGGCGCCGTAGCCCAGGTTCTTATGCTGGCCCGCGACGGCAACCAGCCGGAAGCCCGCATGTGCGCGGTCGATCAGATCGATCCGGATCGTGCCGATCACGCAGCCGTCCAGAAGCAGAACATGACCGATGTTTTCTGGCCGGTTCT
Source organism: Hyphomicrobiaceae bacterium (assembly GCA_033812735.1). Classification (GTDB taxonomy): domain Bacteria; phylum Pseudomonadota; class Alphaproteobacteria; order Rhizobiales; family Hyphomicrobiaceae; genus JABFRJ01. The sequence goes on along the minus strand of JAPXTA010000061.1, from coordinate 4,205 downwards.
CCCCGGCAACGCCGGGGTCGTAAACGACCGGCGGCGGTTCATAGCGCTCGAGCAGCTCGACGCGGCGAATGTGGTGGTACTGCTCTAAATGCGCGGCGTCCCTGAGCGGCACGAGGTCCAACCGCGCGAGGTCGATCATCGGCCCATCGAGCAGACCGTTATCGTGCCATTCGAACCGTATTTGGCCGTCGTCCTCGATCCGTGCCGGCTGCCATCCGCGCCGCCGGTAAAACGTCTCGGCAACAGTCCCCTGATCCGTTGTGAGCCATATCGGGTCGAGCGACTGCTGCATGAGCCAATTGCGGGCGAGCCGCAGCAGCCCCGTTCCAAGGCCGCGGCCGTCCCAATCGGGGTGGATGAACAGCGCGAAGATCGAACGCGACGCATGATCGGCAATGGCGAAGCCGACGACGCGGCCATCGGCCTCGGCGACCCAGCCTTTTGACTGCCCCTCGAAGGACTGCGCCACGGACTGTGGCGTGATGCCACGATCAGCTAGCTGTTCTCGGCTCAAATGATTTTCGCGGACGGCGGTGCGTACGTCGAACATCCCTTCGCCATCTGCGGCGACGGCCTCACGAATTCGAGCTGTCCGGTCGGTTCTCATGCACCCAAGTTATGTCCCTTGCCCCACAATTGATACCGTTAACCGTAATCGTCATTCGATTGGTCGGCGCCGCTGTTCGGTGCGATATGGCTCGCCGACTTGCGGTCAGCGGCCAGGATCGAATGGCGCCATTTGCGGGGCCGGCAAAATGCTATCAAGACTATTGCGGATCTTTTCGTGCAGCGTTGCCTTGATGGCTTTAAGCCAGGGCGCGGTGGCACAGCTTGTGCCGCCGGACAAAGCGGCGCAGGGCCCAGCACCGGTCCCGGCCTCGGTCCTAGCTCCGGTCCCAGCCCCGGTCACCGCGCCAGCGCCCCCGGTTGCGCCGCCAAAGCCTTTTGCCTGCGAACGTCCCAACAGTCCGCAACAACGCGATGCCGTCGCCGCTGCCGAGGCGCTATTCGACGCAAGCTGGTTGCGAGATGGACGCGCCGGCCGGGTAACGGCGTTCAAGACCAAGCCCGAAGCCGTCAACCCCTTCGCGATCCGCGATCCGAAGGCCGAGCCACCCAAGCCGCCGATCACGGGATACATCCGCGCGGACCAAACGCACTGCGAGGCAAAGGAAGCGGACGGCGAGATCGTCGTCGCGATGTTCGGGCGCAATGTCCGCTTCTATGAAAATGGCACCTGGAGCGGCGCCATCAAGCGGGGTTTGCTCATGGTGGTTGGCGTCAAGTTTGTTGACGGTGCGCCGAAAGCTGAGACAAAAACTGACGCGCCAACGGTCGTCCTGCCTGATGCGGCCCTGCGCAAACCTGAAGCGACCGAGGTGCCGCCGCTCGCAAGTCCGAAATCCCAGGCAAAGGCCAAGAAGATCTAACGCGCCTTAGAACTTGAACCCCGGCAATGACAGCCCGGGCGGGATCGGCAAGCCTGCCGTGACCTCTTTCATCTTCTCTTGCGCGGCGGCCTCCGCCTTCGACTTCGCATCGCTCGAGGCGGCCAGAATGAGATCTTCGAGCATCTCGGCTTCGGCCGGGTTCAACAAGCTCGGATCGATCTTGAGGCCGCGCATCTCCGACTTTCCGTTCATCGTGACGCGGACCATGCCGCCGCCGGACTGCCCCGTGACTTCGAGGCCCGCGAGGTCCTCCTGCACGGCCGCCATCTTCGATTGCATCTCCTGGACCTGCTTCATGATCTTGATCATGTCGAACATGGCGGCGGCTCCTGGTGTGAATGTGCGTGGCGGAAGGCGCTTCCCTTAGCCGGACAGCCCCTGATAATCCATCGCGATTACTCATCGGCTATAACGCCAACGCGCGCAAATGAGTTGTCACACCCCTGTCATAACGCGCCTAGTATGAGGCTGTCGTATGATCTTGCACCGGCGCGCGGCGCCAGGCGGGCGCCATGAACGACACCAACGACGGCAGCATAGTTTCTACGAACAGCCCCCAACCGGCAGCAGGCCCGTTGCCGGATCGTCCGAACGCGCCAATGAAGGCCAAGGCTCCCCGTCTAGAGCCAGGCATCAACAGGGGTAAAGCCCTGGTCGACAGCGCCGGGCTGGCGTGTCGGCAGGCCCTCTGGAATTGGGAAGCCTTCGAAGCCGGCGGCGACGAGGAGGCGATCCATCAGATGCGCGTGGCCTTGCGCCGTCTCCGCGTCGCCCTCAAAGCATTCCGCGCCGAACAATCCGAGGAAGTATGGCGCCGCTTCTCGGAAGAAGCGAAGGCGCTCGGGACCACGGTCGGCGAGCTGCGCGATCTCGACGTGCTCGCCTTGGATATTGTCGCACCATTGGAAGCCGTTCCCGAGAAGCCTGATATCGCAGCGTTGCGCACAGTGCTCGACGGCGCGCGCCGGACGGCCAGAGAGGCGCTCGTGGAAACGCTCTTGGCGCCACGGTGGATCGAGTTTCGATCCAAGCTTGCGCTCTGGCCGATGCAAGTCGAACAGCAACTCGAGCAGGAAGACGGTGCCGTCTATGACAGATCGGCGCGCAAGGCCGGGTACAAGGCGCTGCGGCGACTCTGGAAGCGGATCGATGAAGCCGCCGATGACGTCGATACCCTGGACATCGAACGCCGGCACGCGCTGCGCAAGGATCTCCGGCGGCTCCGGTATGCGGTCGAGCTGATTGCCCCTCTGGCTGATGACGCCGACGCCGGACGCATGATCACCGAGATCCGCCGCCTCCAATATTCCCTCGGGCATCTCAACGACTTGGCGACGGCACATAGGCTCGTCGAAATGTCCAACATCCGCGACCATGCTGACCCGGCGGTTCAGCGCGCGAGCGGTTTCGTCATCGGCTGGCACGCAGCGAGAAGCCAGGATACGTGGCGCGAGACGAAGGATGCGCTTGCCCGCCTGCAGCGGATGCCGCGGTTCTGGGAATAAGCGTGCTGTTGGCGCCGAGGCTCAGCCCGCCTTGCTGTCGTCGATCTTGGATCGCGGCAGTGGCTTGATCGTCGCGATCTTGGCGTCGGGAAATTGCTTCATGACCGCCAAGACAGCGGGATGTTGCTGGAGATCCGCGAGTTCCTGCGCCATGCGCTCGCGCATCGTGGCCCCGATCGTCGGCTCGCCTGCGCGCGACGCCAATGCCACCATCCAGCGCTTGCCCGTCCACGCCGACAGCTTCACGCGGAGCTCGTTGCCGATCTCTTTCGGCGCCTGCGGCAGCAGATGCAAGTCGATGAGGCCCTGCGCCGCGTCGAAGCGCACGAGGCTGACGTGTTCTTCAAGATGAACCTTGAGTTTGACGTCACGCTTCACGCCGGCGAGGTCGACGACGTCTTGGAACGTGTTGACGATCGGAAGCGCGGCGGCCGGCGTGGCTGCAAGGCCGATATCAGCGTCGACCTCGGCCATGTCGTCGTCTTCAGGCGCAATGAACGGAATGTCGTCCGCGCCGACGCCTTGACCGTAGTCGTCCATCGACAACGCGGGCGGCGGATCATCCAGCGCGGAGGCAATGATATGCGCGGCATCGGCGCGATTGAGCGGGGCGCGACCACCGCCATCGCGGGCAGCGCCGCCGGTCTCTCCGACAGCACGCGTCGGCGTACCGCCAAGCGCCCGGATGATCTCGTCGGGTGCCGGCAGATCGGCCGTGTAGGCAATGCGGATCAGCACCATCTCGGCGGCAGCCAGTGGATTGCCCGCCTTGTTCGCCTCCTCGAGCCCCTTCACCAGCATCTGCCACGCGCGCGTCAGCAGCGGAACCGAAAGACGCGGTGCAAGCTGAGCAGCCCGCGTCCGGTCCTCGGCCGACAGCGTCTCACTACCCGCATCGACACCCGCGATCTTCGCGCGCGTCACGAGATGGACGGACTCGGCAAGGTCGGCCAAAACCTGCAGCGGTTCGGCGCCGTCGTGATGCAGCCGTGTCAGCGCCTCGATGGCGGCCGGCGCGCGGCCAGACAAAAGATGGTCGAGCAGATCGAAGATCCGGCTCCGGTCGGCGAGGCCGAGCATGGCGCGGACGTCCGGCGCCTTGACGGTACCCGAGCCCATCGCAATCGCTTGATCGAGAATGGAAAGTCCGTCGCGCGCGCTGCCTTCCGCCGCCCGTGCGATCAGACGCAGCGCATCCTCGTCCGCGGCCGCTTCTTCCGCGTCCAGGATGCGCTGGAACAGTTTCATG